>JAYEMR010000077.1:0-14777 GCA_034718215.1 Chloroflexota bacterium
GGAAAGTCAAGTTGAACGTCCATAGTTGCCTCCCATCAGTTGATACTGACGAGAGACATTCTATCATAAAAGCATAAAAGCGGAATCGCTTTTTTCGACATGCTTCGCACGTCTAAACATTACCTGACTTGAGCTTTGGCTTGAGGCTTCGTCGAGAGGTGGATGACCGGCTCCATGGTCATGCCCTCCCCCGCTAAACAGCCTCAGTTCTTGTCAGCCTCGTGAGGTCAATGGGTGAGCTGAGGTGGGTAAAATCTCATTAGATTGTGCCACAAAACTGCTCGTGTGCAAATAGGCCAAAGGATCTATCAGCAGGAACAGCATGGAGAGCGTCCGCCTCTTCAACTCAGTCTTTTCCTTGAGCATCGCGTCTCCTCCCGTTTATGGAGGTCGGCCTCTACAAACAAAGACGCCAGCCTCGGCGCGCACATGTCCGTGCCCTTGACTGGCGCATTCATCTCTATCACCTAAACGCCGTCGACGTCGGGCTCTGCTGCCAGGTTCTGTATCCTAACCTCGCTCAACCCGCTGGTGGGCACGGCCATCCTGAGCATCATCAAGCAGGCGAGCGTAGGCCCCCCGCCATAGAGAGGGAGAACGCGTCATGCGGGCGACACGGATGTCCTCGAAGTGCGGGAGGAGTTGCGCCAGAAGCTGAGGTAGCTCCTCCCACTCCTCTCCCCGCAGAATCTTCTCTATCCGATCCGCCATCCGGCCGGCCCAGCTCCACTCCGAGCGGAAGCGATCGGCCTTGAGGTAGTAGTTCCGCTTCTCCCACACCTCGACCACCTGCTTCACCGTGTCCTCAATTCCCCGCAGGCTGAAAACGATGAGCGCTGTCAGATCACGCGCCTCGCCATCCAACTCGGGCTTCTCCGACAGACGGCGCAAGGCCTCGGCGATAGTACGGCGCAGGTGACGACGCTCCTTGCCCGGCGACTGCGTGTTGATGATCCGGGTCACAATCCCCTTCTCCCTCCTTCCCTTACTTTAGTGCTGGACGATCACTTGGGTAGCGCAGATTTTGTAGTTGCCGTCCTTGCGCACCACCACAAGTCGGAATTCATACTCCCCACTGGGAAGCGCGCTCACGTCCCAGGTCCCCAGCACGCCATTCACAACGGGTTTATCCTGCCGCTGTAAGAAGGCCCATTCCGCTTCCGAGCCAGCGGCGCGGAACTCAAATTTGTAGTAGTCGAAATCCTGGAGATTTGCGGTGCCCTTTACCTGCACAGGACCCTGGAGCACCTGGTTGACGCCTGGGGCTGTGAGCTGAGCGCCGGGATTAGGGCAGGAGGGTGGTAGGATCTCAGGGGTGGCCGTGGCTGAGGGGGTAGATGTGGATTTCACAGTATGCACGACCCGAGGCCTCCGGGTAGGAGGGGGCGAGGTGGGTGGTCCAGGAGTAGGGGAGGGAATAGGAGTGGGTATCACAATTGTGGGCTCGGCGCCCTGCGCTTCGGGGAGCTCGAATTCTGGGGCCAGGTGATTGCTCACGTAGTAGATACCACCTGCCGCAAGGCAGCAAAGGAATGCTCCGCTCAGGCCACGGAGGAGGTGAGAGGTGGCCATTTCCTTTTCCAGGCCAAAGAAAGCGGAGGCCCGCTCCCTGCGGGCTCGCCAGGCTATGCGAATATAGAAGAGAAACACCAGAGCGCATAGGCCGTAGAGCCAGAGGTCATATTCTTCAACGAGCTGTAGCAGGACGAGCATCGATCCTTCTCTACTCCAGATCCCGAAGCTCGGTCAGGAGCCCCTCGATCAGCTTACACATATGATCGCTGGCCCGGTCAGCCACAGCCAACACCCCAGCATGCCCCTCCTCTTTTCCCGCTGATCCTGCTTCAGGCCGGGCTACATTGCTGATCACCGACAGGCCCAGCACCCTCATTCCACCGTGCCGAGCCACCAGCACCTCGGGCACGGTGGACATGCCTACTGCATCCACGCCGATGGAGCGCAGGAAACGAAGGTCGGCTGGGGTCTCGAAATGAGGTCCAGCCAGCATGCAGTAGACACCCTCCCGAAGGGAAAGACCTTGGGCCGAGGCCACGCGGTGGGTCAGCCTCCGTAACTGGAGGTCGTAGGCCTCACTCATGCTGGGGAAACGAGGGCCCAGCTCCGGCCGGTCGGGGCCGCGCAGCGGGCTCAATCCAGCCATGGCCGCCAGGTTCAGCTGATCGGTTATGAGCATGATGTCGCCGGGCTCGAAATCGGGGTTCAGCCCACCAGCGGCGTTGGTCACGATCAGCATATCAATCCCCAGCCGCTGCATCACCCGGATGGGGAAGGTCACCTGCTGCAGGGAATGGCCCTCATAATAGTGGAGCCGACCCTCCATCGTCAGCACCTGATGCTTCCCCAGCCGCCCTGCGACCAACCGACCAGCATGGCCCTCCACCGAGGGTCGGGGAAAGTGAGGAATGGCATCGTAGGGAAGTACATTTGCCCCTGCTATCCTCTCTGCCAGGCGGCCCAGGCCAGAGCCCAGCACCAGGCCGATACGCGGCCGATGGGATATGCGCTGACGGATCACATCCGCCGCCTCGTCGAAGTCGGCCAGGGTGAAAAGCTGGTGAGTGGGACGAATCGTCGGAGACATCTCTCTGATCCCCCAGCTTGGATAATGGGGACAGAAGCCCAAAATGAAAGCTGCCCCGGGCGTCGGCCGGAACAGCATTCTGGGTGAGCGATGGGATTTGAACCCACGATCTCCTGGGCCACAACCAGGTGCCTTAACCACTAGGCTACGCTCACCATATGGTGCTTTTATTTTAGCACATAAGCTTCAAGGGGGCAAACAGGCGTTTTGCCAGTACCTGGTACAGGTGAAGACTCGCCGCGGGAAGTGCCCGCCCTACCGGGTGGGCTCTTCCTTCAAGATCGCTTTGAGTAGATCGGGCTGATTGGTGAATAGGCCGTCAACCCCCAAGGTCAGCAGCCGCTGCGTCTCCTCCAGCTCGTCCACAGTCCAGACGTTGACCCGGCAATTGCGCTCCCAGGCCCAGGCCAAGTGAGCTTCATCTACCAAGCGGTGCTCCGGATGCAAAGCCGCAAGGGGCTGTAGCTCCTGAACCCAGCGCTCCAACTCCGCTTGTGGCAGAGAAAGCCCGTAGATGAGAGCCAGAGGAAGATGATAGTTTACCCTCCGCATCCGCTGCAGGGCCAGGGGACTGAAGGAGGAGATCAGGACGCGATCCTCCATTCCACAGCGGGCGATAAGAGAGCCTACCGCCTCCTCCAGCCCGACCGCCTCTGTCTCCACGACCTTCAG
The DNA here is from genome assembly GCA_034718215.1 of Chloroflexota bacterium. Lineage (GTDB taxonomy): Bacteria > Chloroflexota > Anaerolineae > JAYEMR01 > JAYEMR01 > JAYEMR01. The sequence goes on from JAYEMR010000077.1 coordinate 3,275, forward strand.
CTCCAGATTGAGGGACAGATCTTGCCCTACCGCCGTCCCGTCTGTCCGACGGACAGAGAACACCTCGTTCAGGGTGGGGATGCGCTCGCCGGCGAACTCGGAGGAGAACCAGCTTCCAGCATCCAACCTTTTCAGCTCCGCCAGGGTGAGGTCCGCCACGGTCCCGGAGCCATCGGTGGTGCGGTCCACGGTAGCATCGTGGATGACCACCGGAACCCCGTCGCGGCTTAGCTGCACATCCAGCTCAATCCCATCGGCGCCCATGTCTCGCGCCAAGCGGAAGGCGCTCAGGGTGTTCTCAGGGGCCCGATAGCTGGCTCCCCGATGAGCGAAGATCAGGGTCCTGTCTGCCGCGCAGGCAGGAGAGTGTCCTCTGTGCCCTGTCCTCATCACAGCACCACCTGTCGAATGTCGATCACCTCCGATAGCTCCGCCAGCTCTTCCATCACTTGGTCAGGCACTTCGTTATCCAGATTGATGACCGATAGCGCCCGGTCGCCGGGCTGATTACGGCCCAGCCGCCACTCGGCGATGTTGATGTTATGCTGGCCCAGGAAAGCACCCACCTTGCCGATCACACCCGGCACATCCTGGCTGGCCATGACCAGCATAATCCCCTCCGGCAGGGCGTCCATGCGATATTCGTCAATCTGCACGATGCGAGGTAGTTTTCGGCTGAACAGGGTTCCGGCGATGAGGCGCTCCCCCGAGTCGGTGATCAGATGACAGGAGATGAGATTAGGATAGTCTGGCCCCGGCAGTCCTTTGACTTGAGCCACAATAACGCCTCGCTGGTTAGCCAGCAGGGGGGCGTTGACGTAGTTGACCTGATCCTGACCCACTATGGGGGTCAGCAGCCCTTTGAGCAGAGCGGTAGTCAATGGTTTGACCAGCTTCGATACCTCCGGACCCCGATACTCCACCTCCACCCGGCTCATCCGCCCCTGAGCCAACTGCATCTGCATGGAGCCGATCCGCTCGGCCAGGCTCAGATAGGGACGCAGCTCCTGGAATGAGAAGCTGCCGGCGAGGGGCATATTAACCGCGTTCTGATAATCTCGACCACGCAGGGCATCCAAAACTTGGTTCACGATCTGGATGGAGACACCGCGCCGAGCCTCCTCGGTCTTGGATCCCAGGTGAGGGGTAGCGATCACGTTGGGTAGGCTCAACAGCGGGTTTCCCTCCGGAGGCTCCGTGTCGAACACGTCAAGCGCCGCGCCAGCGACGTGCCCCGAGGTGAGGGCCTCGTAGAGGGCGGTGGGGTCAATCAACGCGCCGCGGGCAGCGTTTACGATGCGCACCCCCGGCTTCATCTGAGCGATGTCCTGGGCGCTGATCAGGCCCCGCGTGGAGGGCGTGAGAGGAGCGTGAAGGGTGATGAAATCAGCTCGGCGCAGCAGCTCCTCCCACTCCAGGAGGGTCACCTGCAGGTCGCGCGCAGCCTCGACTGAGATGTGAGGGTCGTAGGCCACCACCGTCATGCGAAAACCCTGAGCCCGCCGGGCCACTAGGGAGCCGATACGCCCCAGGCCGATGATGCCCAGGACCTTGTCGTACAGCTGCACCCCTAGGAAGTCCCCTCGTCTCCACTCCCCTCTCTTCAAAGAAGCCTGAGCTTGGGGTATATTCCGGCAGAGGGCCAGGATCAGGGCCATGGTGTGCTCCGCCGCGGCTATTGTGTTGCCCCCCGGCACATTCATAACCAGCACTCCTCGGCGGGAGGCGGCCTCGACGTCGATGTTATCCAGTCCCGTGCCCGCCCGTCCGATCACCTTCAAATGGGGTGCCCCCTCCAGCAGCTGCTCATCCACGGTGACTTGGCTGCTGACGATGATCGCGTCGCATGCGGCAAGAAATCCCTGAGCCTTCTCATCTACCTGTACCCGATCACCTGTACCCGCCTGCACCCGATCAGGCACGGGCGCGCAGGTGCGGGCAGGCACGGGTAATGGAGGCTTACAAACCTCGAATTCCACCTCCGGATCGTCCTCCAAAAGCTGCAGGCTGGCTTTCGACAGCGAGGCAGCCACCAAAATCTGGTACATTGTCCCCTCCTTTCAGGAGTTTCACCTGAGCAGAAAATCATCCACCGCCGCCAGCACCTCCTCCACCTCCGCTGGGGTCAGGTCACCCATGTGAGCGATGCGGAAGGTCTGGCCCTTCAGTGGTCCGTAGCCATCGGCGATGATCATGCCCCGCTTCCTCAGGTGAGCTCGCAGGGCCTGGACATCAATCCCCCGGGTGTTGCGCACCACTGTGACAGTTGGTGAGCGATACCCATCCTCGGCGAAGAGCTCAAATCCCCTCTCCCTCGCCCAGCTCTGCACCGTGTGGGCCATGGCCTGATGGCGCTGAAAGCGAGCCTCCAGTCCCTCGGCCAGGATGCGATCCAGCTGCCGGTCCAACCCATAGAGGAGGGAGACGGGAGGTGTGGTGGGGGTCTGATCGCGGGCCAGATACTTCTCGAAGACCAGGAAGTCGAAGTAGTAGCCCCTGTTCTCCACCTCCAGCGCCCGGGCCAAGGCTCTGTCGCTGACCGAGGCCAGGGCGAATCCAGGCGGCAGGGCCAGCGCCTTCTGAGGGGAGGCGAGGCAGACGTCAATTCCCAACTCGTCCACGGGGGTGTCCACCCCGCCAAGGGCGCTGACCGCATCCACCAAAAACAGCACGTCAGGAAATTGGTGGATCACCTCAGCGATCTCTCTAATTGGGTTCAGCACTCCGGTGCTGGTCTCGTTGTATACCAACGTCACGGCGTCGACTCGCTCACGTTCCAGCTCCTCCTCGACCTGCTTCGGCTTGACGGCCTGCCCCCAATCCACCTCCACAGCCACCGACCGTTTGCCATTGGCCAGGGTCACTTTGCGCCAGCGCTCGCTGAAGGCCCCGTTGACCAGGTTGAGACAGCGAGTTCGAACACAGTTGCGCACCGCCGCCTCCCATAGGCCAGTGCCGGAGGAGGTGGAGATGTAGACACGATGTCCCGTCTTGAACAGCCGCCGCAGCCGGCGCTGAAGCCTTCGGAAGAGCTGGCTGAACTCCGCGCTGCGGTGACCGATCATCGGCCGGTCAAGTTCCTGCAAGACCTCGGGTCGCACCTCAGTTGGACCGGGGATAAAAAGCTTGGTATGAGGCATGAAAGCTCCTCTCTTGTGGTTGACGACGGAAGGTCACGTCGCCCTCGTAGATCAGGGTCAGTCCCTTGTCAAATACATCTTGGTGAGATGTGTTCCTGCAGCGATCATAATCCTCGGGGCGGGCCACCAGGGGGAGGATGGGGGTCAAGCTGGAGGTCGCGACATAGACATCCGCCTCAGAGGCGACGCGCTCTCGACGGGCCACCCCCCCGAAGCCGACGAAGAGCTCCACCGCCCTCCTCGCTAGGAGATCGGGGATACCATCGCCCACCAGCATCGCTCGCCTGGGTTCCTGGCGCACCCGGCTTATGACCGCTGCCTTGCCCTCGCTTTCGGACAGCGGCCCGGGGACGAAATCCAAGTACCGCTCAGCCGGGTTGGGGTCCCCTGAGGAATGCTCCCACCAGCGGCCGGCCAGCTCGTCGAATTCCAGCTCCACGGCGTATATGTGGTCGGTGGAGATCCCCAGCCAGTTTCCAAAGGCGATCACTGCCTTGGCCCATCCACCGCTGACGATGTAGACCTGCCGGTCTAAGAATTTCAAGGCCGCGATCAGCTTTCGAGCGTCAGACACGGCCCTCTCCTGGTAGCGAAGGGCTACGTAGCGTAAATCATCCCTGGTGGGGTGCAGCAGACGCAGTCGCTCGGCGTACACATTCTCCAGGCGAGCTTCCCCCTCCATCGCTTGCCGAGTGAGCTGTTCGATGACCTCTGTCATCCCCTTGTGGCGAGCTAGCTCGTCAGTTCCCTCCATCGCGACCAGCGTGCCATCGCAGTCGAGGAACACATCGTCATAGCCCAGCCAGCGCTCTACAGCTTCCAATTGGCCCCCTTATCAAAAGGGGCCTCGCTCCCCGCGGAACCAGGCCCCTCAGCTTGTCCCATTGTCTTTTATTGTAGAGGATTTCAGGGTGGAGGTCAAGTATGGGGCTCTGGTTATTCCCCACATCTCACCTGTACCAGGTACTGGCAGATTTGAGGGCTGAGGCGTCCTCGCCGAAGCTGTTCCATGGTCAGCATATCCCTCAGTGGGGACGCCTCGGTCCTCTCGTTGAAGATATAATAATCAATGGGGCTGCGCCTTCAGCCTACTTATAAAGCAATGGGTGATGCCCCCCTTGCCCGCACCTGCCTGCACCTGATCACCTGTGCGGCGAGCTAGCATCGCCTTCAGTTCCTGGGCATTCGCTCGGCATTTGGCAAACGACCTTAAAGATGGTAGTATAGACAAAGCACTGCCGCTGGATTGCTCTCCTCCGGAGGGCCTGAGTTTTCCGAGCGGATGAGTGAAAAGGATATAGCTGTGACCATTTATGTGGATATCTCCGCCGCAGTGCATGGCCGGGCCGGGCTGGGGCGCTATGCTCAGAGCTTGGCTCAAGCCCTCCTTGACGGGGATCCAGTGCGGTTCGCCTTTTTCTACAATCGCGCACCCTCGGCTCACCTCCCTGTCAGCTTGCGTGAGGCGCCTATCCGAACCGTGCGGGCTGGGTACAAGCCCTGGCGTATGGCTGTCTGGTTAGGGCAGTTGACCCACCTCGGCTTCGACCGTCTGCTGCCTGGAGCGGAGCTCTTTCACGCCACCGAGCATCTGCTCATGCCCCTGCGCCATATCCCCTCTGTGCTCACTGTGCACGACTTGGTCTTTCGTCTCCTCCCCCATCACCACAAGCTCCTTAACTATGTTTTTCTCAACCTAGCTATGCCTCTCTTCATTCGCCGAGCCGATCATCTCATCGCTGTCTCCCACTCTACCAGGGAGGACTTGGTGAGGTTATACAGTGTGGATCCAAGCGAGATAACGGTCATCCACGAGGCGGCCGATCCCCGTTTTCGGCCTCAGCCTGCGGAAGAGATCGAGCGCGTGCGGCGAGAGCATGGCCTGCCGGAGCATTTCATCCTCAGCCTGGGCACCATTGAGCCCCGAAAGAACCACCGGCGGCTCATTGAGGCCCTATCTCTGCTGAGGAGGCTCGGAGCCGAGGGCTGGAGGTTGGTCGTCGCCGGTGAAAAGGGTTGGCTCTACCAGCCCTTCTTCCGCAGGCTGGAGGAATTAGGATTGGAGGATGAGGTCATCCTCCTGGGCCACGTACCTGAGGCGGACCTGCCCGCCCTTTACTCGGCGGCGACGCTCTTCGTCTTTCCCTCCCTGTACGAGGGTTTCGGCCTGCCGCCCCTGGAGGCCATGGCCTGTGGGACGCCAGTGGTTTGCTCGAGGGCCTCCAGTCTGCCCGAGGTCGGGGGCGAGGCGGCTCTCTATTTCGATCCCACTGATGTGGAGGAGATGGCCCAGGCCATGTATGAGGTGCTGAGGGATGGAGCGCTGCGGGCGGAGATGCAGAAGCGGGGTTTAGAGCAGGCTAAGCGCTTCTCGTGGGAGAGGACGGCGGAGGAAACGATGGCTGTGTACCAAGATGTAATCCAGGGGGCTTGATGAGATTGGACATAGAGGGCTGATCCCGCTATAATACAGAATATCTTTCCTGCCTGCGCAGACAGGTGCTGCGGCCCAAAGTGAGGTGTTTTATGCGGACTAAACTCAGCCGTTTCTGCGAGCATATCATTGAGGCGGGGTGGCTGGCGGCGATCATCGTCGAGCCCCTGTTCTTCAACGTGTACTCCAGCCGGGTGTTCGAGCCGGACAAACTGACCTTGCTCCGCTCCATCGCCCTGATCATGATCGCTGCCTGGCTGATCAAGACCCTGGAGGAAATCCGAACGGAATCCGCCTCTGAAAGTAGTCGTAGCCCCCTTGTCGCTCTGTGGAATCGCATCCGGAATACTCCTCTCGTGCTGCCCACTTTGCTCCTAGCGGGAGTCTATCTCATAAGCACTCTGTGCTCGGTTACCCGATGGGTGAGCTTGTGGGGATCCTATCAGCGGCTGCAGGGCACTTACACTACCTCAGCCTACCTGGTCATCTTCTTTCTTATCCTCCAGAACCTGCGCCGCCACTCCCAGGTACGCCGACTGGTGACCACCGCCATCGTGGTCAGCCTCCCCATCTCCATGTACGGCCTCATTCAACACTATGGGCTGGACCCTCTGCCTTGGGGAGGAAACGTCTCGAGGCGGGTGGCGGCCAACATGGGCAATGCCATCTTCGTGGCCGCCTATCTGATCATGGTGGTGCCCCTGACTCTCAGCCGAGTCGTGGAATCCTTCTCCATTCTTCTAGCCGATGAGGAGGCGGATTGGCGGCATACCATCCTCGCCACCAGCTATCTTTTCATCCTGGCCCCGCAGCTTATCTGCATCATATTCGCCAAGAGCCGTGGCCCATGGCTAGGCCTGATGGGAGGGCTGTTCTTCTTCATAGTGCTCCTGTCGCTGGTCCGACGGTGGCGGATAGTGATGTATGGATGGATCACGTTGGCGGTGATAGCTGGTCTCTTCCTCGTGTTTTTGAATGTACCTGGCACTCCCTTGGCACCTCTTAAAGAGCTGCCTTACCTGGGGCGACTGGGCCGGGTCTTCGAGACGGAGACCGGCACGGGCAAGGTGCGGGTGCTGATATGGCGGGGAGCTTTGGATCTTATCTCCCCTCACCCCCCTATAGGGTATCCCTCCGGTGATAAGGATGCCCTGAACTCGATCCGGCCTCTCATCGGATACGGCCCCGAGGCCATGTACGTGGCCTATAACCGCTTCTATCCCCCCGACCTGGCCCACTACGAGTCTCGCAACGCCTCGCCAGACCGCTCACACAATGAGACCTTCGACGCCCTGGTGACGACCGGACTGATCGGTTTTGTGGTATACATGCTGCTTTTCGCCTCCGTCTTCTACTACGGCCTCAAGTGGCTGGGAGCCATCGCTACTAGACGCCAGCGTGATCTGTTCATTGGGCTTTGGATCGGAGGAGGGGTGGCTGGGGCAATATTCTTCAGCCTCTGGCGGGGGCCTCACTTCCTCGGCGTGGGGCTCCCCTTCGGCATCATGCTGGGGCTGGCTGGCTATCTCATCCTGCGCGCTCTCCTGCTTCGCCAAGAGGAAGCGGCGGAGAGGATTCCCTATCAGCTCCCGCTGATAGGACTTATCTCCGCCATAATGGCCCACTTCGTGGAGATACACTTTGGGATCGCCATCGCCGCCACGCGCACCTACTTCTGGGCCTACTCAGGGCTGATGGTGGCCCTCGGGTACTATCTCCAGGGCGCTGAGCCTTCCGAGCACGCCGATGCCCTGGTGACCCGTACCCCTCAGGGCGAGCGCTCATCCCGCTCCCGAAGGAGAGGGCGCAGGAGGGGCTTGGGGTGGGACGGAGACCTGCTCAGCCGCTGCCTGATAATGGGCCTGATTCTAGCGACCATGGGGTTCGACTACATCACCGCCCAGTTCAACCTCTCGGCCGGCCACCACAGCATCCTCTGGCTCTTCACCCTCACCTGGGTGGTCGGCGGTGGGCTGTTTCTCGCGGATTGGAAGTCGAGGGGGAGAGCAAGCTGGGGATCGGCTCTGGGAGCCTACGTGCTGATCTCAGCGGCGGCATTCCTGCCTTTCCTGATAACCCACAACTATCAGCTTCGCTTCCAACGGACGGCGCGCACGCTGGAGGATATCCTGAGCACTGCCGACCGCGTGGCTGGCGTCCTGCCCCATTACTACCTCTATCTACTGGCCCTGATGCTCGCCCTGGGGGCTGCCCTGCTGAAAGGAGAGCGCCTGCCGAAGAGAAACTGGCGGCGGGGCAATTGGTGGCTGTATCCGCTGCTGGTCGTAGGAGCAGTGGTCCTGGTATACTCCACCAACCTGAAGCCGATCATGGCTGATATCATCTACAAGCAGGCTCAGCCCTATGACAGCAAGAAGCAGTGGGCCGTCAGCATCCCTCTCTACCGGCGCGCCATTAATCTGGCCCCTCACGAGGATTTCTACTACCTATTCCTGGGGCGCGCCTTCCTGGAGAAGGCCAAGGCCACCTCTTCTGACCAGCCTGGAGTGGCCTCTGAGCTCACCCTGGACGAGGTGATGGGGATGAAGCCAGAGTCGATAGCCCGGATGAGCCGCTCGGAGCTTATGAGGGCCGGCTGGCTGGTGTTGGAAAGGGCACAGGAGATCAACCCTCTCAACACCGATCATTCGGCCAACCTGGCTCGCCTCCACCGAACCTGGGCGCAGATGTCCTCCGACCCCGCTCAACGGGAGGAGAAGCTGAAACAGGCCCTGGACTACTACCGCCAAGCCACCTCCTTGAGCCCCCACAACGCCCAGCTGTGGAATGAATGGGGGCTGGCCTACGTTCTTAAGGGGGATACTGGGCAGGCGCTGAAGAAATATCAGCGCTCGCTGAGTTTAGACCAGGAGTACGAGAAGACCTACCTTCTGCTGGGAGATCTGCACATGAGCCAGGAGGAGCTGGAGAAGGCCGCTGAGAGTTACCAGCAGGCCTTGGATCTGCAGCCCAACATCCTCCAAGCACATTCAGCCCTGGGCTACATCTACGCCCAACAGGGGAAGCTGGAGGAGGCGGTGCGGGAGAACCGTATCGTGGCGGAGATGTCGCCTAAGGATTTCAACAGCCACAAGAACCTAGCCCTGCTGTACAACCAACTGGGTGATAGGGGGAAGGCCCTGGCTGAGGCTCAGCGCGCCTGGAAGCTGGCTCCCGAGAAGCAGAGGGCAGGGCTGGAGGATATGATCAAGCGGCTAGGCGGAAAGGTGGAGGCGTCCTCAGAGCCGAAGTCTGACCTGCAGGCATACCTTGCCCAAGGGAGGGAGTACTTAAGGGAAGAGAAGTGGGCAGAGGCGCTCGAGGCCTACAACAAGGCCCTGGAGCTGGATCCCAAATCGGTTCCGGCCCACTCGGCCCTGGGCTACATCTATGCCAAGCAAGGGAAGCTGGAGGAGGCGGTGCAGGAGAACCTGAGCGTGGTGCAGCTTGCTCCGCAGGATTTCAACAGCCACAAGAACTTGGCCCTGCTGTACAGCCAACTGGGTGAGATGGAGAAGGCCCTGACCGAGGCGTCCCTGGCCAAGGAACTGGCCTCTGAGGATCAGAAGCCAGCTTTGGAGAAATTCATCGCTCAATTGCGGCAACAGACCAGTACTCAGTGATCAGGGAGAAGCGTCATGACAGTCTACATGCTGATATTTGCCAGCGCCCTTCTATTTGCTTTGGGAGGCACCCCCCTGGCCCGGTGGGCGGCTCCGAGCTTAGGGATGATAGATCGACCCAGCGCTCGTAAGATCCACATCCATCCCATGCCCCGCCTGGGGGGAGCGGCGATCTATCTGGCCTTCATCGTGGCCTTGCTGCTGTTCGGGGATCGTTCCTACGTTCCGCAGGCAGTGGGCATCCTCCTCGGCGCTACCCTGGTATCCTTCTGCGGCTTCTGGGACGACCGTGGAACGCTGCATCCGCTCATCAAGCTGGGGATAGGGCAGCCTCTTGCGGTTTTGATCCTCATCCTCTCGGGCGTCAGGGTCACCTTCCTGCATCATCCTGTGCTTAATACCCTAGTGACCATATTTTGGGTAATGGGCATTACCAGTGCCCTGAATCTACTGGACAACATGGATGGCCTGGCGGGAGGAGTAGGAGCCATTGCCTCCGCTTTCTTTCTGCTGATGGCGGCCATGAACGGCCAGTACCTGGTAGGGACCCTCTCGGCGGCGCTGATGGGGGCCTGCCTGGGCTTTCTGATCTATAATTTCAACCCCGCTTCGATATTCATGGGGGATGGGGGAGCCCTGTTCTTGGGATTTGTGTTAGCCGCGACGGGGATAAAGCTGCGCTTCCCCGGAAGCCCTACCATGTTGAGCTGGATGGTGCCGGTGCTGGTGCTGGGGCTGCCCATCTTCGACACCACGCTTGTGGTCCTCTCCCGTCTGCGGCGGGGTCTCAACCCCCTGACCACTCCGGGAAAAGATCACCTGTCCCACCGACTGGTGGCCCTGGGCCTCACCCAACGTGAGGCGGTGATGGCCCTGTATCTGGTGAGCGGGGTATTGGGAGTGTTAGCCCTCTTCGTCATTCAGGCCAGCGTCGTGGAGGCCTACGCGGTGGCGGGCGTTGTGGCGCTGATGGGCCTGGCGGCCATATGGAAGTTGGAGGGAGTGGAGGGAATTGACAATGGCTGAGGAAGCTGAGGTGCAAGAGCGTGAGCGATTCGATTTCCAGTGGGGACTTTCTTACCTGCGGGAGGACATCCAGGATCTGCGCAACGATGTGCGGGAGAATCGCGGAAGCATTGGGGAGTTCTACGAGAGACTGGACGCCAAGATAGATCAGCGCTTCGAGATGGTGGATCAGCGCTTCGGTCAGATAGATCGAAGATTTGGGCAGATGGATCAGCGCTTCGAGGAGGTTGACCAGCACTTCGAGCAGATAGACCAGCGCCTCGGGGTGATGGACCAACGCTTCGATCAGATAGACCAACGCCTTGGGGTGATGGACCAGCACTTCGATCAGATAGATCAGCGCCTCGGGGTGATGGACCAGCACTTCGGGCAGATGGATCAGCGCCTGGAGGCGATGAGCCAGCGTTTCGGAGTGATGGATCAGCACTTTGCTAGGATGGATCAGCGGCTTGACGACTTGGGACGGGATATGCGTCTCCAGCTGCGGTGGATGGTGGCTACCATGGTGGCCATGGCGGGGGTCATCATCGCGGCCCTGGAGCTTCTACCTTAAAGAAGGGTCGTCCCAGCGTCGTGGAGGCCTGCGCGATGGCGAGTGCTGTGGCGCTGATAGGCTTGGCGGACATAGGGAAGCTGGAGGGAGTGGAGGGAATTGACAAAGGCTGAGGAAGTCGAGAGAGCAGAGCGTGGAGATGAGCGATCTGACCTGCAGAGGTGGTTCTTCTTCCCGTGGGAGAACCGCAGAGGCACTGGGAGACTCTGCGAGAGGGTGGCACTGGCCTTCCTTCTCTCGCTGCCCTTCGCTCTTCTGGCGATGGATATTCTCAGGAGCGCTGTGTTTGCAGAAGATCCAGACGACATCGCCGATCATGTGGTTATCAACGAGATCGCTTGGATGGGGACGAAAGCCAGCTATTCCGATGAGTGGATTGAGCTGAAGAATAATACTGATTCCCCGATTGATATTGGGAGTTGGTCGATCTATGGAGCGGATACTGGAGAGTGTCTCAATTTTTCCGACGCTGATGGTTACATAACCACAACCGTCCCCGCCAACGGTTATCTGATCTATGCCAGCCATGCAGACGATATCAAAGATTCCGGTGGAACAAATATAGTGGACATCTGGGATGCAACCATAATTATGAATAACACGCTATGTGCAACTTTTTTCAGGTGCAGACCAGTCCGTCGAAGTCAAGCGGACTTCGGCCGAACTGGAGATTGAGCCAAACGCACACGGTGTGGGCCAGGATCTTGCGGTACCACTTGGCTATAAG
>JAYEMR010000078.1:0-2877 GCA_034718215.1 Chloroflexota bacterium
TGAGTTCGTCTGTACGAAAATCTTGCTCTTTTGACATAATTTACCTCCTTTTTGCAGTCTGCAAGTAAATTATGCCACAAAATGCTCAAATTAACATCCGTTGTCCTAACCGTTGCGATTTACCGAGACTTGCTGCGAGAGGTGTGAGATGACACTGACAGATCAACGATTTGTTCGTTCCGAAATGGCCTTGCAGGAGACTGGTTTTATGGTCTTGGTCCAGTCCCTCGGGTATGCTGACACGATTCGCTTCCTCACCCAATTAAGCCCCGGCCGGGGGGACTATTTGGAGTGGCAAGAACAGGTTTTCGGGGATGCAAGTGTTGACGAGATATACGAGCAGGCTCGAAAACATTGGGAACGCCTTGAGGGCTGAGCGCCGAGTAAGGTGCACCGGTGAAATCAAGAGCGTCACTAGTCGCCACCATCCCCACCGACAAGGGGCTCCATCAGCGCCAAATCAAGGTCCCCAAGCGGCAGATTGACGTGCTGGTGTACGAGTTGCGACCGACGGATCAAGGAGGTGCAGATATGCTCGTGAGAGAGCGCATGACACGTCATCCCGTGACTGTGAGTCCCAATACATCTGTCCCTGAGGCGCTGGACATCATGCACCGGGAGAAGGTCCGCCGGCTGCCGGTGCTGGGTAAAAGGGGCCAGCTGGTGGGCATTGTGCTGGAAAAAGACCTGCTCTATGCCTCTCCCTCCCCGGCCACATCGCTCAACATCTACGAGATGCACTATCTCCTGGCTAAGCTCACCGTGGCGGAGGTGATGAGCCAGGATGTGATCACGGTGGATGAGATCACTCCCCTGGAGGAGGCGGCTCGCATCATGGCCGACAACATGATCGGCGGCCTGCCGGTGGTGCGGGGCGATCAACTGGTGGGCATCATCACCGAGACCGATCTCTTCAAAACTTTCTTGGAGATGTTGGGCGCCCGGGAGAAGGGGGTGCGACTGACACTGGAAGTGCCAGATCAGAGGGGAATGCTGGCCTCTATCACCGGCGCTATCGCAGACGTGGGAGGAGATATCGTCAGTTTGAGCACCTTCTGGGGTGAGGATCTGACGACGGGTGTGATCACGGTTAAGGTGCGAGAGGGGACGGCGACCAAGCGGCAGTTGGTGGAGGCTATGGAGAGACTGGGCTTAGAGGTGGAAGACATTCGCGAGACCTGAGGATTGAGCAATGGCTCGTACGACGCCTATGCGGCGACAGTATCTGCAGCTAAAATCTCAACACCCCGAGGCCATCCTCTTCTTCCGGCTGGGCGATTTCTACGAGACCTTCGACCAGGACGCCAAGGTCGTGGCCCGAGTGTGCGACATCACCCTCACCTCCCGTCCGATCTCTAAAGGCCAGCGGGTGCCCATGGCTGGCGTTCCCTACCACGCCGCCGACTCCTACATCGCCAAGCTCATCGCTGCTGGACACAAGGTGGCTATCGCCGAGCAGCTTGGCCCGGAGACCGATCACCTGCGGCGCACGGGCATGGCTGGCCGGGCTCAGAGAGCGGTGGATGGCGCCCAGGTGGCCATGGGGAAGGGGAACCTGGTCCCCCGCCAGGTGATCCGGGTGGTGACCCCGGGCACGGTCGTGGAGCCCACACTCTTAGAGGAGAAGCGGAACAACTACTTAGCCGCGCTGGTCTCCGACGGCGATCGGGCGGGCCTGGCTTACATTGACATCACCATTGGGGAGTTCGCCACCACTCAGTTCGACGACGATAATTTCTGGTTGGATGTGAAACAGGAGCTGGCTCGATTGCGGCCGCGGGAATGTCTCGTGCCAGAGGGGATGGAGGCGCCCATTGAGGAGGGCGCTTTCATCACCGAATACGAGAGTTGGCGGTTCGAGGAGGGCAACGCCCGGCGGTCCCTTCTGGAGCATTTCGAGGTGGGGACGCTGGCGGGCTTCGGCTGCGAGGGGAAGCCCCTGGCCGTGCGCGCGGCGGGGGCTATCATTCAGTACCTGACCCAGACCCAGCCCGCGGCGCTCGATCATCTCCGCAACCTGTCTACCTACAGCGTAGGTGATTTCATGGTGCTGGATACGGTCACCCGCCGCAACCTGGAGCTGAGCCAGACCATCCGCACCGGTAGAGAAAAGGGCTCGCTCCTGTGGGTGATGGATGATACGGTCACGGCCATGGGGGGACGGCTGCTTCGCCGCTGGATTAGCCAACCCCTTCTAGATCTGAGGCGGCTGCGGCGGCGGCAGGAGGCGGTCAGCAGTTTCGTGGAAGGCACGCCGACCCGCCTCGAGGTACGAGAGTTGCTCAAAGGGCTGGGAGACCTGGAGCGGCTCACCGGCCGAGTGGTGCAGTCCATCGCCCGGCCTCGCGAGCTGGTGGGCATCGGCCGGACGCTGAACGCGATCCCCGAGCTACGGGGGATGCTGGCGGATATTAGCGTCCAAGAGGGGCCCATCGCTGATCTCATCTCCCGCCTCGATCCCTGCGCTGAGATCGCTGAGTTATTAGCACAGGCCATCGCTGACGATCCCCCCGCCACATTAGCCAGCGGAGGGGTGATCCGCCCTGGTTTCTCCGACGAATTGGACGAGGTGCTGGCCGCCGCGCGGGAGGCCAAGCAGTGGGTGGCCCAACTGGAGCATCAGGAGCGAGAGCGGACTGGCATCCAGTCCCTCAAGGTGGGCTACAACAAGGTCTTCGGCTACTATTTGGAAGTGTCGAAGGCGAATCTGGACCGGGTGCCCGAGGAGTACGTCCGCAAGCAGACGCTGGTATCGGCGGAGCGGTACTTCATCCCTGAGCTGAAGGAGAAGGAGTCGCTGATACTCAATGCTGAGGAGCGGCAACTGGAGATCGAATCGCGCATCTTCCATCAGGTATGCGCCCAGGTGGCGGCTGC
>JAYEMR010000079.1:0-14662 GCA_034718215.1 Chloroflexota bacterium
CGCTGGAGGGTAGGGAATTCGTGCTCACCGCCTCTCCCCGGCTCACCCCGGAGCAGGAGGCAGCCTGGGATAAGATCCGGGCTGGGCTTAGGGAGCTCTTCGAGCGGCGTACACCTCCCGCTCAGCCGCCAGTGTACCTCCTGCACGGAGTCACTGGCAGCGGCAAGACGGAGCTTTACCTCCACGCCCTGCAGGAGACGCTGGCCGCCGGCCTCCAGGCGATCGTTCTAGTGCCCGAGATCGCCCTCACGCCGCAGACCATCCGCCGCTTCGCTGCTCGTTTCCCCAGCCGCATCGCCGTGCTGCACAGCGGCCTCTCACCCGGCGAGCGGTATGACTCCTGGCGGAGAATTCGCGCCGGCCGGGCGGACGTGGTCATCGGCCCGCGGTCGGCTCTCTTCGCGCCCCTCCCCCGCCTGGGCTGCATCGTCGTGGACGAGGAGCACGAGACCTCCTACAAGCAGGAGAGGACGCCCCGCTATCACGCCCGTGAGGCGGCTCTGCAGCGGGCCCGGCTGGAGGGGGCGGCGGTGATCCTGGGAAGCGCCACGCCCGACCTGAACACCTACCACCGAGCGCTGCAGGGGCAGTTCACCCTGCTGCGGCTGCCCAAACGGGTGATGGGACATCGGGCGAAGATAGAGGAGCAGCGGGCGCGCTATCGGATCGAATCGAACCGAATGCGGATTCGGGAGGCGGGACCTGAGTACGAGGACCTCCGCTACCTGGATCTGCCGCCGGTAGAGATCGTGGACCTGCGGGCTGAGCTGCGAGCTGGCAACCGCTCGATCTTCAGTCGAGCATTGCAGAAGGCACTGACGGAGACGCTGGAGCGCGATCAGCAGGCCATCCTCTTCCTAAACCGTCGGGGCGCGGCGACCTTCGTCCTATGCCGCGACTGTGGGCTGGTGTTGAAATGCCCCCGCTGTGATGTACCCCTCACCTATCACCTCGACACCCCATCGGGGCCTGGACAGCTCATCTGCCATCACTGCGGTCGACGCGAGGAGGCGCCGAAGAGGTGTCCCCGATGCGGCAGCCGCCGCATCCGCTATTTTGGCGTAGGCACTCAACGGGTGGAGGAGGCTTTGCGAGAGCTCTTCCCCGGCGTGCGCGCCCTGCGCTGGGATCGGGACACGACGAGAAAGGCGGGCTCGCACGATGTACTGCTGGAGCAGTTCGTAAACCACCAGGCGGATGTGCTGGTGGGTACCCAGATGGTGGCCAAGGGGCTGGACCTGCCGCTGGTGACGCTGGTGGGGGTCATCAGCGCCGACACCGCCCTGCATCTACCCGACTTTCGGGCCAGCGAGCGCACCTTCCAACTGCTGACCCAGGTGGCTGGCCGGGCGGGGAGGAGCATCCTAGGGGGCAGGGTGATCATCCAGACCTACAACCCCGATCACTATGCTGTCCAGACCGCCAGCCAACACGACTACAGGGGCTTCTACCAGCGGGAGATAGATTTCCGTCGCGAGCAGGGCTATCCCCCTTTCGCGCGGCTGGCCCGCCTGGTGTATCGCCATCGGGATGAGGCAAAGTGTAAAGCTGAGGTGGAGTGGATGGCGGAGCTGCTGCGGTTGGAGGTCCGCCGGCGGGGGCTGGCCGATGTGTCCCTCCTGGGCCCCGTCCCCTGCTTCTTCCATCGCCTGCGGGGTCGCTACCGCTGGCAGATCGTGATTCGGGCCCCCGATCCCTCCACGTTCCTCCGGCCCTTTGAGCTGCCCCTGGGCTGGCAAGTGGACGTTGACCCGGTGAGCGTGCTGTAAACTGGCTGATAGGAGTGGACTGATGCTGGTGGGAGGGATGCGCCCTCCGCTTTCGCTTGAGAGGTGGATAGAGAACCTATTTCGCCCCACAGTCATCGCCGGAATGATGACCTCGGTGGTGATCAGCGTCGTGGCGCTGGTCCATCGAGTCGACCCTAGCTGGGGCGGGGCCTATCTGGTCCTTTTCACCTTTCTCGTCGTGTGGGAGGCTATCCAGTCGGAGCGGGTGCTCAAGCACAGCGAGCCGGGGCGGTTCAACCGGGCGCGCTTCCGCTTCACCGAGTGGGTGATCATCATGCTCTTTCTCAAGCTGGCCAGCTACACGGAGCTTGGCCTGAAGCAGCTGCTGGTGGATGTCCCCCGTTGGTTTCACAACCTGAACACCTTCTTCAATGGAGGTTATATTCTATCGGCGGCGCTCCTCTCTCTCCTGTGGCTGTTGGGCATCTTCATCGCCCAGGACCTCTACGTCTTGGAGGTGCACCCCAGCGAGCTGCGGCCTCGCCCCACCTCCTCCAAGTTCTACCTGTGGATGACCCGGCCTCGCTCGGCTGTAAACCGAGGCGCTGCCCTGCGGCGCATCGTGGCCAGCTTCTTCTGGGGCGGCCTGCTGCTCATCATCTGCACTGGGCTGGCCCGCTACGACATCCCTCAGCTCTTCCCCGACCGGCCGCCTCCCACGTCGGGGCTGGTCCTTAACGTCATGGCCTACTTCCTGCTGGGCCTGGCCCTCATCAGCCAGGCTCACTACTCCGTCCTCCATGCCCGCTGGCAACTGAGGGAGGTGGAGATAGAGCCCAATATCGGCACCCGTTGGGCCATCCTGGCTGCCCTCTTCCTGACGATGGTGATCGCTATCGCGCTGCTTCTGCCGACCGGGTACTCCATCGGGTTGCCCCAGGCCATCACGCTGGCGATCCATGTGGTGGTGAGAGGGCTCATGTACGCGGTCATCTTGGTGATCAGCGTGCCGGTCTTTCTCATCAACCTGATCGCCTCCCTCCTCTTCCAGCGGCAGGGGCCGATGCTGGAGGCTCCTCGTGGCAGCCTGCCCATGGCTCCTCCGGAGACGCCGGAGAGGGGCCCTGGCCTGTCCATCTGGCCCGTGGTGCGCGATCTCCTCCTGTGGGCGCTGCTTGCTGGGATCGTGGCCTACTCCTTCTACAACTTCCTGGGCGACCGGCGACGCCTTCTGCGGGGGCTCTTCTCGGGGGGAGTGTTGGCCTGGCTGCGACAGCTGCTGGATGGGCTGCTCGGAGGCACCCGCAGGGCCGTTGAGCGAGCTAGGCAGCGGGCTGAGGAAGGGCTAAGGAGCATCCTCAGCGCCAAGGGCCCTCGCCTCCCCTGGCGCTACATCTCCCTCTCCTCGCTGAGCCCTCGTCAGCTCATCCTCTACTTCTACCTGTCCATCGTGCGTCGGGCTGAGGGTCGGGGCCTCGGGCGCCGGCCCTGGCAGACCCCGTACGAGTACAGTGAGCGGCTGCGGGCCGAGCTGCCGGAGCACGAGTCCGACGTGGCTGAGCTGACTGAGGCCTTCGTGGACGCACGCTACAGCCCGCGATCTGTGACCCAGGAGGAGGCGAACCTGGTGAAGCGCAGTTGGAGGCGGGTGCGCAGGGCCCTGCGTCGTTGGCGGTTGGGTCCAGAATAGCTTACGGGGGATGGTTCAGATCCGCCCGGTGATAAAGTCGTCGGGCTACGAAGCAACGCCCCGTGAACGGGGCTAGAACGAATTCATCCGACACCGTTTCGTAAAACGGGCACTTCATGCCCATGCTTGACAGGAGGAAAACTGATGTTCACGTCTTGGATTGGGCTGTTTATCTCTATGGGAGTGCTTCTTGTTGTCTCGCGAAAAAGCCTTCCGCTGGCTTTTGCTCTCAGCGCGATCACGCTGGGGGCATTCACCCTTCCCCCCGTGGGAATATGGAGAGGAGTCTGGAGCACTGTGGCAGATCCCTCTGTACTCCTGCTGGCCGTGGCCATGGGCATCATCCCCATGATAGGAGGGATCATGGAGGTATCGGGGCAGATGGATCGCTTAGTGAACAACCTCCGGATCGGCAAAAAAGCCTTCCTCGCCCTGTCTCCGGCCCTGTTTGGAACACTACCCATGCCAGGGGGAGCCCTGCTATCCTCCCCTATGGTGGAGAGGGCCGGGGAGGGGATTGAGGGAAGAGATAAGGCGGCCTTAAATGTCTGGTTCCGACACGCCCTCCTGATCATATATCCACTTAATTCAGCTCTGATCGTATCAGCGAAGATCGCCGGGCTGGAGGTGCACAGAGCTATCCTCTATCTGCTTCCCAGCTTTGTCGTAGTGGTCATCATCGGATGGGTGTTTTTCCTGCGAGATGTGGAAGGGGAGATCTTGTATCGAGGGACGATCTCCGCGCGAGACCTACTTCTCCCCCTGAGCATAATTCTACTGGCTCCGCTGCTGAGCTTCCTGCTCCCTCAGTTATTTGCCTTCGGCTTGCCGGAATGGACGACGTTGATCGCCGTCTCCTGCAGCCTCGGACTGGCCCTGTTCCTCGGCGACCTGTCATGGGAGGACGTAAAAAAAATAAACGAGCGGATGGTTCCCTGGAACTTCTCCCTGATTATCGTCGGTATGTTTCTCTTCTTAAACATCTTCAAAGCCTCAGGGGTATCGGAACTCCTGGCCGCGTCGGCTTCCTCCATACTCCTGCTCTGTATAATTAGCTTCCTTCTAGGCGTGATCACAGGGAGGGTCCAGCTGCCCACCTCAGTAGTGATCCCCACCTATCTGAGCATGACGGGGGGCAATCCTATGCCTCCTACTATCTTCACATTGGTGTTCTTTAGCGCATTTCTGGGGTACCTGATATCCCCAGTCCACCCCTGTGTCTCCGTCTCAACGGAATACTTTGGAGTGCGGATCGGGGATTACCTCAAAGCGGCGGCGCTGCCCACCCTAGTGGCCTTTATTCCCACGTTGGCGCTTGCGCTTCTGGTTTAGACCAGCTTGATCGGGAACTGGAGGCTCTGGGGAGAGCTGAGGCGGCGCTAACCCCTGCGCTTAGCGGAGGAACGATGGCCTTTGACTGTTAACTTCGGTGATAGTATAATCGGGTAGTGACAGCGCAGCCATCTGTCGAGGTGCGTTAGGTTCACTCGTGAACTATGCCAAGATTTGTACAGAGGAGGCAAGAATGGAGTATCGCGTTCTGGGACGAACAGGAGTGAGGGTCTCTCAACTATGCTTTGGTACAATGTCGTTCGGGAGAGACGCGGATGTGGAGACCTCGGCGGCGATGTTTCACCGCTGCCGTGAGGCAGGCATCAATTTCTTCGACTGCGCCAATGTCTACGCCGATGGTCGCTCTTAGCAGATCCTAGGCGACCTAATCAAAGGCTCCCGCGATGAGATCGTGCTGACCTCAAAGGTCGGCCAATCAGTCGGCGATGGTGTGAACGCGGAAGGGCTTTTCGCGGCGTCACATCATGGAGCAGATAGAGGTCAGCCTGAGACGGCTGGACACCGATCATATAGACATCTACTTCGTGCACCGTTTCGACCCTGACACCCCGATCGAGGAGACCCTGCGGGCGTTGGATGACCTGGTGAGCGCGGGTAAGATCCTCTATCCGGCGGTCAGCAATTGAGCCGCTTGGCAGATCGCCACAGCCTTAGGCATCTCAGCTAGGGAGGGGTTGGCTAGCTTCGAGTGTGTTCAGCCGATGTACAACCTGGTCAAGCGGCAGGCTCGCGAAGCATGCCCTCCGGGCGAGAGGTCGAGATTTTGCCGCTGGCACGGGAAGAGGGATTGGGTGTGATCTCGTACAGCCCTCTGGGAGGGGGTCTGCTGATAGGGAAGTATGGGACAGACCAAAGGCCGGAGAGTGGACGCTTGGTGGAGAGGGAGAACTACATGAAGCGGTACGGCAAATCGGTGTACTACGAGGTCGCGGAACGTTTCAGCGCACACGCGGAGGAGCACGGCCTCCATCCCGCGACGCTGGCGGTGGCTTGGGTGATGTCACATCCAGCCGTTACTGCGCCCATCATTGGCGCGCGCAACGTAGAGCAACTGGAGGCCTCGCTGGCCGCGGTCGACGTCGAGATGACGCCAGAGTGGCGAAGCGAGATCTCCGGGTTATCTATCGAACCGCCGCCAGCCACCGACCGGCTGGAGGAGAAGAGCGACGCCATCTACACAGGTGGGAGGTAGAGATCCGTTCTCCCGACGAAACAGTTTCTCTACAGCCGGGTGGAGCTGGTGGCCATCTGCGACATCATCCCCGAGCGGGTGGAGCGCGCGGCGGGGGAATTTGACATTCCCCACGCCTATCCCAGCGTGGAGGAGATGATCGCTGCGGCGGAGAGGGGGAGGAAAATACTGATCAGCAACTTGTCCAGCCCTTTTGAGTTAGTGTTGAGTCAAGCATGATTTGACAATCTCTCGATCTATGACATGATACCTCTGAGATAGCTGCTTCCGTATCTGAAATAACATGCCGGTGAACCAGCGGGTCCGTAAGCGCGTTGTGGAGTGGGGGTGATTGAGGCGAGTACAAGTGAACACGGCGGTGAAGACCTACGCCATCTTTCTCCCCCGTTACTCCCCGAGGGGAGCCGTGTTCGGATCAGTAGACATTTGGAGGGACTAGAATGGATATTGAAGCTACTACATACTACTTTGAGAGTCCTGGAAACTATACTGATAAGGTTCTGGAGGTTGCTAAGGCCAGGGCTCTAGAACGGGGTATAAAGCAGATAGTTATCTCTTCAACCAGTGGTAAAACTGGTCTTAAGGCTGCTGAGGCCTTCGGGGACACGGGCATCGAGGTCGTTGTTGTCACACACCAGACGGGGCACGCGGCTCCGGGAGTACAGCTGCTGACTGAGGAGAACAGGAAGAGGCTCAATGATCTGGGCATAATGGTTGTGACGGGCACCGATGCCTTCGAGGGAGGTGTCGGCCTAGGGATAACGAGGAGGCGGATCCCAGAAACAGAAGCCGCCAGACCATCCCCTGAGACGATCAGCATGATGAGCCGCATGTATCCGGCTGTTCCACCGGTTGCGAGAACCGTCGCCTCTGTTTTGAGGTTGTTCTGTCAAGGCGTGAAGGTCGCTGTTGAGGTGACTCTGATGGCTGCAGATGCAGGAGCCATACCTGTGGGTAGGGACGTGATAGCAATTGGCGGTACGGGGGGTGACGGTGTTGACACAGCCCTTCTACTAGGGCCAGCCAATACCACTAACTTCCTCGACCTAGATATTCACGAGATCATCGCAAAACCTTTCACGAAGGCTTGACCGATTTTCCCAGCCCTACAGCGTAGAGATCGTGGGCACGCCGGATGTGGAGTGGGCCTGCCGAACCAGGATCACTGCCAGAGTCAAAGATGCCCACAAGATGCTGGATAGCTACAGGGGCGGACTTCACCTGGTGATCTTTCACGGCGATCACATTTAATGGAGGATAAAAATGAACACGACGGCGAAGATATACACAATCTTTCTCCCCTGTTACTCTCCGGAGAGAGATGAACTTTTGGGGAAATTACAAAGCAGGCTTGATGATGTGGAGTTCATGGGGCTCGATGAGCTCTCGGGCATCATGAGCACAGAGGGAAGAGATGAAGCATATCGGAGTATAAGGGAGGTGAAAGATGAGATAGATGGTATTCTCGTGTTCGGCGGCTATCTCGATCGTGAGCTTACCTCGTTCGGACTGCCAGTAGTAATGGTGAGGTCGCTCCTCGGCCTCGGTGACTGGGAGAAAGGCCTACTCAGCTTCTACAAAGGCGAGAAGCTGGTGACCGCCTGTTTGTCCGATTTCGACGTTTCCCCTCGCGCTTCCACATCCAGGTTCGATGACCTTCTCGGCAAGATCAAGCTGATATCCGCCCTGAAGAGGGTGAAGGATTCGAGGCTGCTGGTGGTGCAGGAGCCGGAGATCCTCGGGAACTATGATATCCTGGGGATGGACTTCCACTCCCCGTTGCCGGAGGACTATAACGAAGTTTACTCGGAAAACCTGAAAGAGATGGGACTGGAAGTAACACACGCGGGTTTTATCGAACTGAATGAGGAGATAGGGGGGGTAGGCGAGAGCGAGGCGGAAGGGATCGCTGATATGTGGATAAACGAGGCCAAGAGGATAAGGGAGACAGATAGAGAGGAGGTGCTGAAGGCAGCGAAGCTATACCTGGGTATGGAGAAGTTGATGAAAAAGCATGGTGCAGATGGGATAGCGATCAGGAGCCTGGTCCCCTGGGTGAGGGGAGTAATAAACGTCACGCCCTGCCTGGCGAACACGGAGTTGAATAAACAGCTCAGGGTTGGCGTCTGCGAGGGTCTTGTTAACAGCGCCATCACAGAGATGTTCGGCATCTATACCACGGGCAATCCGAGCTTCATCGGGGATGTCATCGGAATAGACAGGGTTAATGACACGGTCACCTTTGCCCACTGCCAATGTCCGATAAACCCACGTGGAAACGATAGGGTGCCCTATGTTATAAGAAGCCATGCTTTGCAGAAGGAGAACGAGATGGTGCCAGACGATTATCCCGAAGCGGGTTCCACCCTCGGCGCCGCCGTCCAAGTGGAGCTGCCGACGGACGAGACCGTCACGGCGCTCAAGTTCAGCCTCTACGATAGAAAAATAGCGGTCAGCACAGGTGTGAGTGTCTCAGGCGAGGAGTATTACAGGGGTTTCGAGGACATACTCTGCAGGACGAAGCTCGTCATGAAAACCAACTCGGAGGCATTCGAGAGAGATTACGACACCACGACGTTCGGAGTCCACAGGAACATCATCTACGGCGATCACACCCAGGCGGTGAATGACCTGGCCAAGCTCATGGGCTTTGAGGTGGTAGAAGAGATGTAGAAAATGAGATATCCCAAGCATACTCAAGGATGAAACGGAGGATAAAAATGAAAACAACAGTGAAGATCTACACAGCGTTCTCCTCTACTGAACTCTTCCGCAGCACCGGTACTTACCCTTTGCATCACCCTGACGAGAAAGTGCTGAGCAACGAGGAGATGCTCAGTGAGGTACGTCGACGCTGCGAGGGGGTCGAGTTCGTTGGGACCACGGAGGTGGGGGGGCCGGCACGGACGGTAGCAAATGTCCAGGCCCAAAGCCTAGATGGGCTGCTTTACTTTGGCTCCCTGTCGGACGAAATGACGCAGCTCGGTTTGCCTACGGTGGCTGTCTATCCCCTCTGGGGGCAATGGCAGGAGCCCTTTAATTCTTATAAAGGCAGCAGAGTCCTGACCGCTACGCTGCCCGTCATCCCCGATGCCTCTGAATCTGTGTTCTCCTCACGGCTGGATGCAATAGCTGAGAAGATCCGGCTCCTTCAGGCAGTAGCCCGAATGAAGGGCCTGCGAGTGCTCTGCATAACGGACAGGCCCGCCTTGGGAGAATACGAGCCTACCATCCATCAGACGGCGGAGGAGGGAAGGGAGGACTACGAAAAGAAATACCTGGAGAACCTGGCCGAGCTGGGGGCGGAGATCGTGGCTAGGCCGCAGCGGGAGATGGTCTCCAGATTGGAGGAGATCCCCGAAGCCCAGGCGAGCCGAGTCGCGGATAAATGGATCGCTGGAGCCGAGGATGTAAGGGGGACCAACGAGACCGAGATCAGGAAATCCGCCAAGCTATACCTGGCTATGAGGGAGATGATGGATGACTACGACGCCGACGCCATAACGACGGAGGGATACGGCATCTTTATGTACTACGAAGATGGGCCCATACCCTCCCAAGGGCTGCCCTCCTCGCAGTTCAAGACCGACGGCGTGGTGGCTACCTCAGAGACACTGGTGGACTCCCTCGTTACGCAGCAGTTGGGGCTGTGGGTGACCGGGAGCACCGGTTTCAACGGGGACTACATCGTAGATGTGGAGAACGACAAGGTTTACATCGGACATTGCGAGTGCCCCCTGAACCCCTACGGGGATGAATGGATGGCGCCTTATGTCATAAGGAATCTACCGCAGTGGCCCGTAGAAGAGCAGGAGAAGGGTGGGGCGTGCGTGCAGGTGAAGCTGCCGACAGATGAGCCCGTCACAGTGGCCAAGGTGAGCGTGCACGATGAGAAGATGGCCCTGTTCACTGGAAGATCAGTGGCCGGCGAGGAGTTGTTCCCCGGCTGGGAGGACATACTGTGCAGGACAAAGCTGGCCATAGACGTAGATGCGGAGAAACTCTTCGAACACCTCGACTGGTGGACATTCGGTAACCACCGCGTGGTCTTCTACGGAGAGCACAGCCAGGCTTTCAAGGACTTAGCGACTCTCCTCGGGTATGAGGTGGTGGAGGAGGATGAGTAACTGCTTGGAGAGAAAGTTAATCAATGGCATACGATAAGGGAGATACTCAACTCAATCTAGGACTCAGGTACCTGGAGTCGGGCGAATATGAGCAGGCCATCGAGCAATTCACCCAGGCTATCAAACTGAATCCTCAGAAGGCTATGGCTTACTACAATCGAGGGCTGGCCTACGGTGAGTTGGAGAGCTACGAGCGAGCTATCGAGGACTTCACTCAGATCATAGCCCTAGAGCCCCGGAGCGCCAAATCCTACTACAATCGAGGGGCAGCATACGGTAACTTGGGGAGACACAAGCAGGCCATCGAGGACTTCGACCGGGCCATAGAGCTCAGTCCCCAGGATCCGGGCATCTATGTAATGCGGGGGTTCGCTCACAGCGCCCTGGGACAGCACGATAGGGGTGTTGACGACATTGAACAGGCCCTCAAGGTCTGCGAGGACGAAGAGCTGTGTGAGCAGCTTCATGACCTGCTGCAACAGGTAACTCGCCTCAGGAGATAGTCCACTGGAGCGGACATGCGCGCACTCATCACAGGTATCTCCGGATTCGTGGGCAGCCATTTGGCCGAGCACCTACTGGCGAACACCGACTGGGAAATCGCTGGCACGATCTACAGATCCGATCATAACATCCGCCATCTGGCCGACAGGTTGGAGCTGTACCCAGCGGAGTTATCGCGCCTGCCGGTGGTGGAGTTTGTCCTGAAATGGGCTCATCCAGATGTGATCTTCCATCTGGCGGCTCAATCCCTCACCAGTGAATCCCTCCATGACCCCTGGGGGACGCTGGCCACCAACATCAGCATGCAGGTCAACCTTCTGCAGGCCATGGTGAACCTGGACCTGCATTGCCGGATCTTGATCGTGGGATCCAGCGAGGAGTACGGCTTGGTGGGGGAAGAGGATCTGCCGGTGGATGAGGAGGTGCCTCTGCGGCCTATGAACCCTTATGCGGTGAGCAAAGTCACTCAGGATATGCTGGGTCTGCAATACCATCTTAGTCACAAGCTGGATACGATCCGATTGCGACCCTTCAATCACATCGGCCCCCGTCAGCGTCCCGGCTTTGTGGCCCCTGACTTCGCTCAACAGATCGCGCTCATCGAGGCCGGGTCTCAGGAACCGGTGATGCGCGTTGGAAACCTGGAGCCGGAGCGGGATTTCACCGATGTGCGCGACGTGGTGCGAGCCTACGCTCTGCTGGCTACTCAGGGGAGGGCGGGGGAGGTGTACAATGTGGGCTCAGCCCGTTCGCGTTCCATCCGAGAACTGCTGAAGACGCTCCTGAGCTTCACCAACGTTCCCATCACCGTCGAGTCCGATCCAGACCTCATGCGCCCTTCGGAAGTGCCCCGTGTGGTATGTGATTACAGCCACCTGCGAGAGACGACCGGCTGGAAGCCGACCTCCTCCTTCGAACAGAGCCTGCGCGATGTGCTGGACTATTGGCGGAAGCGGATAGCAGAAGGTGATGAGCGCTGAGGAAATCAGCTATCTGCCGCAGCGATCTGAGCGATCCACCAGACATTGTTAGCCTCGTTTTATCAACTCCCCATCTGGATCAGCCAAGCTACGCCCATGTGCGCTCCCACGTCCATGTGGATGGCTCATCTTCACCAAGTCTCAGTTGAGGAAGGGGAATGCGAGTCATCACCGGATCGGCCAAGGGACGCATACTCAAGTCGGTGCCAGGCAAGGGCACGCGGCCCATCACCGACCGAGTGAAGGTGGCATTGTTCGATATCCTAGCCCCTTATATAGTCAGGACGAGATTTCTGGATCTCTTCGCCGGCACGGGAAGTGTTGGTATCGAGGCCCTCAGCCGAGGGGCGGCTCATGCCACCTTCGTCGAGCGGGAGTGGCGCGCCATCCGCACCATTGAGGAGAATCTGAAGATCACGGACCTGGCCGAAAGGGCTACGGTGATCCAGGAGGACGTCTTTCGTTTCCTGGAGCGTCAGCCCAACCAGTCCTTCGACATCATCTACATCGCTCCACCCCAGTACCAGGGCCTGTGGGCCAGGGCACTGCAAATTCTGGATAGGACAACGCACCTGGCCTCAGGTGGACTAGCGATTGCCCAGATATTTCCCAAGGAATTTAAGCCCCTGGAGCTTGCCAGCCTGGGGCTGGTGGACCAACGGAGCTATGGAAGCACGCTCCTATGCTTCTACCAATCGGTCGCCGTCCGAGAGGGCGGAGATGATTAGCGCATCCTGATCGACAGGTACGATACTCTTTGGAACTGCCGGGGCCAGCCGCTCCACCCTCCCCTGGGTGATGTAAGCCGCCTGCAGCCTACTCACTACTACGAAGGACTGGTTGATAGTCAACAGCTGACCCACCAAATCTTCGACTGGGAGGGCTTGTCTGTGGCTCACTTCCCTGTCCGTCGGACAGACGGGAAGGAGCGGGAGCGTTTGCATAGGCATTTGGAACGCTTTCGCTTTCACTCGCGATCTCCCAGCCGGGCCAATGCCCAATTCGAGCAACTTCGCCGCCGCTGGCTGGCCCTAGCTGCTACGTCAACGGGGTGACTTTAGCAAAACTGCGAAAGTTCTTTATCAAAATCGAATAAGTATGAGGCCCTTGAAGTCCAAGGGCCTTTTTGTTTTTGAAAGGCTTCATTTTCTCAGGTAGAATTGGACTAATCATGCGCTTCCAAGGCCACAGAGGCTGATGAGGCCACGGCGGATCGTTTCTCCCGCGATGACTGCGTGGAGACTCCCACCAGCGGCAGGTTGACTTCGATGAGGCGGCGGTTGAGGCTTCTAGGTCCGCTTTCTGCCCCTCATGGTGTCCATATCCCAGCCATTGCGCAGGACAAGGATAAGATGGACATCACCTTCTAGGAATCACCGCGATCGCTTGTGCTTTTTCAGTGCACGGCGATCAGTGGGTCTTGAGGACCACGGGAAGATAGATCTGACAAAGTTCTGGCACATTCACGGAGTTATACCGCTTGCCAAGCGAAGTGTCCCCTGTTAGAATGATAGCGTGACTTTCGCTGTGCGCTCCTGTCCGTCGACAGACGGGAGAGGTTGGAGGGGAGAATGAGTGGAGGTAGGATACAACTTGATTGGCAAGAGGATGAGCAGACGTTGTACGAGCTCTACAGGCAGGAAACCGATCACCAAGATCGAACCCGCCTGCAAGCATTGTGGTTGCTGCGTCAGGGGCGCACACAGGAGGAGGTCGCCGAAGTGGTGGGGTTTTCCGCTCGAACTGTGCGGCGCTGGGTGGCATGGTACCGGGAAGGCGGCCTAGAGGAGGTGCTTCAGCATCGTCACGGTGGACACGGAGGCCCAGAGCCGAAACTGACGCCAGAGCAAGAGCAGGCGCTGAAAGAGGAATCTCGAAAAGGAACTTTCCGTACCATTTGGGATGGAGTGGAATGGGTGAAGGAGAAGTTCGACGTCGAGTACACCTATTGGGGGATCGCGAAGCATGCCTACGGCGAGAGATGGATATTCGACCGGCTCGATTTCCCGTCTGTCGCCGGACAGGGAAGAAGAAGGCCCCCGCCAGATGGTGCCCCAGGCCTCTGAGGAGGAACAAGAGGCCTGGAAAAAAGGGGGCTCTCAGCTGCGGTGGAGGAGGCCGGCGTAGAAGATACCTCTGGCGTCGTATGGCAAGACGAGATGCGGGTGGGTCTGATTGGACAGGTTAGAAGAGTGTGGGTGCCCAAAGGTGAGAAGATCCGCCAGGCGGTGGAAGTGACGTATGAATGGACGTACTTGAACCTGGCTGTCGATGGCGTAGAAGGAAAGATATACTGGGAATGGAAGCCCGATATGAAGCAGGGATCCACCGTCGAGTTCGTGGAGTCTTTGGAAGAGGAAGGTGTCACTGGCATCGTGTGGGACCGAGCACCGTGCCATCGGGCGAAGTCGGTCGAGGCAGTCGGGGTTCCCTTGGTAGAGCAGCCCGCATACTCGCCGGAGTTGAATCCGGCCGAGCGAGTGTTCGAGGAGATTCGGGGAGAAGTAAAGGGAGAAGTGTACGGCGAGTTGGAGAAGAAGGAAGAAGCAGTAGAACGGGTACTGGAGCGACTTGCTGCCGATCCCGAGAAGATCGAGAGCCTGACTGGATGGGATTGGATACGGGAAAACATCGAGCACTTCCCCCTAGAGCAGGTCGCTTCGTGAGACAATTGGTATTAGAGGGAAACTCGACCCAGTGATCATTTACTTGGTCGCGGATCTTCAGTACGGCCCCAGGGATTTCAATTGATCCTCGTCCCTTTCCGGGCTCCAGGACGACGTCCATTCGCTTTGCCTCTTTCGAGCCCAGCTCTACTTCCCAAGAGATGCTGCTTTCATGAATGGTACCGCTTCCTGCGGATGTGATGTCAATAGCCGCTGGAATATCCTGGGATAGGTTAGCTGAAATGGGGAAGTCAAAAGGGGACCGTTTGAGCCTCTGCCTGATTTTCTTTAGATCTTTAGTTTCCGCTAAACTGGACATCGCAGCTTGAAAAGTAGTACAAAGGCGGGACGCCCGAAATGACCAGAAGCACCGCTTGCCGCTTTTGGAAGGTATAAATTCGTTAGGAATTAGGCTGTGTT
>JAYEMR010000080.1:0-1418 GCA_034718215.1 Chloroflexota bacterium
GGTGCCGACAGGCAGGAGACGGGATGGTCAGCATATCCCTCGGCGGGGACGCCTCGGTCCTCTCGTTGAAGATATGGGTAATCCCCCCATTTTCCCCTCCGGTACACGTCAGATTCGTACCGCATCATCGGCTGGTGTGATCTTGGCGACCAACGAGCCTGTCGTGAGTGTTCACCAGCTCATTGTACAATGCCTGGAAGAAGTTGTCAAACTTCCCAAGTTCACCGGTGGTGGCGTTGGAGGTGCGCACCTGCATCGCTCGCCAGATGAACTGGGTGGGCTTCGGGCTGACGGGGTTGACGTACCAGATGGAGCCGCCCTCTCGTCGGATGCAGCGATTGAGGTCATCATCGCGCATGGAGTGGCCGACGATAATGATGTCCTCGCTCAGCTGCTCCTCCAGGAGACTTTCGAGCTTCTCGCCGAACTCGAATACCTCGTCAGGGGTGAAGGCGAAGATGCGGGCAGGCAGGTCGCCGTGGAGCTTGAGGATTTTCACCCGCGGCTCTGGATAATCCAGTGCCCGACGGATTTGGCGCTCATCTTCCTCGCCGTTGATCAGGACTTTGAAGTCCTCAGCCCTCAAACCCACATCGCTCAGAGCATCCTCCACGAAGACATCCAAGTTGGTGGAAAGGATGACATCGAAGTATCCCTCTTTGACCAGCTCGGCTAGGCAGCGGTAGCCCACCGAGGGTGCTTTCCCCTCGAGATGGCCCTTGAGGACGAGGTAGCGCTCGGTTTCGCTCAGATTGTCCAAAAGATCGTAGAATTTGGCCAGCTTCTCCTCCCAAGAGAGAGCAGCCACATCCCCGGCGCTCAGCTGGGTCACTGTATCCTCGACAATCTCCCAGCCGGAGCTACAGCCTGCTGAGAGGGAGGCTCCGGCTCCTAAAACCAGTACATAGGGCCTTTCGCCGCTTTCTCTCTTGAGCCTCATGAGCTTGGCCAGCGACTTCAGCTTGCTCATGGAGACCGCTTCTTGAGTAACCGCGTGCACAGCCTGGTCAGTCACCTTGCCCATCGCCCTTTGTCTCAATTCATCCCTGTTAGCCGAGAGCCACTGGGCGAAGAAGTAGTTCCCCACCACGTACAACTCGTTCACTTTTTTGACGTAGCCCAACTTGGTCAAACTGTACAGGAGGGCCTTCAAATCGCTGACAGGCATTGATGTTTCCGCCTCCAGGCTGGCTTCGGCCACTCCCCCGCCCTCTGATACATGGAGGAGTATCTCCCTCTCACGAGGGGAGAGATGACTGAGATCAATCTGGAAGAAGCTGGCTAAAAGCTCATCCACTAACAGATCATCCACTTCTATCGGGCGTAAGCTGCCATCCTCCTGCCAGAGCCTGTGGCAAAGGCGCTGCAGAAGATAGGGATGTTTGTTGGTTTTCTCCTCTATCTCCCTCACAGTAGCT
>JAYEMR010000080.1:1428-14419 GCA_034718215.1 Chloroflexota bacterium
TCTCACCGGGGTCTCCAGCTTAGTCTGCCTGATCAGGGCCTCGGCGGCCTCGTCGGTCAGTCCGGAGAGATAGCGGGTGGAGAAGCCGTGGAGGAAGGGGGAGGTAGGCCAGTGGCGGCAGAGGTCGTTTAATTGGCACAGCCCCTTGGTGGCTGTCAGGACCGTTCTCAGGGCCCTGCTTCCCTGGAGGATAGCTCGCATTCTCATTAGAGCTTGGGGGTCCTTATGGCCGATTTCAAGCAGCACTTCCGCCTCGTCGCACAGCAACAGTAATCTTATTCCCCCCTTCTCAGCTTTCTCATCGAGCGCTTCCAGGATCTCGAAGGCATTTTTGTCGGCCAAAAACCCCTCCTCAGGAAGGCACTCCCCGAACCTACGAGATTTCCTCCTGATCTCCCTCCTCAGCTCCCGGGCCAGGCCTGTTACGCTCCCGCCTATCTTCTGAAAGTCCAGGAAGATGCTGGGGGCCAGGGTCTCCACCTGACGCAGGAGCGAGGTCTTTCCCATACGACGGTTGCCCATCACGTACAGGGCATTGTAGGGGGAGTGCAGGATCTCATTGATAGGGGCCTTGCGCCCGTACAGGTTTTTTCCGCTGACCCAATTGCCGACGATGTAGGGATTTCTCAAGTGGTTTCCTCCTGATCTCTCTGGAGGAGGAAGGGCGGTTTCATGCCTTCGGCGCGCTCCTGAAGGATTTCTTCAAAGGCCTGCTCGACCTCCTCGCTGGTTATCTTTGTCCTTTTCTCCTCCAGGATCTTGTTGACCACCCGCCCGCACAGCCTTTGGATCTCGAAGGGATGGCCCTGGCTGTAGGCGATGATCTGTTCCGCAGCCTCATCCTCGTATTGGTAGACCCCCTTAACAGGGGACTTGATGAGGTCTAGGGCCTCCTCATTGGCGAGGGGCATCAGATGCATCTCCCGGCTGAAGAGATTGTACCAGGGGCTGGTCTTGCTCTTCCACTCCCTGTCAATGATTGTCCCCGACCACACTATCCTGAGACATCGCCCCGCTGGGGTCATGAAGATGCCTCTCAATCGCTCCTGTGTCGACTGATCGTATTTGTTTATGATCTCACCCTCGTCGAGCAGCAAAGCTATCCTTATCTCTTTGCTCGTGGTCCTCTTCAGAGCCTCTAAAACCGATTCCAGATCATCTTCGAAATCGAAGCGATCGTATCCCTCCTGTTCAGCGGTGTAGATCAGGTTCAAGTCCCCGATATAAGGTTGGCACTCTTTAGCGATATTCTTCATCAGGGCGTAAAAGAGCTTTTGCTCCGAGATTCCCTGCAAATTTATGAGGACGGGGACGAAGAGATAGTCTGGGTCATCTGCTTCCCTCAACCTATTGGCCAATTGGTACAAAGTCGAGGTTTTGCCTATCCTCCTATCGCCGTAGATGGCAAAATGATTGTTGTGCAGAGTATTCAACACCTCCGTCAGCACATCCTTCCGCCCGAAGAACATTCCCTCTGCCCTTATGGGCTCGCCAGAGATATAGGGGTTGAACCCCTGTCTCAAAGCCCTGCGGGGGTGCACTTGAGTCCGGTAGAAGGAGAGAAAAGCCAAAGCGAGAAGGGGGGCAGAGACTGTCCCCAGCAGGATATAGAAGGTGGGTGGAGACATGGAGCCTATCACTGGTACATTCACAACTGGCGCTGAGGGCTCGATGACTATCTCTACCGCGGCTGGGTCAGAGTAGTTGAGACCCCTATCCCTGGCCTTGACCAGGAAGGTGTAGGTGCCAGGCTGAAGATCAGAGTAAAGCTTAAACTTCTCTCGCTCCACTACCCAACTATCGTCCACGCCTTCTAGCTTACATAGGTAGAGCAACTTTTCGGGGTCGGTTTTCAAATCACTGCCGGCGAAAGTGATGGTGATGTTGTTCTCATCGTGAGGCAGTGAGATCCTTCCCCCTTGCCAATAGCGGCCATTTACGGCTATGATGCGCACCCACGGAGGGGTCTTATTGGGCCTATGTCTGGTTATCCCCCCGCTTGA
Organism: Chloroflexota bacterium; assembly: GCA_034718215.1. Taxonomy (GTDB): domain Bacteria; phylum Chloroflexota; class Anaerolineae; order JAYEMR01; family JAYEMR01; genus JAYEMR01. Next base: position 3,432 of record JAYEMR010000080.1, read on the forward strand.
GCCGAACCAGAAGATGCCCTTTTCATCCTCCACGATCGAGGTGATGACGTTTGCTACCAGGCCATCGTCGGTGGTGAGGATCTGCCAGGAGCTTCCATCATAGCAGCTCACGCCGCCCACAGTGCCAAACCAGAGGATGCCGTCCCTATCTTGGAAGACCGCCCTGATCCCGTTGGCCGCCAGGCCGTCAGCAGTGGTGAAGGTGCGCCAGTTCTCCCCGTCGTAGCGGCTGACTCCCCCGGCCCAAGTTCCGAACCACAGGGCCTCATCCTCATCCTGGAGGATGGAGGTGACGTGATCGGCTGCCAGGCCATCAGCAGTGGTGAAGGTACGCCAGCTCTCCCCATCGCAGCGGCTGGCTCCCTCCGTGGTTCCGAACCACAGCGCCCCATCCTCATCCTGGAGGATGGAAGTGACATAATCGGCTGCCAGGCCGTCGGCGGTGGTGAAGGTGCGCCAGCTCTCCCCATCGCAGCGGCTGGCTCCCTCCGTGGTTCCGAACCACAGCGCCCCATCCTCATCCTGGAGGATGGAGGTGACATAATCGGCTGCCAGGCCGTCGGCGGTGGTGAAGGTGCGCCAACGGCCATCGCAGCGGCTGGCTCCTGCCGTGGTTCCGAACCACAGCGCCCCATCCTCATCCTGGAGGATGGAAGTGACATAATCGGCTGCCAGGCCATCGTCAGTGGTGAAGGTACGCCAATTCCCCCGATTGTAACGGTTCAGGCCGCCACCCCAGGTGCTGAACCAGAGGGCACCTTCCTTATCTTGAAAGATGGAAGTTACATCGTTATTCACCAAACCATCTGATGTGGTGAAAAACTGCCAGCTTTCCCTATCGTAGCGGCTTAGACCACCTACTGTGCCGAACCATAGTGCTCTATCTCTATCTTGGAATATGGAAGCAACGTAGTCGGCCGCCAACCCATCCTCAACAGTGAATGTCCGCCAGCTCTCCCCATCATAGCAACTGACTCCTCCGCCATCTGTGCCGAACCAAAGCGTGCCCTTCTCATCCTGAAATATCGTCCAGATCTCATTGGCTGCCAGGCCGTCGGCGGTGGTGAAGGTACGCCAGCTCTCCCCATCGTAGCGGCTGGCTCCTGCCGTGGTTCCAAGCCACAGCGCACCATCCTCATCCTGGAGGATGGAGGTGACATAATCGGCTGCCAGGCCATCGTCAGTGGTGAAGGTGCGCCAGCTCTCCCCATCGTAGCGGCTGGCTCCTGCCGTGGTTCCAAACCAGAGCACTCCATCCTCATCCTGGAGGATGGAGGTGACGTGATCGGTTGCCAGGCCATCAGCAGTGGTGAAGGTGCGCCAACTCTCCCCATCGTAGCGGCTGGCTCCTGCCGTGGTTCCAAACCAGAGCGCTCCATCCTCATCCTGGAGGATGGAGGTGACGTGATCGGTTGCCAGGCCATCAGCAGTGGTGAAGGTGCGCCAGCTCTCCCCATCGTAGCGGCTGGCTCCTGCCGTGGTTCCAACCCAGAGGGCCCCATCCCCATCCTGCAGGATAGCCCAAACCTCGTTGGCAACCAGGCCGTCGGCGGTAGTGAAGGTGCGCCAGGGATTACCACCTTCTGCCTGAGCGGAGGATGAGAGGATCAAGGAAAACAACACCAGGAGAGGGAGTATCTTCTTCATAATTCGCTTCCTCGTGAACTCTGGCAGTTCCCCTGTAGCGTGTTGGTTATCTATTGCCTTACTGTTCCTCACCAAAACGCAAGCGGGTTACTACCTAAGAAAGTTGCGCCGCAATTTATGATTGGCAAAGAGAGGGAAAACTGGTAAATTAGGAGCGTGAGTGAACCAATACTTCAAGGAGAGCCACGGTTTTTACGTAGATTTAACGCAGATTTGATTGATAATTCTCCCCAAAGGTCTATAATTTTAGGTGAGTGTAGGCTAGGAGTAAAAGATGAAGAGCATTTTGAGAGTTGCGGTGTTAGCAATAATGTTGGCCGGGTTTACGGTCGAGGTAGTCTGGGCTGCTCCCCCTGCCCAAGGGGGAGGAACACGGCACGTTATAAGCAGGGGGGAGATTCTACACAGCATTGCTCGTCGCTATGGCACGACCGTCCAGGCTATTGTCCAGGCTAATGCTATAGCCAATCCCAACAGGATCTACGTTGGGCAAGTCCTGATCATCCCCATGGGGTCACACCACTTTTCGCCGACTCCTACACCAGTCCGTTACCCAGCCCGCTCGGAGCCAACTTCCTCATCATCGGTCCCTAGCTCCAGTCATTATACTGTGCGCTCAGGCGATACCCTGTCCGCTATCGCGCGTCGTTTCGGTACCACAGCCAGTGCCATTGCACGAGCTAACAATATCCGTCGTTATAGCTACATCTACCCCGGTCAGAAGTTAATAATCCCCGCAAGTCCTGTCTACGCAGGCAGCAAAGTAGCACCGTCAGTGCCGTCAGTGACACCTACTCCTACCCCTTCTCCGCCCTGGCCGACTAATTGGCCATATTTCCCCTGATAGGCCATTTGTCCCCCTCATCTCCTGCGGTTCGCCTCTCTAAGTTGTAGCAGAGCTCTCTGCTGAATTCCGATGATACCACAATATTCGATAAATTGCAAACCCTACTCCGTTAGGCTTGGTTTTTGGCGGCTGATTCCATTCTCGTGATTCAGCCGCCTTATCGTTTTCCGAGCAACTTGCTTTTGGAGACAGTTGGTGTATGATGAACTACTGCCGGCTAAAAGCCGGTAGCTTGGAAAGCGACTGAAGGTCGCCTAAAGTCGCCCGACGCTGAAGCAGTCGCGCTTTGAACCCGGAGGATGGGATGTCCACTTACGAAGAAGCCCTTGAATGGATCTACAGTTTCACCGACTATGAGAAGAAGACATCCTACCGCTATGCCCCTGAGCTATTCGACCTGACACGCATGGAGCGGCTCTTGGCCTCGCTCCATAATCCCCACCGTCGCTTTCGCTCTCTCCACATTGCTGGCACCAAGGGGAAGGGCTCGACGGCGGCCATAAGCGAGTCCATCCTCCGTGCCGCCGGCCACAAGACCGGGCTCTACACCTCACCTCACCTCCACACCTTCCGCGAGCGGATACAGGTTGAAGGTCGGTTGATCCCCGAGCGAGAGGTAGCCCTCCTCGTCGAACGCCTGCAGCCCTTCGTGAGCCAGGTTGAGGGTTTGACCACCTTCGAGATCATCACCGCCTTGGCCTTCCTCTACTTTGCGCACAAAGGTGTGGAATTGGCCGTCCTGGAGGTAGGCTTGGGGGGGCGGCTAGATGCCACCAATGTGATCACCCCCTCAGTTTCGATCATCACCTCCCTCAGCTACGATCACACCACTATCCTGGGAGACAGCCTCTCAGAGATCGCTCGGGAGAAGGGGGGCATCATCAAGCCCGGCATCCCAGTTGTCAGCGCCCCCCAGTCCGAGGAGGCGCTGGCCGTGATTGAGCAGATCTGCGAGGAGCGAGACTCCGCTCTCACGCTGGTCGGCCGAGACTGGCGATGGGACTCCAAGGATGCAACCTGGGAAGGACAGTCCTTCTCCGCAGATCCTACTTTTCAATCCTCCGGAGAAGCGCTGAGCCTTGAATACTGGATTCCACTTGTAGGCCGCCATCAACTGGTGAACGCTACGGTGGTCCTGGCCGCGATGGAGCAGCTGCGGGAACAGGGCCTGCGCATCTCCCAGAGCAGCATCCACGAGGGGCTGCGGAAGGTGAGGTGGCCTGGCCGGTTGGAGGTGCTAAGCCAACGACCCTGGGTGGTCGTTGATGGGGCCCACAATCGGGACTCGGCTCAGAAGCTGCGGAGCGCGCTGGAGGAGCTATTCCCCCACCGACATCTGTTCCTCATCTTCGCCACCTATCGGGACAAGGACATCGCCGGCATGTTAGAGGTGCTGCTGCCCATTGCCCAGGAGGTGATCACCACCCAGTTCAAAAGCCCTCGCGCCGCAACCGCGGACCAGCTAGCGGGACAAGTTCGCGACGCGGGGACAAAGGCTGCAAGCGTGGAGGATATAGGACAGGCCCTGTCCCTGGCGCGCCAGCGAGCATCGGCCGAGGATCTGATCTGCGTGGCCGGGTCGGTTCGTTTCGCAGGGGAGACTAGGATGGCTTACTTTGAGGCAGAGGGTCTACCACTGCCTCCTCGTGATCCGAGAAAATAAAGGGGGCAAAGTGAGGCCGAGAGCGCTGCAAGAACTGCTGGGACGGCGTCCAGAGCTGGAGTGCGCTGCGGCAAGCTTGGCTCGGGCCTACGATGAGATCGCTCACTCGCAAGAGGCGGGCGGCACGCTTTTTCTGGCGGGTAATGGCGGCAGCATGGCCGATGGACTCCACATCTCGGGTGAGCTCCTCAAGTCCTACAAGCGGCCGCGGCCCCTCACGGGGAAGCTGAGACAGAGATTGGCTGCTCAGCCCGAGGGTGAAATTCTGGCTCAAAATTTGGAGGGAGGATTGAGAGCGGTGGTGCTGGGGATCAATCCCTCTCTGGCCAGCGCTGTAGCCAACGACAACCCGGAGCGAGATATGGGCTTAGCCCAGGAGCTGTTGGCGCTGGCCCGGCCGGACGATGTGCTGCTGGGGATCTCGACCAGCGGCACAGCTCAGAACGTCCGCTATGCGGCTAGCGTAGCTCAGGCGCTGGGCCTGGCTACCATCGCCCTCACCGGAGCCGACGGCGGCCCGCTCGCTGAACGCGCTGACATCGCCATCCGAACCCCGGCTCATGAGACCGACCGCGTACAAGAGCAACATATCGCGCTCTATCACTGCCTGTGCGAGATGCTGGAGGAGAGATTCTTCGGGGAAGAGGCTATAAGAGCTCGATCCGAAAATCGATAATAGGCGCATCAGGGCGGTCGGATTCGATCCAGTTGACCACTTTAGCCAGCAGGCCGCGAGCGTAGTCGCCGCTGGAGGAGACACAGGCCACTCCTAGCTCGATCCTCTGCCAGCGATCCTGCTCATCCACTTCGGCGATGGAGACGTTGAACTCCCGCCGCAGACGGGACGTGATGGACTTCACAACCCGCCGCTTACCCTTCAGCGAGCTGTTGCCCGGCAGATACAGCGAAATGGTGCAAAGGCCGACTACCATCCTCACTCCTCATCAATGAGTTGATATTCTCCCTCAATGACCTCGGAGCCCTCCGAAGGCTCCTCCACCTGCCAGCGGCCAGCCAACTCCGCCAGATGTTGTCGCACGACCTCCTGCGGGGACAGGGCGATGAACAGCTGCAGCCCTAATACGATCGCCGCCAAGTCGTCAAGCTGTCCCAATCCAAGGAGGGGATCGGGGACCACGTCAATGGGAAAGAAGAGGTAAACGAGGATCACGGGGGGGATGAGCTTCACCCAAGACGGCACACGGGAATCCCGCCATAGCCGCCACACGAGGCGGGCTTTTCTAAAAACCGCGGCCAACCAGTTGGCAGATCGAATCGGATCAGGCGCTTTGCGAACCATAAGATTCACACTTTCCAGTTTGGGGAATCGATCACGCAGCTATATTATAGCCCTCTCAATCTCCGCTGCAACTGCTGCGGGCTCGCTTGTCAGTCCCTTCGCACTGAGGTATAATCTTTTTGAGAGGGCACGGAATTAGCTTGCCGCACATCCATACAAACTTTGTCATAGATATACGAGAAACTTAAAGGGGGTGGAAAATGCCTGACTTTGAGAAGGCACGACATCTATTGCACGAGTTCAAAGGTGATGCGTATCTGTTCGGCGCCGGCATTCTCTCCCAAATCGGCGAAGTGGTTGCCACACAGGGGCAGCGGGCTGCCTTGGTCCGCAGCACATTTCCGGGTAGCGATGACTATGTGCAGGTCATAGGCGACTCGCTCTCAGAAGCAGGTGTAAGTCTTACGGGCTCGATCAAGGGCGCTCGCCCCAATGCTCCGCGTGAGGACCTGTTCCGCATCACCGATGAACTAAAGGCGCTCGATCCCGATGTGATCATCAGCTTCGGCGGGGGCAGCCCGACCGACGCCACCAAAGCCGCCGAAGTGCTGCGCACGCTGGGTGGCGAGATTGACGACTATTTTGGGACCGGGCTGGTTACTCAGGCTCTGATCGAGAGCGGTGGGTCGTTGACGCCGCACGTCGCCATCCAGACGGCGGCCAGTTCCGCGGCACATCTGACCAAGTACTCTAACATCACCGACATCTCGACGGGGCAAAAGAAGCTGATCGTAGACGAGGCTATCGTGCCTGCCCGCCCCGTTTTTGACTACGAAGTGACCTATGGCGCGCCCCCTGCGCTGACGGCCGATGGGGCGCTGGACGGCATCGCCCACTCGCTGGAGGTACTGTACGGAGCTGTCGGCAAGCCGTACTACGATAAGGTGAAGGAGGTGGCCAAAAACGGCATCGGCCTGGTGGTCAACTACCTGCCGCAGGTGATGGAAAACCCCAAGGATGAAGAGGCCCGCGAGGCGCTCTGTCTGGCCACTGACCTGGGCGGATATGCCATCATGCTGGGAGGGACCAACGGTGGCCACCTGACCAGCTTTTCGCTGGTAGACATACTGAGCCACGGTCGGGCCTGCGCCATCATGAACCCTTACTATACTGTCTTCTTCGCCCCGGCGATCCAAGATCCACTCAGGTTGGTCGGCAAAATCTACCAGGAGGCTGGCCTGACGACAGCCGACATTGAGAGCCTGAGCGGCCGCCAACTGGGCGTGGCCGTTGCCGAGGCGATGTTCGAGTTGGCGCAACGGATTGGTTTTCCGACACGCCTGAGCGAAGTTGAGGGATTCACTCAGGAACACATCGAACGAGCCCTGACAGCTGCCAAGAACCCGCAATTGAAGATGAAGCTGCAGAACATGCCGGTTCCCCTGGAGGCCGCGATGGTGGATGAGTACATGGCACCGGTGCTGGAGGCAGCGCGAGATGGGGACCTGACGCTTATAAAGAATGTAGAATAGCTCGACATTGTTAGATTCCAGGCTAAGTGTCATTGTGAGGGAGGAGATCATGAAGAGAGTACATCCTGACGAGGCTATCGGGAGGAAATACCCGGAGTGGATCGTGTTTGTGGTGACTATGGATCAGCAGGGACAGGCGAATGTGATGCCCGCTGGCTGGTGCATGGTGACATCGGGCCAACCTCTGATGCTCGCCGTCTCCATCCATCCTGATCGTCACACCCACAAGCTGTTGAGTGAGGCTGGGGAGTTCGTCATCGCCTTCCCAGCAGTCGGGCAGGGGCCGGCGGTGTGGTACTGCGGGTCTTACTCAGGCCGCAACGTGGATAAGATAGCCAATACCGAGCTGGAACTCCTGCCAGCGGCCGAGATCAAGACCCCCTTACTCCAGGGGGCTGTCGCCAACTTTGAGTGTCGACTGGTCAAGCAGATGGACACCGGCGACCACACGATCTTCATCGGTGAGGTGGTCGCCTCTCAGATTGAAGAGGAGATCCCAGGCCGCCTGCTGAACTTCGGAGATGATCATTACGCTATGGCTGAGATCGCCAGCGGCACGTTGTATGAAGCTCAATAGCCAAAAGGAGTAAAGATGAAACCTAAAGTGTTCGTATCCCGTCTGATCCCCGATCGGGGATTGGACCTGGTGAAAGAATTTTGCGATACCGAGGTCTGGGATGGGGAGCTGCCGCCCCCTCGGGACGTCCTTCTAGAAAAGGTCAGAGATATGGAGGGTCTACTCTGCCTCCTGACCGACGAGGTGGGCGCCGAGCTGCTGGACAGTGCCCCTGACCTCAAGGTGGTCAGCAATTACGCCGTCGGCTTTGACAACATAGATGTCGAGGAATGCACGAAGCGGGGCATCCCCGTAGGGAACACCCCTGGAGTGCTCACCGAGACCACAGCCGACCTGGCCTGGGCTCTGCTGATGGCTGGGGCAAGGCGAATTGTGGAGGGGGCGGACTATGTCCGCGCCGGCCGGTGGAAGACCTGGAGGCCCATGCTGCTGCTGGGCCAGGATGTGCACGGGGCTACGCTGGGTATCATCGGCCTAGGGCGCATTGGCTCAGCCATGGCCAGGCGAGCCAGCGGCTTTGATATGCGTGTCCTGTACTACGACATCCGGCGCCGCGAGGACTTGGAGGCAGAGTGGGGAGTCGAATACGCGGACCTTGATGCCTTGTTGCGGGAGTCCGACTTCGTCACCATCCACACCGTCCTCAACTCCGAGACCTACCATTTCATCGGCAAGCGGGAGTTCCAGTTGATGAAGGAGACGGCCGTGCTAGTCGACGCTGCGCGCGGCCCCATCATAGACCCTGAGGCGCTGTACCAGGCTCTGAAGGGGGGGCAGATCGCCTATGCCGCACTGGATGTGACGGAGCCGGAGCCGATCAATATAGACAATCCCCTGCTGGAGCTGGACAACATCGTCATCGTGCCCCACCTCGGCAGTGCCTCCTACGCCACCAGAGGTAAGATGGCGGAGATGGCGGCACGCAATCTCATCGCCGGCCTAAAAGGGGAACGGCTACCCACCTGCGTCAACCCGGAGGTGTACGAGGAGTAGCTTGCATTACCTCAGGTTTTCGGAACAGCCAGGTAAGCTACAAGCTGCTTATATTCTCGGAAATCGGGGATGATGAGATCGGCGCCGGCCTGGATGAGGCGGTCCCGTTTCCACTCGTTGACCCCGCTCCGGGTCGCCTCGTTGGAGGCCACCCCCACGGCTATGCCGCCCGCCTCCTTGGCGTTCTCGATCTCCACGAAGCCGTCACCGAAGGCGGCGAACTCACTACCGTGCAGGTGGTTCTCCTCGATGATGCGCTCAATGACCATTTTCTTGGAGTAGCTCTGGTAATCATCCAGCGCTCCGTAGATGGCTTCGAAGTAGGGAGTGATCTCCAACACCTCCGCCTCATCCAGCACATAAGGCTCATCAGTGCCGGAGGCGAGGTAGCAGGTCACCCCCCGAGCGCGCATGGCCTCCAGCATATCCCGCGAACCAGGAACCATCATCTCTCTCTGCTCAGTGCGCCCCTCTTCCAAGGCGGTCACACGGCCCTTGATACGCTCTTCAAGCCGCTTCAGGTACATCCACTTATACTTCAGGGGGTCCAGCGGCTCTCCTCCTCGCTTCCGCACCTCCTCACAAAGCTGGATCATCTGGTAGATGGTCTGTTTCCCCGTCAGCCGATCCACGAACTCAGTGACCAGGGAGGTCAGCTCTTCTTCCGTCTCCCCGGTCTCCAGCGCCAGCAGGATATCCACCATCATGGGGATCATCACCCCCTGCCATCCCTCGCGGATCAGGGAGATAGTGCCGTCGAAATCGAAGAGCGCGTGGTGGATGTGGCCGCGCTCGATATTGGGATTAATGATCTCCATGGCTCTCCCTCCAACTGGACTGCTAATCGGCGCGGTTCATCTCAATGCCGAACTGAATGGAGTACACCAGCCCGAAATTTAGCACAAAGGCTATGGGCAGCATACAGCTCATGCGGTTAAAGGTGCCTTCTGCCCCGAACAAAATCCCGACCAGGACCATCAGTGCGGTGAGCAGGATAGCGCCCACGATGGACCGCTGTATCAGCACTCGATTGCGCTGAGGGCTCAGTTTCCGCTTTGTCATCCCTCCTCCTTGCTGATCCCTAGCTTGGATTATAGTGGTGCTTCCTGCTCCGTCAGTTGCTCCTGGCGGGGCTCTCGAAGCCTCGTCGTCAGCAGCAAACCTGGACCGATTATCAGAGCGGTGATGATGAAGAGATCTGGGTAGGAGATTACTTTCAGCAAGAGGCCGCCCAGCAGAGGATAGATCATCTGCACCGCGTTCAGCGTGTTGGCCAGCCCTATGTAAGTGGGCCTCTCCGCGCGTGGTGCGGTCTCCATCACGAAGTTCATGAATCCCAGCATCCCGGAACTCATCACCCCCTGCAGTCCGATGAAGACGAGGGCGTAGCTCCACAGGAGTATGGACCCTCGCGTCGACACTAACGGGGGGATAAGCAGGGCTCCAACAGGTGCCATCAGGGCCATAACCATGCCCAATTGGATCACCCTCTTGCTCCCGGCCCGCTCATGCAAGTATCCCAGTAGCAGCCCGAGGAGGACGCTGGTTCCCACCTGCACCGAGGTGAAAAACCCGATGGCCTGGGTAGAGAGTCCCAGGTCCTCGGTGGCATAGAGGATGTAAAAAGGGATGGCCATACCCCCGGCCCCCAGCAGCAGCCGCACCAGGGTCACCAGCCGGAAATTGGCATCCTTTCTCAGCAGGCTGACCAGCTTGGGCAGATAAGCTCGCCAAGAGGAGCGATCAATAGAGGCGGGCTCTGGGGTCTCCTTGAGCATTGAGATAGAGCCCAAGGAGATGAAGAAAGCCGCGCCTCCCAGCATGAACAGCCACGCGTAGTTGGTAGGGAAAGGAGGCCCCTGCTCGCCCAACAGGTAGCGGACGATGAACCCTACTCCCACAGCCAGCACCCCTCCTAGGGTCTGCCCCAGCCCGAACAGCCATCCTCGCCGCTCGGGAGGAATGGTCTTGCTGACCAGGTGGAACCAGGGGACGCTAGCCAATCCATCGCACGACCAGAAGATGATCACCCACAGGATGAACACCCCGTACAGCAGGAGAGGATATTGCCCCAAGCCCAGGAAGAGCAGCAGGGCGAACAGCCAGGTGAAGGGTCGTCCTACGCCAGCCGCAAGCATCAGGTAAGGCTTTTTGCGTGGTTTGCCGGTCACATAGTTAGCTGCCACGAGCTGGGGTAGCATCCAGAGTCCGCTGCTCATAGTGGAGATTAGTCCCACCAATGGCGTCGAGGCGGTGAGCTGGCGCGCTAAAGAGGGCAGGACGGTGGTCGAATTGAGGAAGGCCATCCCCACCTGAAAGAACACGTAATCGCCCATGAAGGCCAACAGATTGCGGCGATAGTACCCCAATTTGACAGATAGCAACACGCGAGGGATACTTGGGGCATCAGGATACCAAATGCATATGTGGAATGGAGTATCCGATGCCAAAGTGGAAGATCCCCCTCGAACAAGAGATCGAATGGACAG
>JAYEMR010000081.1:0-13956 GCA_034718215.1 Chloroflexota bacterium
ATGATCACCAAATCCTTCTCGAAATCGCGACCACTCACGTTGCCGCTGGTCCAGGTCACCAGCCTGTTTCGGGGCAACTCCAGGTGCATCTGCCACACCTCGTGGCGCAGTTCCTCCAAAAGCATTCTCTTCTCCTTGTATCTTGACGTTGTTAAATCTGCCAGCTCATCACTCATTACTCATTGACTCATCTCGCTGTCCTCCGGATGAGGCTCGCGCACGAAGCGCATCATCAAGAGCGTGCTCAGCATACGCCCACAGCCGGAGATGGCGAACACGGGCAGGAACCCGATCCGATCCACCAGCAGCCCACCCAGCAGAGGCGCGACAGCCGCCGCCGAGCGTCTGATGGTCCGGTAAAGGGCTATTTGGCGGGCCCGATGGAGCTCGGGGGTGACGGCCAGGAGCATGTTGAAGCGGCTCAATCCGTAGCCAGCACCTAGGAACCCGGCGCCGATCTTTATGGGCAGCGCTCCCCAGGGCCCACTCATCAACAGCCACCCCCAGCGCAAAAATGGAATGAGCAGGCCGCTCAGCTTGAGTGTCCACTTCATCCCTCGCCGATCGAGCCAGCGCCCGAAGAGCGCTTGTCCGGGAAGCGCCGTCAGGTTGTTGGCCGCGCTCATCACGCCGATGATTCCCGCGTTGGCGCCCAGCACCTTAACTAGGTACACGCTGAGGAAAGGCCCTGGGAATCGCGAGGAGAACCTCCAGACCGCAGAGGTCACACAATAGGCCCAGAAGTTCCGCCTTTCAGAGGCGCTGCTCCACATCTGATCATCGCCTTCCTCCTCTCGGGTCTGAATCCTTCTCTCCGAGGGACTAAAGGGGATGCGCGAGTAGGCCCAGTAGGACAGGGCGCCAACAAAAGCGGCGAGGCCAAAGCAGACCTGGTAACCGACCGGGAATCCCAGATAGTCGATCAGCCAGCCGGCGGCGGGGACCAAAAGCAGCGCAGCCACCCGCTTGGCCATGTTTCGAGCGGCGAAGTACTTCCCCCGCATCCTTCGCGGTACGATCTGCGAGGAGAGAAATGTCCAGGCGGAGCTGCCTGCATTGCCGGTAAAGGAGCGCATAGCCCGCAGGAGGAGGATCCCGTAGACCGCCGGCTGTCCAGCCAGGAAGAAGGACAGCAGGCTGAACAGCACCCAGATCAGCGCCCTGATACCCCGACTGAAGACCAGGACCACTCTTCTGGGATCCATCCACCCCTCAGCGAGTTGAGCACCGGGCAGCAAGGCCATCACCCCGGCCAGGCTGGCTACGGTGCTCATCAGGCCGATCTGTGAGCTGGTGGCGCCGAACTCCAGCGCATATAGGACCACATAGCTCCCCACCAGCGCACCACTGGCCCTGATAAGCAGTCCATCAAGCAAGAACAGCCGAAGCGCACGCTGGACCCGCTTTGATATACCAGGAATGTCGAAAGGGGCGAGTTGCCTCAAGCGATTCAACCGCTGAAGCCATCGCCACCATGGCGGTGGTTTGTCACTCTCTTCGATGATTTACCTCCAGCTATCGTTGCACTCTCTCACTTCAGGACCATACCTGAGGATTGACGAGGTTTGCCAAGCCACTAGGCCTCTCACCGTGCAGCACGGACAACACCCCATCCGCCGCGCCGATACCCATGGCCCGCACGCCATCCTCGGTGAAGGAGGCAGTATGAGGGGTGCAGATGGTGTTGGGCAGGGAAAACAGGGGATTGTCCGCAGCGGGTGGCTCAGGATCGTAGACGTCTATCCCCGCACCGGCGATTGTGCCCTCCCGCAGTGCCTCGATGAGCGCCCCCTCATCCACCACCGGCCCACGCGCGCAGTTGACGAGGTAGGCGGTGGACTTCATAGCTGCCAGGACATCGGCCTCTATCATCCCCCGCGTCTCCGGGGTGTTGGGAATGTGGAGGGTGAGAAAATCCGCGTTGGGGGCCACCTGCATAAGATCCTCTTTGAGCTCCACGTCCAAATCCTCCGCCCTGGCTGGATCCACGTAGGGATCGTAGGCTACGACATCCATCTTCAACCCCAGTCTGCAGATCTCCGCCACCCTAGAGCCGATCCGACCCAGCCCTATCACCCCCAGCGTCTTTCCCTTCAGTTCCATCCCCCGCCCTCTCCCACGCACACCCCAATTGCCCTGGCGCAAGGCCCGGTCACCGTCGAAGACTCTCGCGGCTAGGTTCATGATCAGCGCCACAGCGTGCTCGGCGGTGGATTCAGTGGGAGCGTCGGGGGTGTTGACCACACAGATGGACCGCTCGGTGGCGGCCGGGATGTCAATGTTGTCCACGCCGATGCCGGGCCGGGCCAGGACGCGGAGGTCGGGAAACAGGTCTATCGTCCCGCCCGAAAGGTCAAGGGTGGAGCCGGCGATGATAGCCTGGATGCCCGATTTGTCCTCCAAGCCGAGGGTCTGGTCATTGCTCAATGGACCGATAATCTCCGCCTCGGCCCCTAGAATGTCAATGCCTTCTTCATGGATACCGCAGTTGAGCAGCACAGTGAGCATAAAATCCCCTCTCTGATCCGCACCTGTACCCGATCAGGTACGGGTAAATGAGTTGACATTAGATGTCCAATCTGCTAAGCTACACAGGGTGGAAGTATACCGTTGAAAGGAAGCCTTGTCAACAAGAGGATAACGAGTAACTGTGCACCGGGCCAACGAGGCTCGTTTCCCTATCCACTTGTTACCCGTTGCCCACTGCGAGGACTGAGAGAGAAAGGAAGAAGTCATGGTTCCGTGGACCATTTTGGCCCGTACCCGCGCAGGTGAAAGAGGTTCCATCACCTCTGCACCCGGCTTTCGGGCTGCCGGAGTGCACTGCGGATTGAAATCCGACGATGAATTGGATCTAGCGCTGGTGGTCGGCGATGTGCCCTGCCGAGCGGCGGCGGTCTTCACCACTAACCAGGTTCAGGCCGCGCCGGTGCTGTGGGATAGGGAGGTGATAGCCGACAACCCGGAAGAGATCCATGCCGTGGTGATCAACTCCGGCTGCGCCAACGCCTGCACCGGAGAGCAGGGACTGAGAGATGCCAAAGAGATGGCCAGACAAGTCGCGCTGGCCGTGGACGCGGACCCCCATGGGGTGCTAGTAATGTCCACCGGCGTCATCGGTCGGAGGATGTACATGGAGAAGATCGGGGCTGGGATCAGCTCGGCGGTGGAGGAGCTCTCCTACGAAGGAGGGCACGATGCCGCCCAAGCCATCATGACCACCGATACCCATCCCAAGGAGATCGCCGTGCAGGGGGAGATAGCGGGGCGGCAAGTGACCATCGCCGGGATGTGCAAAGGAGCGGGGATGATCCATCCCCAGATGGCCACCTTACTGGGGTTAATCCTCACCGACGCGGCCATCGCCCAGCCGCTGCTGCAGCGAGCGCTCCGTCAGGCGGTGGAGGCCAGCTTCAATAGCATCACGGTGGATGGGGACATGAGCACCAATGACACAGTCGCGGTGCTGGCCAACGGCCTGGCCGGAAATGAGGAGCTGAGGAATGAGAGCTCGTCGGGCTATGGGGAGTTCCTGGAGGGGCTGACCCTCGTGGCCACCGAGCTGGCCAAGGGGATCGTGCGCGATGGGGAGGGGGCCACCAAGTTCGTTGAGATCCAGGTGCAGGGGGCTCGGACGGAGGGCGAGGCCAAGCAGGTGGCCATGGCCATCGCCACATCCAACCTGGTGAAGGCGGCCATCTATGGCGAGGACGCAAACTGGGGACGAGTGCTGGCCGCTGCGGGCTACAGTGGCGTGGAGGTGGACCCAGGCCGGCTGAGCCTGCACTTTGGCGACCTGCATCTAGTGAAAGATGGCCAGCCCTACAACGTGGATGAGGAACGGGCAGCGGATATCCTCTCCCGCGATGAGCTTACCATCGCCCTGGATCTGGCACAGGGGGAGGCCCATGCTACTTTTTGGACCTGTGACTTGACCCACGACTACGTCACCATCAATGCCCACTATCGGACGTGAGAGCAAGTTCGCAATGACGGAGAATAGGAGGCTGAAATGAACATAATCTTCATCGTGATAGATTCGCTTCGGCAGGATCACGTGAGTTTCTACGGCTGGGAGGGATGTCCAGTCGAGACGCCCAACATTGACCAGTTAGCTCGGGAGTCGGTCGTCTTCGACAACATGTACCCCGAGGCGCTGCCCACCATCCCCATACGCACTCAGTTGATGACCGGCCAGCGGACGCTGTCCTTCCGCCCCTGGCAGCCACTCACTGAGGAGGACCGCTCCATCGCTGACATCCTCTCCGGCGAGGGGTGGCTGACGGCGCTCTTCACCGACTGCTACCACTTCTTCAAGCCAGGCTATAATTTCCACCGCTCCTTCCGAGTGTGGCGCTGGATACGAGGCCAGGAGTACGATCCCCACCGCTCCGGACCGCTGCGCAAACATGATCTGGAGGACTTCGTCAAGCCCACCTTCACCGAGCACTGGCGAAACCTAGTCGAGACCGCCCTCACCAACGTCGAGCCCTTTGAGGAGGCCGACGACCACTACTGCGCTCGGCTGGTGCATCAGGCCCTCAAGTGGCTGGAGGCCAATCATGGACAGCAAGATCCAGTGCTGCTTTGGGTGGATTCCTTCGACCCCCACGAGCCCTGGACGCCGCCCGAAGAGTTCGACAAGTACACCGATCCCGACTACACGGGCAAGAAGATCATCCTGCCCTGCGGAGGACAGGCCTCCGATCACTTCACTGAGGAGGAGATGGCCTACACCCGGGGGCTGTACGCCGGCGAGGTGGCCTACGTGGATCACTACCTCGGCGAACTGCTGGATAAGCTCCAAGAGTTGGGCTACTATGAGAACTCTGTGATCGGCCTAGCGTCTGACCACGGCCATCCCCTGGCCGATCATGGTAAGTTCCTCAAGGGGGGCGACCGGATGTACAACGAGCTGCTCAAGGTGCCCTTCATGATCCGCTTCCCCGGCGGTGAGTATGGCGGCCGTCGACTTGATGCGTTGGCCCAGTTTCACGATGTCCTGCCCACGCTATTAGATGCTGTGGGAATGGGCAGCAACATCGAGACCATGCATGGTCGAAGCCTGATGCCTCTTATCCGAGGGGAGATGGAGTCGGTGCGCGATGTGATCATCACCGGCTACCATGAGGCCCCTGACCGCTGTGTACGCGATCGGGAGTGGAGCTATATCCGCCGGCCCGATGGGGAGCCGGACGAGCTGTACAACCTAATCGAGGATCCGCGCGAGCGGAACAACCTCATTGATGAGCGTCCAGAGGAGGCGCAGAGGCTGGCTGCATCCTTCGGATCGCTCTACGCCCTTCACGGAGAGGTGGTGAAGGGGGTACAGGGCCGCTACGAGGTGGGCGGCTCGGCAGCGGGGTAGTTAGCCGACATGCGCCTGTGCCTTCGCAAGGGAGCTACGTTAACAACAGAAAAGAAAAGGGACGGGGCAAAGCCCGTCCCTCTTGAGAGTGTGTGCTCTACGAGTTGGATTCGATGGAGCCTTTCTCGATGACCTTACCCGGCGGGGATTCGAGAGGTAGCTTGAACGGCGGCTCGCCCTCTCCTGCTTCGGCAAGCAGAAAGACCGGGCGACGATGCTCCCTATTGCCTTCCTCGTCTGTACCAGACGAGAACCCCAGCCCCCAGAACTACCACCCCGCCGATGACGGAGACAATGATCAGAGACTCGGAGAAAGCGATGGAGAAACGGATGTCTCGGGCAACCCGTGGCACATTTTCCACAGTTTCCTCTGGCAGGACATCCAAGGAGAACCCGCGGCAGCTGCCCCCGGTCAATTCTCCCTTGAGAAGCTGCGGCTGGCTCGTTTCGCGATAGGGCAGCCACTTGCCGGCCTCGTAGACTATTCGCGAGTTGTACCCGGCGGTCCCTCGCTCACAGGCAGCGGCGATCTCCTCGATTTCGGCATCGCTCAGCCCGACGATGACTCCCTTGTCCCTCAGCCAGGCCAATTCGGTCCTCATCGCCTCCTGCCAGTCGAACTCGTCGGCTGAGACGTCCACGGCTTCCGCCAGGTCCATCCACTCGTTGACCTTCGATTCCACGCTGGCGTTTTGCAGCGCCACCTGCTCGTCGGCGGCGAAGCCGATGGCTACCAGGACGCGGGCTATCTCGCTGCGCACCTCGTCGCTCAGCGAGGCGGCGTCGTTCACGGTCACCTCCACCTCGGTCTCCGTGAGCGACCTCCTTCCCGCCGGCATGATGTGCACTAGCAGGTTATCCTTACGCAAGGTGTAGATGTTTCTGGAGACCTGCCGTCCCTCGCTGTGACCTTCGTTTTCCTCATCGTCATCATCTCCTTCAACCTCGCTCCCTCCGACCGTCCAGCTACCGGTCCCGTAGACAAAAGTCTCCCAACCCAGGGTTTGTGCCTGCTCGACGTCCAAAGAGGCGATGTCCATCTGTCCGACCAGCCGCATCTGCACCAGCGGCGTGGTCCCGTGGACCTCGCGGGTGGGAATCTGAACTCTGGCCGAGAGGTGCTCCCTGGCTTCGGGGCCCACGCCGCTCTCGGAGAGAATCACCGCCACCTGGGGATCGTAGTGTGAGCGGTAGATGATGGCTTCGATCTCCATCTGCGTTTCCCCTTCTTCAGGCTGTACACCTTCCTTGCCGGTCACAGCCTCCTGCGGCTTGGGCACTTCTTTGATCACGGTCTCGATGGTCTCCACCTCCGAAGGCGACACTTCGCCCATCTGGAAGGTGACTCCCTCTGCCTGAGCGATGTCGCTCAGGTCGTAGGAGATGCCCGGCTTGTTCAGCAGGACCTCGGTGGCGAAGGAATCGGTGGGATTGGCGCAGGCCAGGGCTACCCCGACGAAGATCAGGGAGATCACCACTCCACCGCTCAGCACCTTTGCCACGAACTTGAGCCAAACTTTCACTGTGTTCATTGTTTTTTCCTCCTTTATTCACTCAGAAACAAGTTGACCCATCAGCCAATATGGACCTTCACACTGCTCAGGCAGCGGCTCACGTAATTGCCGCTTCAAATTCGCCGTTAAGGCCACTTCACCACCACCGATGCGTATCTCTTCCCCGACACGCGCTACAGCCTCACCATTTCTGTCCAATATCTCGACAACGCCCTCATTGCTATTCAGAAAGTAGTCAGGTTGCCAGATAATAAGATGACCTCTGTCGCGCTCACTCACACTGACGCGCAAACAGCCATCTTTCACGATCAGCTTGCCCACCAACAGGGCTGTCATAAAGGTCGCACTGCGCGTTCTTAACTGGGGGAAGTGAATCGTGGGGTTGGGTGTCACGGCAAAGGGAATGTCGTCGCCGAGCGGCTCGTAAATTGTAATGACCTCGACATAGTCGGGCAACCGAACGTTGGCCTCCCGCAATGTGGTGTCAAACAGCGAGCGGTCGGTCACGTATAGGTCAACTCGGTTTTCTTTGATGTCTATGCCCGAAGCTAAGGAAAGCCCCGACTCGTCAAGAAGCCGATGTGCCTCCTGCTGTGCCGCTTTGAGTTCTTCGTAGGTCGCTTCGGCGTTGCGTACTTCAACCAGGTCAGCAAGGGAGGTGTTTTCGATGTATGGTTGTATCGTTTCCTCACCGTTGCGGGTAAAGGCCACTACAATGCGGTACTCTGGCTCGTGCTGAATCCACAATCCCGCAAACGTGTCCGCTTCCTGCCGCTCTAGTTCCGCCCCCATTGTGCCAATGGGGTCTTGCAGCTTTAAGCGACGGATGGCTTCATCAACTGGAATACCTAACTCCTCCGCCATCGTTTCTGCATCGCGTCGCAAGGCATCACTCACTTCCACCGATGCGGTGGTTGGTTGGATAGCTGGGGTGGGTGTTTGCAGTACGCCGGACGACCTGGCAGGTACGTAGGCTATGAAGGTGATCGGCCGGTCGTAGGGGTCTGTTGCGTCCAGGTCGCCGTGGAAAGCGTAGTACGGCTCAAAGGTTGGCTGCTGCACGTTGACCTCGTGCTCGCGATAAGCCAGCATCACCGACGTGACGACCCCTGTGCGCGGGGCGGGCGTATAGTCCGGGGAGGTCTCCCCGCCCAGCGGGAAGCTGGTGTCCACGAAGGCAGGGGCAGCAATCGCCTGCAACTCGGCCCAGGCGTCGGCCACCGGGCGCAATGGGACCGTTTCGATGCCTTCGACCTTGCGGTGGACGTAAGTCATGCGATGCACCCGGCCGTCGTCCTCCAGTTCCAAAATCACCCCGCTGGTCCAAAAGCCGCCTACCGGAATGCCATTCAGGGGGCGCTGGAAGCGCACGATCCAGCCGGGATAGGCCGGGAGCGAGCCAGGGGGCAGATCACGGTCGTTGGGGCAGGCCTCGGGCGCGACGGTGCAATCGGCTGGCAGCAGGTCGCGGTCCTCCAGCCAGGTGCGGGCCGCGGCGATGGCTTCCTCGGCCGTCGAGATAGACCCGGCGCTGGTGTCGCCATGAGGCATCTGGCTGGACTGGAAGGCGCGGGTGGCGTAAACCACCAGCACAGCCGCGTCGTTGGCACTCCAGTGGTACTCACGGCTGAGTTCGATGGGCTGCCCCTCGAAGCCCAGGCTCGCGGCCACGTGGGTCGCCTAGGTATCCGAGACGGCCTCGGTGGAGCGTAGATAGTACAGCGGCGCCTCGTCCGGCAGGTCGGTGGGCAGGTCGGTCGCCAGGGCGTAGTTATGGATGGGGGCATCGGGGTTGCCGCCCTCGGGGTTGCCGGGGGTCGGCGAGGGCTTGGTGCAGGCGGACAGGCCGAAGAGCGCCCCGGCCGCCAGCAGCAGGACGATCAGGGCCCCGAAGGCGATAGTGATGTTCTTGGACATGGTTCCCTCCTTGAATAGATTTGATTTGGCCGGACTTGCTACCCAATTCTAAAATATAGACGCCCAAAGTCAAGAAAAAGTTCCAACCATCCCTTCACTTCTCTAGACGGGAAGCGCCCCGGCCTCCCAAAAGGTCTGGACATTTTGGAGTGCGCAAGCCCTGCTTCGGCACTCCAAAGGGGAAAAAGAGAAGAGGGCCGGGGCAAAGCCCAGCCCTCTTGAGAGCGTGTGCGCTACGGGTTGGATTCGATGGGGCCTTCCCGTATAAGCCCTCCCTCGACCTTTTCCTCGATCGGGAGATCGGGTGGGTGGAACGGCGCCTCGCCCTCCTCCGCCTCCGCCGGCACGAGCGACTCGGCGACCTTCAGCATCTCCTCCTCGGAGAGGTTGGAGAGCATTTCCACCTTGACATCGCTAACGTACCAGACAAGCCGCTTCCCGTCATCGTAGGGGATGGAGATGCGCTCGCCACGGATGCGGATGGGCTCGGTCGGTGGCCTTTCTTCCTTCTGCACGAGGGCATCCTTAGGAATCCGGGGGCCACCCTCGAACGTTCCCTCCAGGCCGGCGATCAGCACGCCCTTCTGGCCTTTGACGGTCACCTTCCGGCCAGCGGGTAGGGCTCTGTCGGCCGGGGCCTTAGTCTGGGTGACGGCGACGAACTGCTCTTCGTTATGGCAGACCAGTTCAACGGACTCCGACTCACCGCTGACCTTGGTGCTGATGCCCGAACTCTGGAGCCCGGCGGGCAGATAGGTCGGATGGAGGGGTGTGAACTCCGCAGGACCCGACATTTCAACTGCTACCTTTCCACCAGGGAACTCGATGCGGAACCACTTGGCGATCGCCTCCCCCACTTGGCCCCGGACGGTGGGGACGAAGGCCACCATGCAGGCGGCTAGCACCAGGGTCGCGATCGTTGCTACAGTAAACTTGTGTCTCATCAGGACATCTCCTTTCATTGTTAGAGGAATCTCCGTTAGTTTATGCCAAACGCCCGGCGCCAGGCGTTGCGGCCAAGGTTTTTGTGGAGCATGTTTTGTGAGCCTCGCCTGCAGACGGCTCCAGGCCTGGGGAGAGGGGGAAGCATTGGCGGCCATCGCTTTCAGCGACCTGCCGAGGCGACGCTGCATCTCAGCCAAATGAGCCGCCTCCTCCCGACAGGAGGCGCACTCAGCGAGGTGGGCTTCGATCATCTCTCCCTCAGAGGGAGTGACCTCGCCATCAAGATAGGCTATCAGCAGTTCTTTCACTTCTCGACAATTCATCGCTAAACCTCCTGTTGACTAAGTGGGTTTTAGCTAAGATCTCGTTTCCCTCCAGCTCCTTACGCAGGGTTTTGTGGGCCAGATAGAGCCGCGACTTGACCGTTCCCAGGGGAATGTCTAAAATATTAGCGATCTCGGCGTAAGACAGTTCCCAGTAGTAGCGCAGGATCACCACCGCCTGCTGCTTATCGGTCAGCCTGCTCACCGCTTGCCGGACTGTTTCTACTTCCTCATTCATCCGCATCCGGCGTTCGGGCGAAGGCAAGTGGCTGGCCAGCGCACAAATTTTGTACAACGGAAGGAGAAACGGATGCCGCTTGCGCCTTCTGTTGAGGCAGTGGTTAACCGTGATGCGATGCAGCCAGGTGGTGAAGGCGCCTTTTCAGGATCATAGGTATCAAGGGACTCATAGACCTTGACGAAGACCTCCTGAAGGGCGTCCTCGGCCTCCTTGGCATCGCCAAGCTGCAGGTAGGCGGTCTTGTAGACCAGATTCTTGTACTTGTGGAAGAGGGCGGCGAAAGCCTCTTCATCTCCGGCCTGGCTACGACGTATCAGGGTTAAGTCCATACTCTGCCCTCCTCTACTAAATTATACACACTTTCTCAGCGAAAAGTTCGGTGATGTGTTACAAATTCGCGAATCACGACAACTTGGTGAGGGGAAGGGCAGATCATTGAGTGGACTGGGCACCTGATGCAACCTTAGGGGTATCCGGAGGATGAGAGACGAGATGCTGAGCCATCTGGGAGCTTACTGCGCACACGCCTTTCCAGCCAGGCAGAATGTAAGGATCAAGGAGTTGGCCAACATCACCGCTGGCTGGGAGAGCGAGATGTACTGCTTCGATGCAGAGTACGGGGCGGGGGAGCGCCACCGCGAGGAACTGATCCTGCGCATCTATCCGGGGGACGATGCGCGCGCCAAATCAGCGCGCGAGTTCCACGGTATGAGCCAATTGCACAAGGTGGGTTACCCCGTGCCCCAGGTGCTGGTCCTGGAGCGCGAGAACTTCCCCTTTGGCCAGCCATTCATCATCATGGAGAGAATCGAGGGGAGGATGCTGAGTCCGCTGTTATTTGGCTCGCGCGGGGAGAAACAGCAGGAGCTGCTGACCCTGTTCTGCTTCCTGAGCCGAACTTCATGGATAGCTCAAAAGTGCACACGGCGATGGGAGCATTTCCCATCGCCGTCTCTCTGTCCAGATTTTCCCTATCTCAAATTGAGTATGCTCAGCGTTCCGTCTCCACCCACACTTGTCTTCCGTCGGTGATCACCTCCACTGTACCCTGCTCATCGGTGCGGTAGACTGGTAATCCATCCAGCCGCTTCAGCACCTCCTCGCAGGGGTGGCCAAAGCGGTTTTCAGCCCCCACGCTGATGACCACTATATCCGGATCAACCGCGTCCAGGAAGCCCTGGGTGGTCGAGCTGCAGCTTCCATGATGCGCGGCCTTGAGCACTGTGCTCCTCAGTGTCGTCCCCTCCGCCACCAGCCGACGCTCCACCTCGGCCTCGATGTCCCCTGACAGCAGCGCTGAGGCCCGACCGTAGGTCAGATGCGTCACAATCGAGTGATTGTTGAAGCCCTCTTCTGTCCCGCCGATCAGCTCCGCCCCCGGATGTAGCACCACCATCTCCACCCCATCCTCGAACGTCGCGCGCAGACCCGCCTCGCCTCGATAGGCCCTCGCCCCCTCGGCTTCCACCAGCCTCCGCCAATGTTCACAGACCTCAGCCTCGCATCCCATCTCGCGGAATATCACCGCGCCCACCCGATATCGCTCCAGGGTCGGCACCAGCCCGGTGATGTGGTCGGAATCAGGATGAGTTAGCACCATCAGGTCCAGGCTTCGATCCCAGAAGGGCATGGTCCGGCCCAGACCATCGAGAAGCAGGGAAGGGGTCGGCCCGCCGTCGATCAAAACCTGATGACCGTGGGGAGTCTGAACGAAGATCGCATCCCCCTCTCCCACGTCGAGGAATATCACGTGCAGTCGACCGTCGGGCAGGCTTAGGGCCGCAGCCCAGATCAGCACAGCGATCACGAGCAGTGCGCCCAGGAGCAGACCTGTCGAGACCTGACTTTGCAGCCGTCCGCGCCAGGCACGACGGCTCTGAGGGCTCTGACGAAACCAGAGGGTCAGGATAGCTAGAGCGCCATACCAGGCCAGGATCCATCTTGGTCCAAAATTCCGCACCGGCACCGAGGCCCAGGGGAAACTCGCAGTCCACTCCACAGCGCGGATGGTGTAGGTCAAGGGAAGCCAGGCCACCCAGCCCAGGATGTGCCCCAGGGGCAGCCAAAGAAGCCCCAGGCTGGTCGCCAATCCGCCGCAGAGCATGACCGCTGGCTGCACGGGCAGGATTAGCCCATTGGTCAGCAGGCTAACCGGCGACAATTGGCCGAAGTAGTGCAGCAGAAATGGAAGCGTGGTGAGCTGGGCCGCCAGTGTGACCAGCAGAGCCTCACTCAGCAGGTCCAGAGTCCGATCCACCCACCCAGGAGGGAGGAGTGGGCTCAGCCAATCCTGGGCCGCTTCCTCGAAGGGACGGGCGTAGAAGATCAACCCCAATGTGGCGGCGAAGGATAGCTGAAACCCTACATCCCACAGCACCAGGGGATTTTGCAGGGTCATGACGAGCGCGGCGAAGAGACAGGAGGTGAGGATATCGCCCTCGCGGCCGAAGTGGCGGGCCAGAAGGTAGAGGCCGCCCATGATCGCTGCCCTTACCACCGCGGGATCAGCACCGACGAGGATGGTGTAGGCTCCGATGCCAGCGATGGTCAGCGGCACCATCCAGCGTCGGCCGGCTAGCCGCCGCATCGCTATTGAGAGCATCCCCGCCAGCACGGCGATATTAAACCCAGAGATGGCGATGATGTGCGTCGTGCTGGTGGCGGCGAAGGCCTCCTCCACATCCTGGGGAATGCCGGCCTCCACTCCCAGCAGGATCCCGGTCAGCAGTGAGGCCTCAGGCTCAGGCAGGATGCGGGCGATGGTGGACTGCGCTCGTGCTTTGAAGCTCAGCAAGGCACGGTACAGAGGGCTGCCTCCGCCTCGTCTCAGCAGCTTGATCCGTGGCCATCGAAGCAGCCCGTATATCCCTCGACGGGCTAGGTAATCGCGGTAGGAGAATCGCTCGAAGACCGGCGGTTTCTCCAACATCCCTTCAACTTTGAGCTCATCGCCGTACTCATAGCTCGGATAGCGCGGCGCCCGCACGAGGATCGCGCCCTTGACCTGGTGCGCCTGCCCCTCGATCCTCACTCGCTTCACGGCCAGGCTCAGGTTGGTGTACTCATCTCGCACATCGGGCTCCCTGACCACTCGGCCCCGCAGAGTGACCCATCCCCGGTCGGTGTAGGCTGCGATGTGGCTGGGATCGTCGAGGTCAGGGAGGAAGAGGGTGTAGCGCGCCGAGCCGAGCAGCAGGAAGAGGCCGCAGGCGGCGAGTCGTCGCCCTGGAGGGTCCTTCATCCACAGCAGGAGGCCAGCCAGGGGGAGGATCGCCAGCAGGCCGATCAGGGCCAGTGGGGGACGGAGCCAGTGGGCGAGGGCGATGCCAGTGAGCCAGGCGGTGCTGAGGTAGGCGAGGGTCATGTGATCGTTTCAAATTTGGTGATAGGGAATGGTTCCCTGCCTGCGCAGGCAGGACCTGTACCCATAGGGGCGGGCAGAAATAGACTGACACTTTTCGCGCCAACCGCCCGGACATAAAGTGTTCGGGCTACATGACAACGACCCGTGAACAGGTCTTACCTGTCCAGGTAGCGGCTGACCTTCGGCCAGCCGCCAGCCTCGGACGACCGCTCTGTGGCGGTGGGGGTTTATACCCCCACCGCCAGTGGGGGGCTATTCGCCCCCCTGCACCCCCCAGAACGGAA
>JAYEMR010000082.1:0-13702 GCA_034718215.1 Chloroflexota bacterium
AGCCCCGCACCTCTGACAGCACCTGCACGAAATCATCAGCATCCTCGACATGCAAACTGCTCTTGGTCTCGTTGATCAGCACATATTCCCCGCACACCGCCACCACGTCGAACTCCTGAGTGCGCCCTCGGTCCATCTGATGTCGCCGCCGCACGCGCACAGCCATGGCATCAATGCGGCCGTCGGGGCAGCCCACGACGAGGCGGAGAACGCGGGGGATGCTGGGGGCGACCAGGTCCTCGGCCAGGGTGCCCATCTTGTTGGCCAGTTCTCCCCACCGCTTATTCATCTCACTCTTGAAGTCGCTCATTTCGTCCTTGAACGCGCTCATCTCGTTCTTGAACGCGCTCATCTCACTCTTGAAGTCGCTCATCTCGCGGGATGTCCGCTCAACCTGCAGGTCTACACGGTCAACGGTGCGCAATAGTTCGGCCATCAGGCCCTCCAGGTCCGTCACCCGTTCTTCCACCGCCGCCTCATACATCGGCCCTCACCCGCCTCTCTATACTCAAATCCAAACGCATCCATTGTATATTATACCCCTCTCTGACATCTTCTGCAACTCCTCGCCCGATTGACAAACCATCTGCCCTGTGCTATGATAGCCTCGCTGGAGACAGGAGAATGGAGAGGTGAGGATGAGCGCGCATCTCTTGGCCATTGACATCGGCAACACCAACATCGTCCTGGGGCTGTACGAGGGCGAGCGGCTGGCCACCAAGTGGCGCATCGCCACCGATCACGCCCGCATGCCTGATGAGTACGCCATGCTCCTCTTTGATCTCTTCGCTCGGGCGGAGGAGGACCCCGATCTGGTGCAGGGGATCGCGCTGGCCAGCGTGGTGCCGCCTCTTACTGGGATCTTCGTCGAGATGAGTGAGCGCTACTTTGGCCAGAGGCCGCTGGTGGTGGGTGCAGGCGTGCACACTGGGGTGCGCATCCGCTACGACAGCCCTCGCGATGTGGGGGCCGACCGGGTGGTCAACGCCGTCGCTACCTACCGCATCTACGGCGGGCCGGCCTGCGTGGTGGATTTCGGCACTGCTACCACCTTCGACGCCATCTCCGCCGAGGGGGATTACCTGGGCGGGGCCATCGCCCCCGGAATTCGCATGGCCGCCGAGGCTCTCTTTGCTCGAACTTCCAAGCTGCCGCGCGTTGACATCGTCCGACCCCCACGAGCCATTGGATCCAACACCGCGCACGCTATGCAGTCAGGCCTGCTCTTCGGATACGTAGGGCTGGTGAAGGGGATGGTGGCCCGCTTCTGCGAGGAGCTGGGGCCGGATATGCGTGTCATCGCCACCGGCGGCCTGGCCCCACTCATCGCCGCCGAGACGGATGTCATCGAAATCGTGGATCAGGAGCTGACGCTGAAGGGGCTGCGGTTCATTTGGGAGATGAACAGCGAGTAGCGAATGGCAAATGGCGAATGCGATAGGTAACGGACGAGGGCGCGATGACTTTGAGAGGCAAAAACGTCGTGTTAGGGGTGACCGGCGGCATCGCCGCTTACAAAGCGGTGGAGGTGGCCAGCCGGCTGGTTAAGGCCGAGGCGATGGTTGATGTCATCATGACCGCCAACGCTCAGAGGTTCGTGGCTCCCCTCACCTTCCAGGCCATCGCACACAGGCCAGTGGTGACGGAGATGTTCTCGCTGCTGGCTGAGGCGGAAATTAGCCACATTTCGCTGGCTCAGCGGGCGGATGTGCTGGTCATTGCCCCGGCCACGGCCAACTGCCTGGCCAAGCTGGCGGGCGGCATCGCCGATGACATGCTGACCACGACCGCTCTGGCTGCCGAGGCCCCGCTGGTGTTGGCCCCGGCCATGGAATCGCACATGTGGACCAATCCCCTCACCCAGGACAACGTGGCCCGACTGAGGGAACTGCGCGACGCGACGCTTGTCGGCCCAGCTTACGGTCGGCTGGCCTCCGGCGCGGTGGGGCCAGGGCGGATGAGCGAACCGTGGGAGATCGTGGATGCGATCCGCTGGGTGCTGGGACGCCGAGGGCCTCTGAGAGGAAAGCGCGCCATCGTCACCGCGGGAGGGACACGGGAGCCCCTCGATCCCATCCGCTACCTGAGCAACCGCTCCTCGGGGCGGATGGGCTACGCCCTGGCCCGGGCGCTTCGAGATCGTGGGGCCCAGGTCACGCTCATCAGCGCGCCGACCTCCCTGTCTCAGCCCGTCGGGATGAAATTCGTCGCCGTGGAGAGGGCCGAGGAGATGCGCCGAGCGGCCCGAGGGGCGATCCCAGGCGCCCAGGTACTCATCATGGCCGCCGCGGTGGCTGACTATCGCCCGGCACAGGTGGCAGATCAGAAGATTAAGAAGGGGGCGCAAGAGCTCACCCTGGAACTGGCCCGCACCGCTGATATCCTCCAGGAGATCGCGCGATCATCCGAGGCGGAAGGGGTCATTAAAATAGGCTTCGCCGCGGAGACTGAGGACCTCATCCCCAACGCCCAGGCCAAATTGCAAGCCAAGAAGCTGGACCTCATTGCAGCCAACGATCCGCGGGAGGCCATGGGAAGCGAGAGGAGCCAGGTGGTGCTCCTTGACTCCGGGGGACAGATTGAAGAGCTTCCGGACCTGCCCAAGGAGGAGATAGCGGAGCGGATTGTGGATTGGGTGGAGAGGAGGATGAGCGATGGAGCACAAAGCAATCGCTGCGGACAGTGACCTGGAGGAGCTGCGCCAGGAATCGCTGAAGGTCTTGCTTCTATTCGTGACCCTATTCGTCTATGGGTGGATAGGCTTTCTGTTCTTCACCACGGGAGGTTTCACCGAAGCCTGGTGGGCCCCGCTGCCCCTCGTGTTGGGGCTGACCTTGAGCTATGTCTGGCGCCGAGATCATTTTCACCTGGCCAGCCTGGCCCTCATCTCCGGCATGACCCTGGCCAATGTCTACGAGGTATGGTACTATGGCTTTCAGATAGCGCCCTACCTGCTGACCATGAGTGTGATCTTTGCCGGCCTGCTCTTCGATCCCCTCGGCATCTTCGCCACCGCGGGCGCCAGCGTCGGTCTGATAATAGCCATCGCATCCATGAGGCCGGATGGTCATCCCCCGCCTGCGCAGGTGGTTGGCCCCACCATCGTGATCCTCCTGGCTGCCCTCGCCTCCTGGGTGTCCACTCGAAACCTGCGGCTGGCGCTCCGCTGGGCTCTGGAAAGTCGAGCTGATGCCTGGCAGAAGGCGGAGCTGGCCCGAGATCAACGGGCGAGCTTACAGCGCGCTCTGAAGGCCCTGGATGAGGCGTCCTACCGGATACGAAAGATGAACTACGAGTTGGCCAAGGCCCGCGACGTGGCCGAGGAGATGCGCCAGTTGAAGCAACAGTTCGTGGCCAACGTCAGCCACGAACTGCGCACTCCCCTGGCCCTCATCGCCGGCTTCAGCGAGATGATGTACTTCTCGCCGGAGAGTTACGACGCTCCCCTTCCACCGGAATACCTGGGCGACGTGCGCGAGATCTACCGCAGCAGCCAGCACCTGCTCAGCCTGGTGGACGATATCCTGGACCTCTCCCAGATTGCCGCGGGGAGGATGCGCCTCTCTCGCCAGGAGGCCGATCTAGGGGAAGTGATCCAAGAGGCAGTGGACATCATCCGGCCCCTGATTGAGGGAAAGGGGCTGGCCCTGGAGGTGAAGCTCAAGGAGCCCCTTCCTGCCCTGTACATTGACCCCACGCGGGTGCGACAGGTGCTCCTGAACCTGCTCAACAACGCCCGGCGGTTCACCGATCAGGGCCAGGTGACCCTGCGGGCCCGGCGCCGCGACGGCCAAGTGCAGGTGAGCGTGTCGGACACAGGCGTCGGGATCACACAGGCAGATCAGGAGAAGATCTTCGAGGAGTTCCGGCAGTTGGATGGCTCGCTGGCTCGGCAGCACGACGGCGCAGGATTGGGATTGGCCATCAGCAGGGAATTCGTGGAGATGCACGGGGGTCGGATATGGGTGGAGAGCGAGGGTGTCCCCGGCCGGGGCAGTACCTTCTCCTTCACCCTGCCCCTGGCTCAGGAGGGGAGGGAGACGACCCCACTGGATCACCGGGGGGTGCAGCCCCTGCCCCCTGACGGGCCGGTGCACACGGTGGTGGCCATCAGCGAGGAAGAGGACATCTTCCACCTCCTGGAGCGTCGGCTGGATAGCCTCCAGGTGGTGCCTTCGGATATGGAGCAGCTCCCTGCCCTATGCGAGGAGCTTCATCCTTTGGCAGTGCTGCTGAACATCGGCCCTACAGAGGAGGCCCAACAGCTTCAGCGCCTGCAATCCCATCTCACTGGACGGGATGTGCCGGTGATCCTCTGCCCCCTGGGTGGACAGGAGAGATTGGCCTCCGCTCTGGGAGTGCAGGATTACCTGGTGAAGCCCATCACCCGTGACGCTTTCCTTTCCGCCCTGGAACGATGTGAGGATCGGGTGCACCGAGTGTTGATCGTGGACGACGATCCGCGAGTAGTGAGGCTTCTGGCGCGGATGATGCGCTCGGCGGGGCGGGACTACGAGGTGCTGCGGGCCTACAGTGAGCAGGACGCCTGGGCGAAGCTGGAGCAGGAGCGGCCCGATCTGATGGTGCTGGAGCTGCTCATGCCTCAGGTGGATGGCTACGCGATCTTGGAGAGAATGCGCCAAGAGAAGGCGCTGCGTGATACTCCGGTGATCGTAGTTACAGCCAAGGGGTACACCCTGGAGGATGGTCAGCAGTTGGGAGGCCGATTGATCGGCATCGCCCGCCAGAGGGGTTTCTCCAATGAGGAAGCTATGAGCTATCTGAGGAGCATCTTGGACACCCTGCGTTCGGTGGAGCTGCGCCTGGGCGTGGAACGCTCAGGCTCACAGCATGAATCAAGTTCCGAGGTGGGTTGATGGTCATCTGGGCGATTTTGGAGGGCGCAAGCTTGCTTTGGCACTCCAGATTCCCCTTGCCAGTTTGAGGGGGGGCTTCGAGCGCCAGAACGCAGATCTCTGTAGGGGACTGCGCCCCCTTGACCCCCAATGTCCTTGACCCTGCATTTGTAGAGCCCAGGAGATCAGAGCCGATTTGGCTTTGTGAAGAGCTGAAAGTCAACGAGCAACAGGGGAGACGCGACTTGTTGCCTCGTTACTCCCCCCTCCCCCACAAACCACTCAGCACATCCAGCAACTGGGCTTGGGAGAACGGTTTCTTCAGGTAGGCACTGGCCCCCAGGGCAAAGCCCACCTGCTCTTCATCCAGGACCGAGCAGATGAGGACTGGGATCTCCTTGGTGTCCGGATCGCGTTTCAGTTTATCCAATACCTCCCAGCCATCCTGATTAGGTATCATCACGTCCAAGGTGATCACATCGGGCTCCAACTCCTGGGCCAACCGCAGCGCATCCTCGCCATTTGAGGCGCCTACCACTTGGTACTCCTGGCGGATCAGGTATCGCTCCAGGAGCTTGACCGCCGCGGGGTTATCTTCTATAGCCAACAGCATACGGGGCTCGGAGGTGGGCAGCGTAAATCGGAGGCGATATTGCTCCTGGCCCACGGTGACCCCTCGCCACTCTCCTCCGACCATCTCCACCAGCTGTTGAGCGGTGTCCCAGGAGAGCGCCTGCGCGGTGGACTGCCGGGTCCCTTGAGAGGTGAAAACGGTCACCTCCACCTCTATCTGCCTTCTACTTCGCATGAACCCCACACGTATCCCGCTGACTTCCGGCTGGGTGATGCACCGGCTCAGGGCCTGGATGAGGATCTGGCGCACGAGGATGCGATTGGCGTAGATGGCTGGCAGGTGCTCCTCGAGGTGATGGGAGATTCCCACACCTCTCTCCCTGGACAGGGGCCTCACGACTCGAAGCACGCCCTGGACGACCTCCTTCAGCTCGACCCTCTGCGGCTTCGAGGCCAACCGCTCCGCCTCTCCGCGCAGAGTCTGGGGCTTCGCCTCTTCGTCCGATCCTGCCTCCCGTTCATCAGTCCCATATTCCTCGACCCACTGATACTTCTCCCACAGCAGTTGGGCCAGGGCCTCGACCGCTTTGTGCTGCTCCCGATAGAACTGCCGCTCCCCGATACCCAGCTCCTGCATCACCACCTGTGGCTCTCGCCATTCCACATAGCGGGAGGACAGGAGATGGTAGCTGCGCCATGCCTTGGAATTGATCGGCACCTGATTGGGCGGGCTCAGCTCCTCGATGGTCTCCATCAGCAGCCGTCGGAAGCGCTGGGCCCGGCCGGGCCCCTCCAATGAGGGGTCAGGGAAGAAGGAGGAGCACAGGGGACAACCCTGAAGGCGGACGTAATCGTGAAGGTGATTGAGAGCTTTCTTTACCTGCTCGGCAAATTCCTCAATTGAGCCATAGGTTTCCATGCTTTTCATCCTCGATGGCAGAATCCTGTCAGTTTCTTGTCAGCAGAGGGGTTGACACCAGCGCCAAGATCTGTTATCATATAAACAAGTTGGTTACACTTGGATTATTATACCACAGAATGGCGCGAATCCGAAATTCGGGTCTTGACGAGCATGGAGAGGAAGACCGATGGCAAAGGGAAAGCTTGTAAGTAGAGATCTCTCACATTTATCGGCAGATGAAAAAAGGAGATTTAAAATATGACCGGTCAGAAAACCAAAAACACAAGAATCTACACTCTATTTCTTTCCGCTGTTCATCCAGTTGGATTTGAAGCTTATCAAAGGTATCATCCTGATATAAAAGTAATGAAAAATCAGGATATACTCCAAAGAGTTAAAGATGAGTGTAAAGATGTTCTCTTTATTGGTGAGGCTTCCCCTGTAAAAGCTGAAGAAGCTATCTCGAATATAAAAGAACAAAGGGAAGATTTAGATGGCCTGCTTGTCTTTTGTAGGGAGATACTTAATCTTGACCCAATAGATGAGCTGATAAAAGAAGGATTACCCATAGTAGCTGTGGAGCGTCCTTTGGACCATTGCAATACGGGCCCTTTTCATGCTTATAAAGAGAGTAAGGTCGTAACATCTTATTTGCCTGTATATTGCGACAAAGACCCTAAAGTCTACTCGCTTCGAATAGAAGACATAGCAAGAAAAGTTAAGCTAATCGATACTATCTCGAAGATGAAAGAGTTGAAGGTGTTAGTTGTAACGGACAAGCCTACCCTAGGCTATTTCGAACCTATAGGACTTCAGATCGAAACGAGCAGAGAAGAATATGAGGAAGTCTATCTTGACAACCTGAAAGAGACACTTGGGACAGAATTTATAACAGTTCCACAGAGGGAATTATTTGAAAAGACGAAAGCAGCAGATGAAGAAGAAGCGAGGGAAGTTGCTCAAAAATGGATTTCAGAAGCTGTTGCACTTCGAGGAACAAATGAGGCTGAGGTTCTGAGGTCAGCAAAGTTATACCTAGGTATGAAAGAGCTGATGGATGAATATAATTGTGGTGCTATAACTACTGAAGGATTTGGATGGCTGCCCCTTGGATTCCAGAAGGCGGTTGAGGAAGGTGTTCCGTCTCAAGGCATGCCTACCTCCCAACTCCTAACAGATGGTATAGCGGCCGCTTCTGAAACCTTGACAGATTGTTTAATCACTCAACAGCTTGGATTATATATCACCGGTAGTGCGGGTCTATTGGGTGATTACAATATAGATCCCTTTATTAATACAGCCATAATTTGTCACTGTGAAGGTTCGCTTAAACCTTATCAAGATAGACCAAAGGCACCTTACATTATAAGAAATTTACCATTTGTAGAAGAAAATACAGGCGGTGTTTGTGCACAGTCAAACTATCCGATAGGTGAGACTGTAACAGTGGCAAAGATAAGTATGTATAAGAAAAAACTATCTATTTTCACGGGCGAGACAGTTTCTGGCGAAGAGATCTTCCCATACTGGGATGATGTATTAGGCAGGAATAAAGTAGCTGTTAAAACTGATGCAAAAGCACTGCTTGAGAATGTCTCTTGGGAAACTTTTGGTAATCACAGAGCGGCGTTTTTTGGTGATTATAGACAGGATTTCAAAGATTTAGCTAAACTGATTGGATTTGAAGTACTGGAAAAAGACAGAACTAGATGAGATTTGGTCATAGATGTTAGATCCAGAGGCGGTAAAGTAGAGGGTAATTGTGCAGGAAAACAGCGGCTGTGCAATATCCCTGACAGGGAAAGGAGGGAGTCGACGAGCAAAATGCATTTTGGCTTACGGTCGAAGGTCGGATCGGATGTCTGAGGGTCAGTGGCCGTTTCGACGAATACCGCTGAGCCAGTGATTCTGACTGATCTAGAGTGCTGAAGAGAAGAAAGGATTCTTCACACAAAGGAGGAAAATGCAATGAAAGAGAGAAAACTGAACCGACGCGATTTTCTGCGGCTATCCGCCGCAGCGGCCACCGGAGCGATCATGGCGGCCTGTGCTCCGGCGACCCCTGAGGTCGTCGAGGTGGAGAAGGAAGTCCCGGTCGAGAAGGTCAAAAAGGAGACCGTGGTGGTCGAGAAAGAGGTCGCCAAGCCGAAGGAGACGATCGAGCTGGACTACTCTTTCTCTTTCGCGGTGGGAGGGGTGCCCGATATGAAGCGCCTCTGCGAGGTGTACAGTGAGGAGAACCCATATGTCGACATCAAACCCCTATACATCGCGGAGAGATACTATGAGCAGCTCGAGATGAGGGCGGCAGCGGGGGATCTCCCTGATGCCATATACTGCGCAGATGAGAACTTCCCCTACTACGTGGAACAGGGGCTCTACCGCAATCTCCAGCCCTATGTCGAACAGTACAGGGAAGAACTGGACATGGATGACTTCATCCCCATCACCCTGAAGATGTTCAGGTGGTCTCCGGAAATAAAGGTATATGGCAAAGGTGACTACTATGCCCTGCCATTCTCCGGGGGACCGATCCTCTGGTACTACAACAAGGCTGTCTTCGAGGATGCGGGCGTCGAGCCCCCGCCCGACCAGGGCTGGGACTGGGACATGAACGACTTCTTGGAGCTCTGCAAGAAGTTGGTCAAGGTAGACGAGGCAGGGAACATGCTCCGAGGGGCCTTCCCCCTGCCGGGCTGGATATACCCCATGCCCTTCATCCGAACCATGGGCGGCCGCTACTTGACTGAGGACAAGAAGAAGTGTGCGATGAGCACGCCCGAGTCCGTGAAGGCCATCCAGTTCTTCATGGACCTGCGGCACAAATATCGCGTGGTTCCCTTGTCCACCGAGTTCGCAGGCATTGGAAGCACTGACCTGTTCCGAGAGGGGAAGATCGCCATGAACATCACCGGCCCCTGGTGGCTTCCTACCTTGCGGGCTATCCCCAAGGACGTGCTGGACTTCGACCTGCTGCACTTCCCCAAGAACCCGGAAACGGGGGAGCGAATAGTCCGCTCCACCTACGATGGCATCACCATCGGGAAGGGAAGCAGGTACCCGGACGCGGCGTGGGAGTTCGTCATGTACATTGTCGACCCCAAGAACCAACCCATCGTCGCCAGGGCGGACGAGCACTCGCTATCCTGCCGCATCTCGGCGCTGGAGTCGAGCTTCATCCATCCTGAGGAGCGGCCGGAGCACCAGGAGGTCTTCATCGACTCCCAACCCTACTGGGGCCTGCAGCCCATCACCGAGTACTGGCCTGAGATGTGGACCATCATCGACAAGTACTGGGAGAAGATGGTCTTAGAGAAGATTCAGATGGATGTGGGAGAGGCCACGGCGAAGATTTGCGAGGGCGTCGACTATCTCCTCGAGCACGGCGAGCTGCCGGCGAAGTACTAGCCCACAGCGACCGAACCAGCCATGGGAGGTTTCCCTCCCATGGCTGGTTCTTAACTTGCCAACA
Source organism: Chloroflexota bacterium (assembly GCA_034718215.1). Taxonomy (GTDB): domain Bacteria; phylum Chloroflexota; class Anaerolineae; order JAYEMR01; family JAYEMR01; genus JAYEMR01. The sequence goes on from JAYEMR010000082.1 coordinate 9,803, forward strand.
GGAGGTTTCTAATGTCTACGATCGCGACTAAACTCCTCGGTCAACGGACGCGGAGGTGGCGGGAGACCATTACTGGATATCTCTTCACCTCTCCCTTTCTCGTGGGTTTCCTATGGTTTACCGCCATCCCTATGGCTATCGCATTCTACCTGGCTTTCACCAAATATAATATCATCAAGCCGGCCGAATGGGTCGGCCTGGGGAACTTCATGCGCCTCACTCAGGATGAGCGTCTTCGGATCGCGCTGTTCAATACTGCCTTTTACGCCGGCATCTCCGTCCCTCTCTACCTGGTTACATCCTTCCTGGCCTCCCTGGCCATGAACCTGAAGATCAAAGGAATCCGCTGGTACCGGACCATCTTCTACCTGCCCTCCGTCACACCCGCGGTGGCCAGTGCCATGTTGTGGGTGTGGATCTTTAACCCCCAATGGGGTATGGCTAACAGCGCCTTGGATCTGTTTGGGATAAGACATCAGGACTGGCTTTTAGATCCTCATCTGGCCAAACCTTGCCTTATCTTCATGGGCCTATGGGGCCTAGGGCCAACGATGGTCATCTTCCTGGCCGGACTGCAGGGTGTCCCGGAAAGCCTCTACGAGGCGGCGATGATAGATGGAGCGGGGACCTGGGGGCGCTTTTGGAACGTGACTGTCCCCATAATATCCCCGGTGATCTTCTTCAACCTGATCATGGGCATCATTGGCTCCTTCCAGATCTTCACTACGGCTTTCGTCATGACCGCCGCCGGAGCAGGAGGGAGTCGGTCATATGGGGTCGGGGGTATCCAGGATTGTCTGCTCTTCTATGTCCTTTATCTCTACCAGCAGGGTTTCTATTTTCATCACATGGGCTATGCCTCTGCCATGGGGTGGCTTTTGTTGACCATCATCCTCATCCTGACCATCATCCAGTTTCGGCTGCAAGAGCGCTGGGTGTACTATGAGGCGGAAAGGAGACTGTGATCCATGCCTACCGATACCGAAGCGAGAGCAAGGCGAGTGGTAGCGAGAGAGGTGACAGAGAGGAGAGGTTGGCTCTCCAGCGTATGGACTACGCGGACAAGGAGCGTGATCAAGGAATTGGTAGCCCACCTCTTTCTGATTCCCATCTCTATCACGATGGTGATTCCTCTCTACTGGCTGTTCACCACCTCCCTCAAGCCCAAGGGGATGGTCTTCACTTACCCGCCCCAGTGGATTCCTAACCCCATCCGCTGGGAGAACTATCCTGAGGCACTGACCATCCTGCCCTTCCATCTTTTCTTCAAAAACAGCATGGTCTACTGTGTTACGATACTGATCGGGCAGGTACTGGTCTCCACCCTGGTAGGCTATGGGTTCGCCCGGCTGCGCTTCCCAGGGAGGGATCTAATTTTCTGGCTGGTACTTATCAGGATGATGCTGCCTGGGGCGGTGACTATGGTGCCTTCCTATGTTATGTTCAGCAAAATGGGGTGGGTGAACACCCTTCTGCCACTTGTTGTTCCTGGGTGGCTGCCAGGTCTCTATAGTGGTTCTTTCTACATATTCCTCTGTAGGCAGTTCTTCATGGGCATTCCCCTGGAGTTGGATGACGCGGCAAAGATAGATGGTGCCGGCCATATCCGGATCTGGTGGCAGATCATCTTGCCTCTGTCCAAACCTGTGATCGCTACAGTAGCGATCTTCTCCTTCATCACCCACTGGAATGACTTCATGGGACCTCTGATCTACCTACATGACGTAGAGCGACAGACCTTGGCCTTAAGTATTCTCACCTTCCAGGGTGCACATGACACCGAATGGCATTGGTTGATGGCTGTCTCAAGTCTCATGGTTGTCCCCGTTATTATCCTCTTTTTCTCAGCCCAGCGCTATTTCCTGCAAGGTATCTCCATGACAGGTATCACTGGGCGGTGATCCAAGAAACTGGAGAAGCGCATAATCGCTGGTGCAGGAGATCTAAAAGGACGGTACCTTGAGAACAGGACCAAGAAGACTTCGAGAAGGAGTGATGACATGAGGACTAAGATCAGCGAGTTGGCCATCAACGGTGGACCAAAAGCAGTTCAAACTGATCTGGGCGACATATTCACGTGGCCAATCATTACCGAAGAAGATGAGCAAGCTGCCCTTGAGGTGCTTCGTGCTGGTAAGATGTCCGACCTGGACGTGACCATGAAATTCGAGGAGGAGTTTGCTGCCTGGCATGACGTGAAATATGCCTTGGCCCATAATACGGGTACGGCGGCACTGCACACAGCTATGTTCGGCTGCCATGTGGGTGTGGGGGACGAGATCATCTGCCCCAGCTTGACCTATTGGGCCTCGGCACTACCGGCTTTTTCCCTCGGCGCGACGATTGTCTATGCCGAGGTAGATCCCAACACTGTCACGATCGATCCTGCGGATATTGAACACCGGATCACCGATCGGACTAAGGCTATTATAGCTGTACATTATCAAGGCTATCCCTGCGATATGGATCCAATCATGGAAATCGCCAATAAGCATGGTGTGAAGGTCATTGAGGACGCTTCCCACGCTCATGGTGGTCTGTACAAAGGCAAGCTGATAGGTACCATCGGCCATGTCGGGGCCTTCTCCATCATGTCTGGGAAAGCACTGCCCTGCGGCGAAGGCGGCATTGTTATCACCAATGACAGGGAGATATATGAGCGCGCGGTGGCCTTTGGCCACTACAGGCGTACCAGACAGATGCTTGAACGCCCCGACCTCAAACCATATGCGGGGCTGCCGCTGGGCGGTTGCAAATATCGTATGCACCAGATTTCCTCGGCCGTCGCTCGCGTGCAGCTCAGGCATTATAAAGAGCGCATGGCAGAGATCCAGAAGGCAATGAACTATTTCTGGGATCTGCTAGAAGGCGTTCCTGGTCTCAGAGCTCTTCGCCCGCCGGAGGGTTCCGATAGCACCATGGGAGGTTGGTACTCGCCCCACGGGCTCTACGTTGCTGAAGAACTGGGAGGGCTCAGCATCCATAAATTCTGCGAAGCCGTCAGAGCTGAAGGTATTACTACCTATCCAGGCCACAATCTGTTGATGCACTTGCATCCGATGCTGAATGAAGCTGACATCTATGGCCACGGTAAGCCCACACGTATCGCCAACTCTGACCGCGATGTCCGACAGCCGAAGGGCAGTCTGCCTGTCACCGAGACGATGCCGGAGCGCATCTATTCAATCCCGTGGTTCAAGCATTACCGGCCGCGGATTATCGAAGAGCATGCCGAGGCCTTCCGCAAAGTTGCAAGGCATGCGGACGAGCTTAACATCGAGTGACCCCGCCTTCACCAAGATAGCGGAGGCACTGGTGTACAAGCGAGCGCGTTTTGACTGAAGATAGCGCTCGCTTCTTACGATGTTGATGCTCCTGCAGAGTAGTTTAAGGACGCAAACGATGAAGGTATCTTTACATTCGGTGAGCTACTCGGGAACTGTTACGCCCGATCAGGCTGCCTTATCGTTGGAAGAGGTGATGGAGAAGGCCACGCAGCTGGGCTTTGATGGGATCACACTAGCAGCCAAACGCCCCCATGCGCTGCCCTTAGACCTCGACTCAGGGGATCGGACGCGGATTAGGAATCTTGCCGCTGAGTTGGGTCTTGAGATTGCCTGCGTGGCAGGATACAATGATTTCTGTGATCCGTCGGCTTTCAATCGAGAGATCAACTTGGCGTACGTCGTCGAGTGCATAAAATTAGCTCGTGACGTTGGTGCTCCAATTGTACGCACTTTTGCCTCTGGAATGGGAGCCTACCATCGGGAGGCTCGGTAAATCGCAACGGTTAGGATAAACAGATGGTAAATTGAGCATTTTGTGGCATAATTCCCCTGCAGATTGCAAAAAGGGGTAAATCATGCCACAAAAGCAAGATTTTCGCACAGACGAACTCAC
>JAYEMR010000083.1:0-13652 GCA_034718215.1 Chloroflexota bacterium
CTGAAAACGGTTGACCTGGGCGTCAAGGTTGTCCAGATAATGCAGAGCGCATGCCTCCAGGGTCTTGGGGCGGCGGGGGGAGCCCCATTCGTAGCGCCCATGATGGCTGAGCACCATGTGCCGCAGGCGAAGGGCCAACTCCTGGGGGAAATCGTCGAGACAGGCTAGATGCCCCATCAGCATCTCATAGCTGAGCAGGACGTGGCCCAGCAGTCGCCCCTCGTCGCTGTAGTTGATCTCCCGCTCGTAGGTGAACTCCCGCACCTTGCCGATATCGTGCAGGAGGATGCCAGATGTCAGCAGATCGCAATCTATATCGGGGAAGAGTCGGCACAGGGGACGGGCCAGCACCAACAGCTCGGCCACGTGCTCCAGCAGCCCGCCCAGATAGGCGTGGTGGATGCGTCGGGCAGCGGGCGCTCGCTTGAAGGAGGCCGCGAACCCCTCATCCTCGTACACGGCCCGACAGAGTGCTTGCAGGTGAGGGTTCTCCAGTCCCTCGATGGCCCTCTCCAGCGTACGCCACATGGCCTCCACGTCCCTTTCGGTAGAGGGCAGGAAGTCCTCCAGCGTGTACTCCTCAGGCTCGGCGAGGCGCAGCCGCTCCACGATGATCTGCCGCCGATCCCGATATTCCTCCACCTCCCCCTGTACTTTGACGACATCTCCCTCGTCGAAGACCTCCGCCAGCTCAGGCCCCTGCTCCCACACACGTGCCAGGATCTCGCCGGTGCGGTCCATCAGCACCAGCGTCAGGAACTGCCCCCGCGTCCGATCCCGGAACCACTCCAACTCCTTGTGCTTGACCAGGAAGAAGTCCACCACCTGATCATCTACGGAGAGATCGCGGACAAATTGCTCCTTCACCTGTACCCGATTAGGTGCGGGCATCGCCACTTCCTCCTACTCATCGCACTTCCCTGACCGTGATCTCCTCCTCCAGGAGCAGATGATCGCCCAGGAGTGCCCGATCAGCGGGATCCACCACAGGCAGGCGGATACCCGTGGCCGCATCGTAGAGCCCGATCTCAATCCGATAGCAGCCTGGCGAGGCATCTTCACGCACTGGGATCTGATACTCGTCAACGATAACCTCCCCCTCCAGCCAGCCGGTGGTGGGATATGTACCCTGGACGGGGATGTTATCCCGCTGGCCCCAGATACGATAGTTTTCGTCCAGAAGATGGGTGAACACGGTGTAGCTGGTATCCATGCGCTGTAGAGCCTGCCAATAGAGGGTGAGGGACAGCACTTCGCCGGGTGACACCTCCGTCCGCGGCAGATCGTACCCCAAGAAGCGGACCAGCCCTCCCAGTTCTGCTTTGACCTCGTGCTGAATCTCGGCTGGAGGCTCGAAGAGCCGCTGGCGACCTGAAACCGTGATCGCGCCCAGCTTAACGTCGGAGGCCCGCAAAGGATCCCCCGACTTGTCGAATAGGTTCAACATCAGGGAGTAGTTACCAGCCGGCGCAGCAGCGTCCACGGTGAGATCATACTGCCCCCGGAGGATCTCTCCAGCCCGCCATTGACTTGTGGTGTGCTGACCCGCCGGCTCGGCTCGCACCTCCCCACCAAAATGGCCCTGCTCATCAATGAGCCACAGCCGGGCGATGTAATCGGTCGGCAGGGAGCGCTGTGCTCTCCAGTAAAGAGACAGGTGCACCTCGTCGCCCGGTCTCACGTCAGTGGTGGAGACATCCCAGCCCAGCAGGCGGATTTCCCTCCCGAAGTCCGCTCGACGTGGCTGAGCAATCTGCAGAGTCTCGATTGAGGGAGGCTCTGAGGCGGGTAGAACCCACACTTTGCCCAGGGGATAGTCGAAGCCAGAGGCCGCCCCGCCACTACTGCGGACAGGCAACCCCTCCCATACGGCCGGAGGATGCACCCGGACCAGGACCGTGTACTCACCCGGAGGGGTGGCCAGATCCACCGGCAGCTCGAAGGCCCCCACCGTCGTCTCCGCCACGGGCCACTTAGAGGTGGGGATGAGCACCGCCCTTTCCAGCCCCTCCTCGTCCCAGTAGGTCTGGGCATCCACGTCGGTCAGCCGTTTGGAGCCCAGCCCCCACTGATGCCCCTCCTCGTCGCGCAGGATCAGGGTGACCAGGTAGTCGGCCCCCATGTCCTGGGTGGACTGCCAGCGCATCTTCACCCGGAGCTCTTTCCCGGGTGGCGCCTCCGCATCCGTCCACTGGAATCCGCTCAGCCGGAGCTGGTCGCCGAAGTTGACCCCCACGATCTCGCCCGGCCAGAGGTCTCGGCGATGATATATCTCCAACAGCCGATAGTCGCGGATGGCGCGCCCGGCCAGATGGAAGTGGGTCTGGAGGTACCGCTTGAAGGCTGGATAGTCGCGCAGGTTGACCAACTGGTGCGCGCCCTGGGCCACGTTGAGGATCACCATGCGCACATCGTAGGCCTCGATCTCGCGGATCAGATCGCTCCCTGTGATCTGCCCGCTCTTGGCCGCCCCTCGTGATATCCCGGCCGCGAGGGGCGTGGTCATCCGCCGGGCGAAGAAGTTGAGCCCCGGATAGTCGGACAGGACGTAGTCATCGGGGTCCGTGTGAGCCCGTATGTAATCCGCCAGCCGCTGTGTATCCCGCTCCCACAACCCGGCCACCCGTCGGTTATCCCTCCAAGAGGGATAGAGCGCCGCTGCCAGTAGCAGAAGGATCAGCCCGCCCCGCCAGGCCAGTGCCCCCCAGCTCAGGCGGCGCGATTCCCACAGGGGGGCCAGCCCGATGGCCGCCAGCGCGGACAGAGAGGGGACCAGGTACACCAGGTGACGGGCCTGAAGCCCTCGCGATATAAATAGAAAGGACAAGGCAGTCGGGAGCTGCCAGACGAAGATGGAGGCCAGGCGATGCCGGCTTCGGAGGGAGCGAATCCCCCCGATCAGGGCCAATAGCATCAGGACCGGCTGGACGCGGCAGACATCCCAGTAGAGCCTCAGCCCTTTGAGGGCCACCTGCCAGGGGGTGAGCTCGCGGCCCTGCCGCAGGTGATGGCCCAGCACTGCGCTCAGGAAATTGGGGGCCAGCAGGATGAAGAGGCCCACTGTCAGCCCGCCCACTAGCGCATAGGGAACTCCCATCCACAGCCCACTCCGCACCCCTTGATCCCAGGCCCGCTCTCGCCAGGCCTGGACCGCCAGGAAGAGCAGGCATCCCACCAATGGCAGCAGGCCGAAGAGGTTGGATAGGGTGGCCAGGGCGAAGGCCACTCCTGACACGGCCATGTAGGGGCGATCCCTTGCGGTCGCCCCCTCGGCAGTCGTCCCATGGTGGGCTACCACGAACAGATACAGCCCCAGCGCGTCCCAGAAAAGCATAGGAGCCTCGGGGCGGAAGAAGCGGGCGGCCCAGAAGAAGTCGCGCTGGAGTAGAGCGGGGATCATGGCCAGGAGCGCCACGCGGTCACCCCACAGCCGCCGCAGGGTGAGGTACAGCAGCGCCACGGCCCCCAAGGTGAACAGGGTGCTGAATACGCGGATGGCGAACACCGAGTTATCGGTCAGCTTGAGTATCAGCGCGCCGGGATAGAGGAAAGCGGGCAGCTTGGGAGTCAGGAAGTCGCGATAGGGCAGCTCCCCAGCACCGATGCGCCAGGCGGCGTAGAGGTAGCCCCCTTCGTCGTCGTAAGCGAACCACTGGGCGATGCGGTCCAGGTAGTAGATGGCTCCCAGGATGAGCAGGGCTGCTAAGAGGTAACGAGTTGACAAGTAATGAGTCAACGGGGGACTTGTTGCCTCGTTGCCCTGTTCCCTCGTTGCCTTATCGCCTTGTTTCCTCATTCCCTCGTTTCCTCATTGACTCGTTGCCTCACCAATGATGATAGGTATGGACAGGAGCACCCGATCCTCGGGCAGCCGCTGGCCCTCGAGTGTGACAACTGGCAGCCGCTCCATGGTCGCCAGCTGGTAGAGCCCTACCTCCAGTTGGGCCTCGCCGGGCGGAGTATCTGCCGGCAGGGACATGTCGAACCGATCGGCATAGATTCCGCCGGGAATCCATTGCCCCGTGGGGACCCGCCCCTGGAGCGGCTGGCGGTCCACCTGAGCCAGCAGCACGTTCCCCGGCCCCAGCAGGTGGGTGAAGACGGTGTAATCCTCACCGATAGTCGTTAGCGGCTGCCAGTACAGCGTGAAATGCAGATGACCTCCCGCCTGCACCCTTGCGTTTGCCACCTCGTAGCCCAGGAGGCGGATCTGTCCTCTCAGGGTGAGCGAAAGGGGGTGGCCAATCGGCTGCTGATCCAGCATTTGGAACACACACCAGCGGCAGGGCAGTCCGGGCTGGACGTAGGTTAAGGCCCAATTGGAAGGGAGGGCTCGGATATGGATACGGCCCTGCTCTGCCGCGAAGGAAGAGGCCAGCAGTTTCTGCCGGCGATGGAGTGTGTGGATGTCCATAATTGCATAGCTGCACCCCTCCTGGCGCGCATAGGCTGCAAGATCCGCCCAAGAGCGCGCATCGGAGGGGATCTCGTTGAAGTAGTACTCGCCTTCATAGCGCCAACTGCCCAGCGTGGTGGAGGGCCCCCAGAGAAACTCAATATCCCGAGTGAGATTGGCCTGAATCCAGGCGAAGAGCTCCTCGGCCAGGCGAAGTTGCCCAGCTGGTCCCATTGCCAGAGGAGAAAACAGAGGAGGATGACAACCAAGGCAATTCTGTACGCGATATCCGTCCCTCTCATCTGCTCACTCCTCATCGCCCACTCGGCTGCAGGCTCAACCCCTCGATCAAGATGCGATTCTTCGGCAGCCACCGGCCGCTGGCGTCCACTGGAGGCAGCCGATTCATGGTCTGGAGATCGTAGAGCCCTAGGGCCAGGGTGTAATCACCGGCAGGTGCGCCGGGTTTGAGCGGAATCTTGTAATGGTCAACGATGGTCTCCCCCGGCAGCCAGATGTCCGTGGGCCGGGTCCCATCCTGGGGGATTTGATCAAGCTGGCCCCAGAGCTTACCATCGGGCCCTAGGAGGTGGGTGAAGACGGTGTAGCTTGTGTCCACGGAGGCTGTGGCCCGCCAGTAGAGGGTCACCTCCAGCGGCTGCTCACTGCTCAGCTCAGGATTCGGCAGATCGTAGCCCAGGAAGCGGATCTGATCGCCCAGCCTGATTTCACGCTGCACGGTCGGGGTGGGTATGACGAATTGAGCGTCGGAATGCAGGTCGTAGCGCTCGACGATCATGCCCTCAAAATAAGCTCTCTCCTCCAGATCGGCCTGAGCCTCCAGATGGCGATGGACGAGGCCCCGCGCGTCGCCGGGCGTCTTGGGGAAGTTCAGGTACCACACCTGGCTCCGCCCCTCCGTGGCCTGGGCGAGCCCGCGGATGATATCGTCCTCGAGTATGGAGCCCTCAACCACCGCCACCTTCAGCGGGCCATCGTAGTGCCTCGCCAGCGCGGAGTCAACGTCCAGAAGAATCACGCTGTCCTCTGGATCAGCGTGGGCCTCGATGTAATCCAACGCCGGGCGGTACAAGATGTTGGGATAGATCCAGACGTAGCCAATGCCATGGGCTCTTACCACCTTCTCCGGCTCTACCCGCCCATAGAAACGGAGAAGCACCTCCGGCTCCCGAAGCCGCTGGATGGTGTTGATGTAGAAGACATAGTAGTCGGATTCAGCCAGATCTAGATCGCTGGCGCTGCTGGTGTGGCCCTCGAAGAAGGGAGCGAATTGAGAGATGTGGGCCGTGTTGACGTGGAACTGCTCCGCGTCGGGCTTCTGGTTCAGATAGTAGGCCGCCCTCTCCATCCCCTCTCCCCAGCCAACCAACAACACCCTTTGGGCTACCCCAGCACCGCCCAGGAGCGGGTTGTAGTAGGAAAAGGCATAGGGCTGGCTGGACCACAACGCCGCAAACTGGGCCACAAGCAGGACCAAGGTCAACAGAGTTTCGAGTTTGGCGTTCCGAGTGTGCTGCGTGTTGCGTGTCGCGTGTTGCGTGCTTTGGTTGACCAAATGCGCCCACCCTGCGGCGGCCAGCAGGTCCACAAAGGGGAATATGGGCAGCAGGTAGCGGTCGAACTTCTTGGCGCCCAGGGTCATGAAGGCAGCATAGAGCAGGGCGAAGCCACCGAGCATCAAAAATACAGGGCGCTTCTTCTGGCCCCGCCACTTAAAGAGTATCAGAGGAAGCCCCAGCATGGCCCAGGGGGTGGTGCGGAAGGCCCAGGCCACGGGGTAGAAGGCCGGGCCGGGATCGGGGCGGATATGGCCCCAGAAGAAGTTGGAGTGGCCGTGGGGTTCCTCGGCGTAGCCCACTGCCGCGCCGAAAACCTGCCCCAGCGCGCTCAGGGGATCCACCCAGAGGGTCGGCCACAGCAGTAGGACCACGCCCAGGGCCACGGTGCCCCACAGCACCGCCGTCTTGAGCGCCCCACACACCCTTTCGCGCCTCTGGCCCTCTGGATTCAGCCAGGCGAAAACCGGGAGCAGCAGCCCAGTCCAGGGGATAAGAAATAACCCTGGCGATTTGTTGGCCATGGCCAGCCCGCCGGTCACCGCCGAGAGGGCCAGATCGCGACGCCGATGGCCGCCCCTCACGTACAGGATCAGGCTGAGCACAGACAGGGCCATGAAGGTGGCCAGCAGCGCATCGAGGTGTAGCACCCTTGACAGAGCAAGATAGAAAGGATCGAGGCCGATGAAGAGGACCGCTAGCAGGGCCGTCCGCTCATCGAAGAGGCGGCGGCAGAGCCACCACATCCCCACGATGCCCAGCCAGGTCACGATCGCCAGCAGCCGTCGGGCTCGAAAGATGAGGGAGGGCAGGCGAGCCAACGCCGCGTGATCCTCGACGCGGGTCAGCTTGCTGCCGCCGGTCTGGGCGCAGAGATCAACCCACTCCCCCGCCTGGGAGAGGGGCACGGCCAGCGTGGAGATCCACATCGTCACCACACCGGGGTGTTCGGACTGGTAGGTCCCCCTCAGATCGCCCCGAGCGAGGGCGGCGTGAAAGTTGATCCCCCGGCAGATCCACTTGGCCTCGTCGCCGCTTAAGAAGACATCGAGCGCGTGGAGGCGGAGGAAGAGGGAAAGGCACAGGAGCAGTATCAGAAGCGAGAGCTCCAACTTGCGTGAGATCATGGTTGATGAACTCTTGTATCCGATCAGCGGTGGTCTCGCCCCCCAGAGGACTACTGGCGGGGCACCTCCAATGTCGCCAAGCGTACCCGATTCCCCTCCTCCATCCATCTCCCTGTTGCGCTATGCACAGTCAGTCGCTGGCCGCTCGCCGCTTCGTAGAGTCCCACCATCAGGGTATAGGTTCCTGGGCTGGCGTTCTCATCTACGCGGATGTAGAAGGGATCTAGGATGATCTCACCCGGCTGCCAGTGCGAGGTGGGATAGGTGTTACAGCGTGGAGGGTTGTCCTGCTGTCCCCATATGTGCCCTTCGTCGTCTGTGAGATGTGTGAATACGGTGTAATTGGTCTCCATAGGTGCCAATGCCCTCCAGCAAAGTGTGAGTTCCAGACCCTCTCCTGGCACTACCCGGTTGGGTTTGAGATCGAATCCCAGCAATTGAATTCGGTCGTCAAAGATGATTCCCGGTGTATCTCTTATTCCTGCAGGTAGCTCCTTCAGCGCATTAAAAGTCCCTTGCTCGCCTATAGCAGTCTCGACCCGATACAGTCCATATCGTGGCGCTTCTGCTGTGGCTGGCTCGATATCCAGTGCCCTCAGACAGAAGTGATTGCTTAGCAGCACGCGATTCGCCTCCGTGGTGATGACCAAGCGCCCTGCTGCCCCCTCAGTGTGGAGCCTCCATCGCAATAGTTCCATCTCTCGGGGACGATATGATACACGGGACAGTCTCAACAGGAAAGCCAGGGAGCGACCGACATTGCCCCCACTTCCGAAGTCGATTTTGTGCAGTTTTTTATCGTACAAGGTCATTAGTCGTGGATGTTGTTCTCGGCGGATCTGCTCCGCTATCCGCAGCACAGGGTAGTTGGTTTGGCGATTGATCACATCACGATGATACCGATTGGCCAGGCCCCAGAGCGGATAGATCATGGCCGTCATGAGCAGAAACACCAGAAGCCAGCGCCACCAAACATTTGCCCTCACTTGGTCAAAAAGTGATGAGAAAACAGTGCCCAGAGCCACGAAGTTAAGGGGCAGGAGAAAAGTCAGGTACCGCGTGTCCAGCAGGGCATTGAGTGCATCTGTGAACAAAGGGATTGTCAATACAGATACAGTCCATCCCACAACGCAGATTGAGGTCTGACGTCGCAAGGCGACCAGGATCATCGCTGCTAGCAGGACCACCCCGAAGATCATGACCTCCGGCTGTAGAATATAGTCCTCGGGCCGAAATCCTGGCAAGAAGGTGCCGCTGACCATCTTGGCTGATTGTAGGAGAAGGTTCCGCAAATTGTTCAAGTAGAGCAGAGGAGTGAACTGGCTTACGAAGGCATTTCTGGGATCCGCTGCCGCCCGCAGGGATCCAAGGCCTGTTCGCACATTGTACCAGATCATGTTGGCATAGGCCAGGAGAAAGGAGAGCGAAGCCAAATAAGGGGATGCTTCCTTGAGCCAAGCACGCCCCTCTGGTTGCATCAGAAACCAGATCACCATACCCAATAGCAGTGCGCTGCTAACCGGGTGCAGCTGCATAGCCAACCCACCCAGAAATCCACTGATCGCTAGCAACCAGGTAGATCTCTTACGGATGGCTGCGTATAAGCAGCTGACCAGCGCTGTGGTGAGCAAGGGAACTATGCAACTAGGCGAGCCGATGTGGCTGTTGATGAGAATGTGGGAGAAATTGGTCGCCATGAACAGGCCCGCCAATGCTCCCACAGTCCTACCCTTCACCAGACGGCCTAACCAGTATGTGGATACAACCGTGAGCGCTCCAGTGACCATAGCCAAATCACGGGGGATCAGGGGACTAGGCCCTAAGAGTCGGAAGATCACTGCCATCACGCCTAGATGGACAACACCGTAGTATGACTCCCGACTCGTTAGCGGGAAACACTCACCATTGGCGATGCTCATAGCCAATACCGCTTCGCCCACCTCATCTGTGTAACGGGGTATCAGATGCAAATACGGACGACGCAGGAGAAGGGCTAAGAGGAGAAGAGCTAGGCTAATCAAGAGATCCAATTGTATAGCTGTGACCCTAGTACGAAGCTTGATCCGAGGTGCATGACTCAGGATGGAGCGCATTTTTTCCCCCTTTGCTGGATCAACCTATTGACTTCAGAACCTTGCGCCCTACACCAATTCACTTCACCTGGATCCCCTGTGGGATCATGATCCGATCCCCAGGCAGCCGTTCACCGCCGGCTCTCACCACCGGCAGCCGTCGCCCTGTGTGGACATCGTACATCCCTACCTCGATGTGATAAGGACCGGGGGGCGCATCTTCTGCAACAGGAATCTGATAGTGATCCGCCACAAACTCACCGGGCATCCAAGTCGTGGTCGGCAGCGTGCTACCCTGCGGGATACTATCCCATTGGCCCACTATGCTGCCGTCGGCGTCCAAGACATGGGTGAACACAGTGTAGCTGGTGTTCATTTCCTTTAAGCATTGCCAATACAGAGTGAGGTTAACCAGACCTCCAGGGCGAACGTTCTCTAGCGGTAGATCGTACCCCAAGAATCGGACTTGATCCTCTAGCTTTGCCTCATGGGGTTGTGAGATAATTGGCTTTTCGAACTCAGGTTTGCCAACACGTAAGTGAGTTAGCAACAGAGCTGAACCAATGTGTTGGCCTTGTGCATCCTTGACAGGTAAGCGGTCCCGCCCAACGATGTCATACATTCCGACCCAAAGGGGATAATACCCTTCTGGTGCATTTGCAGGAATCTTCAGGATACAGCTATCTATTACCTCCTCCCCCTGTAGCCAGCGATAAGTGGGGTATTCCCCCCGTCGGGGCCTGCCGTCCCACTGGGCGATCAATGTCTCTTTCCCTAGGTGACAGAAGATGTGATAGTCAGCATCGGTGGGCCGTAAGGTCTGCCAACGTGTAGTGACAAGAACAGTGTCACCCGGAGATACCACTCCATCATTCCCGCTACGGACGCCCAGGCTCCATCCTGCTATACCAAAGAGTTCGCCAAATTGCACTTCTAAGCCATCAGATTGCTGGAGGATCTCACACGCTGTGTAGATTCGTTGAGAATCGCTCCAGGCTCTTGCCAGACAATAGTGGCGATTCACCCAGTCCACATATTCTGGCAGGCGCATAAATTTGTTCTCCCAGAGAACTATGGCTTGCGGCCTGTACTGTTCAGATGCTGCTATTAAGGTCTCTGGTGTCAGTTGGCCTGTCTCGATGCGGCGACCAGAGATAACAGTCAATGCTGGCGGCGTCAGGAGACCTGCACGAAAAGGGAATATGCCGTCATCGCTGATCACATAGCCGTCCGATGTGCATGTTGATCTCAGTATGGCTACTGCCTCTTCTTCAGCAGGATGGTTGTCACACGTTTCAGCTAACGCGGAGCGAATCCCACTAATGGTACCCAAAGCTAGGGAAATGATAACCGCTACTTCCATCATAGTTGAATACCATCGCTGTCGAGGCTTTGTCCAGGCGAGTCCAACACGACAGTTCAAATCGCGCAAGCCCATGGACAATAAGCCTGCCAAGGGAAAAGAGAGAAGAAGAAGATAGCGTGACCGAAGGCGAGTTTGACTACACAGAGTGACAAGGGCGCTGAAGAGCCAGACTGATACCACTATTCCCTTCCTATTGCGCTCGCGCCAGGTCAGGACAAGGCCATACAGCGCCAAGAAGAGGCCTGTCCAATAAAGCAGCCCTCCTTTAAGTACATGGTCCACTATCTTAGAGATCACTCGAGTAAGGCGAAAAGTGTGGGTTTGTTGACGCTGAAAATAGGTGCCGACGATTTGGTCGACGAGTAGTGGGCCTTCGAATAGGCAAAAGGCAACAAGCAGAGGAATTATCAGAGCAGGGATCAAGAACAGTAACCCCTTACCCCATCGACGCCATCCTGTCTCCTTACTCTTTTGGCCTAGAAACCAGACGATGACTCCCAGAGGCACAAACAAGAAAGGCTCGATCGGTTTGGTCATCAAGCTAGCAGATAAGCCCAGTCCCGCGGCTATGAGCCAGACTTCCCAACCGGTATGTAACGCCATCAGCCCGCATGCCATCGCCAAGGTGCCAAGAGCTTCCGCAGGCAATCCAATCATGACTGAGCGGGATAAGTTGAGGAAACGGGGACTAAGAATCAAGAAGGCGACTCCTGCTAAGCTACTCATCCTCCCGCCCAGTAGTCGCCCTATCCAGGCTGTGCCAACCACCCCAAGGCAGGCGAAGGCAATTGTCACGCTCCTTGCTACCAGCACCGAGTCCCCGAACAGATCAAAGGCCCAAGCCAAACACAGCGTAAAGAAGGGAGGTTGGTCAGACCAGATGTCGCTATAGAGGCGATATCCCTCTCGTAGCATCTGAGCCTTCATCAGATCCATTCCCTCGTCGTCAGATCGAACAAACTCACCCAGGTGGGACGCTGCCCAGAGAACAAAACACCCAAGAAGGATGACCATTGTCAGTATATATAGGCTTTCTTTTACTGATGAAGTCATTGTAATCTCTGTAGACGCTCAAATTCTCTTAACAGGCGCTCTATGACTATTTGGAGAGGTGAATGCCACCTATGATGATCCGATCCCCTGGCAGCCGCTCACCGCCGGCTCTCACCACCGGCAGCCGTCGCCCTGTGAGAGCGTTGTACATCCCCACCTCAAAGGTGTAGCTCCCTGACTCCGCATCAGGTGCCACAGGGACCTCATGGGAGTCCGCTACCACCTCGCCGGGCATCCAGAGGTCGGTGGGCAGTCGCCCGTCGTGCGGGAGGACATCCCTCTGCCCCCACATCTGCCCCTCCTCGTCCAGCAGGTGGACGAAGACGGTGTAGCTGATTTCCATCTCCTCCAGACATTGCCAGTACAGGGTGAGGCGGATAGGCTCACTGGGACGGACCTCCGCGGAGGGCAGATCGTAGCCCAGGAAGCGGATCTTCCCCCCCAGCGTGGCCTCCTGAGGATGGGGTATGGGGGGCATCTCAAACCGCGCCCCCCCCACTCGCAGATGGGTGAGCAACAGGCTGGTGCCTAGCGATTGACCCTGGGAATCGGTGATGGGAAGCCGCTCCCCGTCGGCGATGTCGTACATCCCCACCCGGATGGAATGACCGCCTTCCTCCGCGTCGGGAGCGACATCCAGTAGGTAGCGATCCACCACCTCCTCGCCCCGCTGCCAGCGATAGGTGGGATGCTGGCCACAGCGGGGGATGCTGTCCTGCTGAGCGATCTCGGCCTCCCGGCCCACGTGGACGAAGACATGATAATCAACTGAGGTGGGCTTCAGCGTCCGCCAGTACAGGGTCAGCAGCGCCTGCTCGCCGGGGCGAACGGCCTTTCGATCCAGACCCCACCCCGCTAACAGGAAATGATCCCCCAACCGAGCCTTCATGGGATGCGGGGGGCTGAAGACCTCGTCGAGGGGCGCCCCCACGCGGAAGATGGGCGCCGAGAGTTCCCGGTCGAATTCGGCGGCGTACTGGGCAAAGGTGTAATCCACGATGGGGGCCTCCGTTCCGCGCCGATATATCCAAAGCTGAGGCACTCCCCCACGCAGCACCCGGGCGTCGGGCGTATACGTTCCGTCCACCACGCCGGCGATGATCTCATGGGGCTCGTGGACATCGCGGGCCACGATGAAGAGATCGGGCTCCGGACAGCGCAGCGCGCCCCGCGTGTACCAGTTGGTGACCAAACCCTCCTGATCGCTGCTGTAGGTGCCCTGCAGTACACCCGTCGCATACAGTCCACCGATTGCCTTCCAAGCCGTCCGGTAAGGGAAGCCGAAATAGCCACCGCCGGGAGGGTGATCCCCACAGGGCATCCAGTATAGGGCCAACCTGGACCGAGGATAGACCCGATGGTACTCTGAATCATGCTGGATGAAGGCCCAGTAGATATAGTAGCCGAAGATCAAGTACAGGGCCAGCCCCCCTATCGCACAGGCGGGCCGAATCCAGCGCCGAGCCCTCATCCTCTGTAAAGCACCGATGGCCCGGTCCAGGACCAGCCCCACGATCAGGAGTCCGGCGGGGAAGGCCACGTAGTAGTGAGTGTGAACTTTGAGCATCAGGAAGAAGTAGAGAAGCGCTGGGGCCGCAAACCATAGGATGAGCAAGCCTCGTTCATCGGAAATAGCGCGGATCAAGAGGAGTGCGCCGGCGATGAGGGTAAAAACCACCAGAGAGAGGTTCGCTCTTCCAACCCGCCAGAGGTTGGGCCAGAAGGCGATGGCCATCAGCCCCGTGAGGGCGGAAAGGGGAACAAGCCAGGGACGACGTGGATAGGCCCTGCGCAGCTGGGCGATCAGGCCCGCCAGCAGAGCGAAGATCAGCAGCAGGATGTAGTAGCTGGCGCTGTAGAAGGTGCTGCGCAGAAAGAAGTCGGCCAGATTGTTGTAGGGAAAGTCGCCCCCCACCCGCTTCTCACCCAGGTACGTGGCGGTCTGTTGGAAGTGGGGGTGCAGCATGAAGGGCAGGTAGAATCCCCCCACGATGATGGCTCCCAGCAGGAGTGGTGGAACCGCCCAGTGAAAAAACTTGCCCCATCCCTGTTCCTGGCGGC
>JAYEMR010000084.1:0-13342 GCA_034718215.1 Chloroflexota bacterium
CGTGGATCCCTTTCTGAAGGAGATGGGTGTCGGGGATGTCACTCCTAGGGAAAGTTTGAAAGTGAGCAAGACGAACCTTCCAGAGGAGACGGAGGTGGTGGTCCTGGATTACAAGCAGTAGCACGACGTAAAAAAATGAGGGGAGAGAAAATCATGGCAAAGGCAGGAAACGTGACAGTAGTATTTCAAGAACCTCGAAGGGTTATTCTGGAAGATCGTCCCATCCCCCAGCCGGAATCAGGACAATTCCTCGTTAAGACCAGACGGAGTTTAATAAGCACAGGCACCGAGTTAAGCATTTTGTCAGGCGAAGCTCGGTCGGATTCGGTCTGGGGCAGACTCAGCAAGTTTCCGAGTCCGGTCGGGTACTCCAATGTGGGCGAGGTCATTGAGGTCGGTGAAGGACTTAAGGAGGAATGGGTAGGTCGGAGGGTAGCAACGTATCGAAGGGGATATCATGCCCAGTACATAGTTGGGAGCCCTGATGATAGCCCCGTGATTCCCCCGGAGGTTCCCGATGATCAGGCGACATTCTTTGCCCTGGCCGCGATAGCCATGAATGGAGTGCGTAAAGGAAGGGTGAGATGGGGAGAAGCGGTCGTGGTCTATGGGCTGGGGATCGTGGGTCAGCTGGCCCTCAGGTTCTGTCATTTCGCAGGCGCAGAGCTAGTAGTCGGTATAGATATCGCCGAGCCGCGGATTGCGTATCTCCCTGATTCCCCTCGCATCAGGGGCATCAACCCCGCCGATTGTGATCCCAGGAAATATATGCAGGAATTGAACCGGGGTCGTCTGGCTGATGTGGTCTTTGAGGTCACCGGCAACCCCGATATAATTCCAGAGGAGTTCCATGTACTCAGAAGACAGGGGCGCTTCGTGGTGCTGAGCAGCCCTCGGGATAATACCACCTTCGACTTTCATGACCTCTGCAATTGGCCCAGTTTCCAGATCATTGGCGCTCACGCGTCCTCCCATCCTCCTGTATCGACTCCACAGAATCCGTGGACCAAAGAGCGCCATGCTCAGCTCTTCTTCGGGCTGATCGCTGATGGTGAACTGGATATCGAATCCCTCATAAGCCATCGCGAAAGCTATGAGAAAGCGCCCGAGCTATACAATATGCTGTTAGAGGATCGGTCGCGAGCCATGGGCGTCGTGCTGGAATGGTAAACAAGATGAGAGCATTGCAGTCGGCGGTCCTATTGCTGGTCTTGATGATCGGGGCTGGCTGTGGAGCTGTGGGATCCCTGACCCCTGCTGAGGGCCACCTGTCGAAAGGTAAGGACCATTTGGAGGCCGGACGCGTGAGGGAGGCGATCGCCGAGCTGGAGGCGGCTGTGGAAGCTGACCCTTCATCGGTCAAGGCGCTTTTCCAGTTGGGTAATGCCTATTTCCAACAGGGCTCGCTGGAGAAGGCGGCTCAAAGCTTTCAACAGGTGCTGGCTTTGGACCCTGAGAACATCGATGCTCACTCCAACTTGGGAGTGGTCTACTATCAGCAAAGGCGGATGGACAAGGCGATCGGGCAGTTTGAAAAGGCCCGAGACCTGAGGCCCGAGGATGCGGAGGTCCGCTACAATCTGGCCAGTAGCTACATTAAATCCGATCTGCTGGATGAGGCGGAGGCCGAGTTGGAGAAGGCCAAGGAATTAGACTCCGAAATGCCCTTGGTATGGTACGGATTAGGCACTCTGTACGCGCTACAGAACCGAAAAGCCGAGGCTATAAATGCCTTCGAGCACTTCTTAAAACTGGGCAGCGATGACATCAGGGCTATCTCTGTAGCTGAAAAGCAGCTGGAGTCCCTCAAAGGGGAATAACGGACCCTGTGGCCGCCCGTGTTTTGGCACCGATACAGGCGGGATGGGCCGACGGATAGGAGAACATATGTACGAGCGGACGGTATTGGATAATGGATTACGGGTATTGACAGTGCCCATGCCCCACATGCATTCCGTGAGCATGGCTTTCTTTATCGGTCTGGGATCCCGCTGCGAGACTGATGACAACGGCGGAGCGGCCCACTTCATCGAGCATATGCTTTTCAAGGGGACGGATAAATATCCCACTGCCCGGGATTTGGCCGAGGAGATCGAGGGGGTAGGAGGGGTATTCAACGGCGGCACTGGACGGGAGATGACCCTCTACTGGGCCAAGGTGGCCCAATTTCACCTCTCGGTGGCGCTGGACGTCCTGCTGGATATGCTCCGCCACCCCCGTTTTGATCCAGTGGAACTGGAGAAGGAACGGCAGGTCATCATTGAGGAGATCAACTCGTCGCTGGACATGCCTGGCAGGTGGGTCCATCTCCTGCTCGCAGAACTGATCTGGCCTGACCATCCCCTGGGCCGAAGTGTGGCCGGTACCAAGGAGAGCGTGGCGTCTCTGCAGCGGGATATCCTGCTGGAGAGCATGTCCCAATACTACTCGCCTTCCAACACAGTGCTGGTCGTGGCGGGCAGCCTGGATCATGGCAGACTGCTGAATCTGATCACAGCCAGCACGGAGGATTGGGCCCCGGTAGATGCTCCCACCTATCAACTCGCTGTGGACAGCCAGAGAGAGCCTCAGGTACGGTTAGGAGAACGGGATACGGAACAGGCTCACCTGGGCATCAGTGCGCCGGGGCTTCCTCGGGAGCACCCTGATCGCTTCGTACTACTTTTGATGAATGCCATCCTGGGGGAGGGAATGAGCTCCCGTCTGTTTCAGGAGATCCGTGAACGTAGAGGCCTGGCTTACGAGATTGGCTCCTCTGTGAGCACGCTGCAGGATACAGGGGCCATAACAGTCTATGCAGGGGTGAATCCTGAACGAACGCCCACGACGTTGCAGGCCATCCTGGCCGAGTGGGACAAGCTCCGCCAGACCCCTGTGACGCCGAAGGAGCTGCGCAGAGCTAAGGAGTTTGTAAAAGGCCGTCTAGCCCTGCAGATGGAAGACACCTTCAACGTGGCCGCCTGGGTAGGACGACAGGAACTGCTCACGGAGCGTATCCTTTCTGTGGATGAGGTCATGAAGAAGATCGAGGTGGTAGAACCCGACGACATCCAACGCCTAGCGCAGCACCTCTTTCGAACAGAGAAAATTAACTGCGCGGTGGTGGGCCCTTTTTCGGACGATGAGATCTTTCGGGAGGTTGTACATCTATGATTAAGTTACTGATGGGTTGGGACATTCGCCCTAACAGGGAGGAGGAATGTTTTGATTTCGTGATGAAGGAGTTCACTCCGACAATTATGCAGCTGGGCCTCCAACCGACCGAGGCATGGTACACTATGAGCGGCAGCGGGCCTCAGATACTGGTCGGCGGCGTGACCGAAGACCTAGACATGATGATCGAGATCCTGGAGAGCCCGGAGTGGGAGGATCTCTACCGCCAGCTCCAGAACTATGTATACCACTATCGTCACAGGGTGGTGAAAGCCACGGGACAGCTGCAGCTCCTGCCCTCCGAGGATGGAGGGGGGGAATAGGCCATCTCCCTTTACCTGTCTGCCTGTCCTGCCTGCGCACCCGTGCCTGATCGGGTACAGGCAGACAGGACCCGATCACCTGTGCCCGCCTGCACCCGATCACCTGTGTCCGATCAGGTGCAGGCAGGTGCGGGCAGGCAGGCAAGAGAAAAACCCCCTCCAGTATTCGGAGGGGGTTGTTGTGTATTCCGAGGGCCAGCTCTCCTGCCTGCGCAGGTAGGAGACAGGAGCCCGATCAGTCAGGGGAGCTGGCCTTCGCCTTTGAGGCCTTCTTCTTGTCTTCCTCTCGAGTTTCTTGACCCTTATCCGGCATACCCGTAGAGGGCTCAGCGCTATTATCTGTCACATAAAACCCTGGACCCTTGAAGATGATGGGTACAGGCTGAATCACTCGATGGACTCTACCCCCACACTCTGGACACTCGGTCAGGGGATCATCGGTTATACTTTGTCTGTGCTCAAAGGTTAATCCACAGTTCTCACAGCGATAGACGTAGGTTGGCATTTTTCCCTCCCCATAGAAGCTGAAAGATTACACGGTAACTGCTCATGCTTAGAGTGAGTGCCTAGGCTAACCTCCATGTTGTTGGAGGAACCGCTCCATCCGGCGCAGCGCCTTCTGGATATTCTCCAGTGAGGTGGCATAAGAGCAGCGAATGTAACCTTGACCGCACTCGCCAAAGACGCTGCCCGGCACCACCGCGACCTGCTCCTCCTGCAGAAGCCTCTCAGCGAACTCCTCGGAGGTCATCCCAGTGCGGGCAATGGAGGGAAAGGCGTAAAAGGCTCCCTGGGGCTCGAAGCAGTCCAGCCCCAGGGCGTTCAATCCCTCCACGATACATTGGCGACACTCATCATAGGTGGTCACCATCTCCTCAACTAAATCATCCCCCTCTCGCAGGGCGCTCAGGGCCGCCACCTGGGCCGTGGTGGGCGCGCACATGATGATGTACTGGTGCACTTTGTACATCGCCCCCAGTAGCTCCGCCGGAGCTGCAGCGTAGCCAATCCGCCAGCCGGTCATGGCATAGGCTTTGGAGAACCCCTGAAGCAAGATTGTCCGCTTCCACATCTCCGGCAGCGATGCGAAGCAAACGTGCTCCACATCGTAGACCAACCTGTCGTACAACTCATCGGAGATGACCACCAGATCGTGCTCCTCAGCCAGCTCAGCGATCTCCAGCAGCCGTTCTCGGCCCATCACTGCCCCGGTGGGGTTGTTGGGATAGCTCAGCAGGATGGCCTTGGTGCGGGGCGTGATCGCTCTCCTAAGCTGTGCGACGCTGGCCTGGAAACCATTCTCCACATAAGTAGGGATGGGCACGGGGACCCCGCCAGCGAGGATCACCTCTGGCTTATAAGACACGAAGCAGGGCTCGGGCACTAGCACCTCATCGCCGGGGTCAACCACCGCTGTTAAGGCCAGGTACAGCCCCTCCGATACCCCTACAGTGACGAGGACCTCGTTTGACGCATCATAATGCGCGCCGTATCGCTCAGCTAGATTGTCCGCTATAGCCTCTCGCAGCTCCAGCAGGCCGGCGTTGGAGGTGTAGTGAGTCTCGCCCCCCTCCAGTGAGGCTATGCCCACCTGGCGGATAGATAAGGGGGTGATGAAATCCGGCTCGCCAATGCCCAGGGAGACAACGTCGGGCATGGTGGCCGCGATGTCGAAAAATCGACGGATGCCTGAGGGGGGCACGCTGGCCACCCTTTGGGAGATGAATTGCCGTTTCCGGCTCATTTGCCTCTGTCCTTTCCCTACATAACACAGCAGCTCCGCCAGATGCAGCGGAGCTGCTGTGCCAATTCAACTGATGTCTTCTGCTTCTCAGCTTCCGAGGTCCACGCTGGAAGAATCCCCAACGTTGAGCTTCTGATAGCGTCCTTTGACTATGGCTCCCTTACCGATGAGCGATTGTTCCAACATCGTATCGGCGATGTGCGCCCCCTCGTCAATGATGGAGTCCCGGATCACGGAACCTCTCACCTCGCAGCGGGGGGCGATGGTCACGTAGGGCCCGATTATAGAGTGGACGATGCGCGCCGAGGGTGCGATGTGCACCGGTGGGACGATGAGCGAGTCCGGAGCTTCTATCTCCACCCCATTGCCGCAACCGTGGGTGAGCAGATAGCGGTTGGTATCCAGCACCGTCTCCGGCTTGCCGCAGTCCTTCCACACCTCCACCGGTCGGGCGATGAGCCGAGCCCCATCATCAATCATAATTTGCAAGGCGTCGGCCAGGTAGTACTCCCCGTCGGTGGTGATCCCTTCCTCCATGAGCTGGTCAATGGCCCTCATCAACCAGGGCATGTCCTTTACGTAGTACAGCCCGACAATCGCCAAGTTGTGTTCTAAAGAGCTCGGCTTCTCGATCAGCCGGGTGATGTGCCCTTCCTCCAACACGACCACGCCGAAACGGCGGGGGTCCTCTACCTCTTTCACGTAGACCACGCCGTCGGCCTCCAACTCATCCAGAGAAGAGAGGTCCGTCTCGAAGATGGTATCCACGAAGATGGTCAGCGCGCTGCCTGGGAGAAAATCGCGGGCCAGGAAGATGGCGTGGGCCTGTCCCAGCATCTCTTTCTGCTCCACGTAGCGAGCGTTGAACTGGTAGTGGGTATCCACGTAGTGCTCAATCTGCTCACCCAGATAGCCCACGATGAAGATGATCTCCTCTATCTCCAAGCCCAGGAGCTTGTCCAAAATGTGCCCTAGGACGGGCTTGCCCGCCACGTTGACCAGGGGCTTAGGCTTGGTGTAGGTGTGGGGCCGCAGCCGCGTCCCGAATCCCGCTAGTGGAATGACCACCTTCACGATCCACCTCCTTGCGGAACTCTCACTTCCTGCGGAGGCTCTGCCTCCGCTCAGGGCCAATGGAAATGAGCGTCACCGGCACGCCAACCTGCTGCTCGATGAACTCCACGTAGGCCTGCGCTGCTGGAGGCAGATCTTCCCATGTCCTCACGCCCATAATGTCCTGCTCCCAGCCCTCTAGCTCCTCGTAGATGGGGCGACAGCGAGCCAGGTCCGTAAGAGGGCTGGGAAATTCCTCCACCCGGTGGCCGTCCAGCTCGTAGGCCATACTCACCTGAAGGCGATCAAGGGAGGAGAGCACGTCCAGCTTGGTGATGACAAGCTCAGTTAGGCCGTTGATACGCGCCGCATAGCGCAGGATTGTCAGATCCAGCCAGCCGCAGCGGCGAGGGCGACCGGTGGTGGTGCCATACTCATCCCACGGCTGATCCCCAGTGCCCCGGATCTGATCGCCCAAGGGCCCTGTCAGCTCGGTGGGGAAGGGACCCGCCCCAACGCGGGTGGTGTAGGCCTTTGCCACTCCTACCACGCGGGTAGGATACCCCGGCCCGATCCCCAGCCCGGTGAAGGCTCCGCCCGCTATAGGAGAGGAACTGGTCACGTAGGGATAGGTACCATGATCCAGATCCAGCAGCATTCCCTGAGCTCCCTCGGCAAGCACTTTTTGGCCCGTCTCCAGGGCCTGGTGAATGAGGAGCGAGGTATCGGCGATGTAAGGCCGCAGCCGTTCGGCGTAGGCAGCGTACTGATCCGCGACCTCCTCAGGGGACAGAGGGGACTGGCCATAAACCTTCTCCAGCACCTTGTTTTGGGCTACCACCGCCTCCCGCACTCGCTGGGCGAAGTCCGGGGCCAGCATATCGCCGGCCCGCAGCCCAGAGCGAGCGGCTTTATCAGCGTAGGCTGGGCCGATCCCCCGACGGGTGGTGCCGATACGAGAATCGCCCCGCGACTGCTCGGCGGCGCCATCCAGCGCCCGGTGGTAGGGCATGATCAGATGGGCCCGATCGCTGAGCTTCAGCCGCTGGGGAGAGATGTCAACCCCAGCCTCTCTCAGTTCATCCATCTCCTCCAGCAGGATCTGAGGGTTGACCACCGCGCCGTTGCCGATGCGCAGCTGGCATCGAGGATGGAGGACGCCGGAGGGCACCAGATGGAGCTTGAAGGTGCGTCCCTGGCGAGCGATAGTGTGGCCAGCGTTGTCACCGCCATTGTAGCGGGCCACCACATCGAACTCCTGCGCCAACAGATCAGTGATTTTACCCTTAGCCTCGTCCCCCCACTGCGTGCCTACGATGATCGTTAATCCCATCTTCTCTAATTCCCCCTTTGAGCAATCGGCGGTAAAAAGGCTTCCGAAGTATTGTATACTCACTCCTATGGGCTGTCAAACATTCTGGGAGGCAATGAGCTGGGAGAGATCACCCAGTCACGATGTTGACCAATCGCCCGGGCACATAGATCAACCGGACGGCGTCTTTGCCCTCAGTGTGGCGCTTGGCGCCATCGGAGGCCAGGGCCAGCTCTTTGGCCTCATCTTCCTCAATGTCCACTGGCACCTCCAGCCGATCTCGCAGCCGTCCGTCCACCTGCACCACCAGGGTGAAGGTCTCCTCGGAGGCGATCTCCTCATCCCACTCGGGCCAGGATTGCTGATGGATGGAGTAGGGACGACCAGTGCGGGCCCACAGCTCCTCGGCGATATGGGGGCAAGCCGGGGCCAGCAAAAGCAGCAGCGTCTCCACCCCCTCCTCCCAGGCCGGTGTGCCGTAGAGCGGGGTCTCCTTGGCCTTCAGCAGGGCGTTGTTCAGCTCCATCATGTTGGCGATGTAGGTATTGAAGGCGAAGTCCTCCATGTCCTCCGTGGCTTTCTTGATGGATTGATGTACCTCTCGTCTCAGAGCCCTAACCTCATCCTGAGCCGCCTCTGCCTTCTGCGTCCCGTCCTCAGGCTCTTCCAGCACACAGCTCCAAACTCGATTCAGAAACCGAGGGATGCCTTCAATCCCCTGTGAGTCCCACGCCCCACCCAGCTCCCACCGCCAGCCGAACATCAGGTAGGCCCGCACAGTGTCCGCCCCGTAGCTCTCCACCAGCTCATCGGGAGAGATGACATTTCCCCGCGATTTGCTCATCTTCTCGCCATCCTCGCCTAAGATGATCCCCTGATTGCGAAGAGTCAGCATTGGCTCGTCGAAATCCACCAGGCCCATATCCCGCATAGCCTTGGTGAAGAAGCGAGTATAGATCAGGTGCATTGTGGCGTGCTCGATGCCGCCAGTATAGACATCCACCGGCAGCCAGTGCTTTGCCTCCTCGGGGTCGAAGGGCATGGAATCTGAGTGGGCTGTCTCGCCCTCCTTGTAATAGGGGCTTAAGTAGGCATAATGGTACCAGGACGAGCAGACGAAAGTATCCATCGTGTCCGTCTCGCGGATGGCAGGGCCGCCGCACCGGGGACAGGTGGTATGCAGGAAATCATCGTGATTCTTCAAGGGGCTCTCGCCAGTGGGCAGGAACTCGGCGTCCTCCGGCAGTAACACGGGCAGATCCTCGTAGGGCACAGGCACGGCGCCGCATTTATCGCAGTATACGATGGGGATCGGCACGCCCCAGTAGCGCTGGCGGCTAATGCACCAATCGCGCATGCGGTAGTTAACGGCGTGCTCGCCAATCCCCCTCTCCTCCAGCCACTCGGTCACCCTCTCTACTGCCTTATCTCCCGGTGTGCCGGTGAAGGGGCCGGAATTGATCATCGGGCCAGGGCCGGTGTAGGGCTCCGCCAGCGGCTCGCCGTCCCAGTCCGGAGGTTCGATGACGACCGGGATCGGCAGATCGTACCTCCTAGCGAAGGCGAAGTCTCGCTCATCGTGGGCGGGGACGGCCATGATCGCTCCTGTGCCATAGGTCATCATCACGTAGTCGGCGATCCAGATGGGGATGCGCTCCTCGTTGACAGGGTTGACCGCGTAAGCGCCGGTGAAGACGCCGGTCTTCTCCTTGTCAGCGGCCAGCCGCTCGATCTCGGTCTGGCGGGCGGCCTGGCGCTTGTAGGTCTCGACCGCTTCCCGGCGCTCCGGTCTGGTCAGTTTATTCACCAGCGGATGCTCAGGGGCCAGCACCATAAAGGTAGCCCCCCACAGCGTGTCCGGGCGGGTGGTGAATACCTCGATGGGATCTCCCTGCTGGGAGCGGAAGACGACATTTGTGCCAACGCTTTTGCCGATCCAGTTGGTCTGCATGGTGACCACTCGCTCGGGCCAATCAATCTGGGAGAAATCGAGCTGCTCCTCGGCGTAGTCGGTGATCTTGAAGAACCACTGCTCCAGCTCCTTCTTGATCACCGGCGTGCCGCACCTTTCGCAGTGACGATCTTCGCCCCAGACCTGCTCGCGGGCCAGGGTGGTATTGCATTTGGGACAGAAATCCACCGCGGCTTTCTTACGGTAAGCCAGGCCCATCTCGTACAATTTCAGAAAGAACCACTGCGTCCAGCGGTAGTACCCAGGCAGGCAGGAGATGGCCTCGCGCTCCCAATCGAACATAGCGCCCATGCTCCTCAGCTGCCGCCGCATGTTCTCGATATTGGAGATGGTCCATTTGTGGGGATGGATACCGCGCTTGATGGCGGCGTTCTCGGCTGGCAGGCCAAAGGCGTCGAAGCCCATGGGGAATAGCACATTGTAGCCCTTCATGCGCATGTAGCGCGCCCGCGCATCCGAGGGCGCCATGGCGTACCAGTGCCCCATGTGCAGATCGCCGCTGGGATAGGGCAGCATGGTCAAGGCATAGTGCTTGGGCTTGTCGTGGTCAATCACCGACCGATACAGCTCATCCTCCTTCCACCTTTTCTGCCATTTTGTTTCGATCTTCTGGGGTATGTATTTGTCAGTCTTGGGCGCGACCATGATTATCTCCTCACCCTTACTCTACCAGGACCCAATTGGTCGTTTTTGGTTCATCAGATAACAGGATGCTCTTTACCAGTGCCTATTGTAGCTTGCGCAGCTGGGGCTGGAAGAAGGCGGCGATAGTGAAAAGTGCGATCACCATCGCCCCTTCGAGTGTGACTGTCAGCGGCGCCCCCATAGCATCGGCCAGGGCTCCTACTGGCAGCGTCCCCAGTAGTCGAAGCCCCCAGATCAGACGCCTGAAGCCCACCATCCGCCCCCGCATGTGTGCACTGGCTACACTCTGCAGTAAGGTGTTGCGGGTGACCATGTAGGCGCTCCACTCACACCCGAGGAGAAAATCCTCGTCAGAGACATGCTCACCGTGCTCAGTGCCATAGCGTTCATCAGCGCCTTTCGAGGCATCAGCTCGGTCAGCAGGGCCCGGCGAGATGGAATCACGAAGGAGAAAAGCACCCCCAGGAGGAAAGTGCTGAGCGCTAGGTGCCACACCCGAATCGCTCCGGAAAATATGAGCACCGCCACGCCCAAGGGGATAGCCCCACCGATGGCCTGGGCAGAAGTCAAAAGCTTGCGCTTGTTGACTCGGTCGGATACCGTTCCCCCGATCAGGCTGAGGAGGAAGGTCGCCACGCTCCAGCTAGCGTTCACCCAACTCAACGCCAGGGCCGAGCCAGTAAGGCTGTACACCAGCCATCCCCGCACCACACCACGAATCTGGAAGGTGCCCCCTGATATCGCCCTCCCCAACAGGAATCAGCGATACCAGCCTTGGTGTAAGGCCCTGAAATTACCCGCGAGATAGTGAGCAAGGGAGCGGATCTTGGTGACCATCCGCTTAAAAGAACTCACCCCAGTTGATGCTCGGCACAGGGGAGGCTATGTCGTGGTAAGTGATGATGAGCATCAGTATTATGAGTAAGGCCATGCCAATGAGGTGGATGATCCCCTCCTTTTCGGGGCTTATGCGCCGGCCACGGATAGCCTCCAAGATGACGAAGAGTATCCGTCCTCCATCCAGGCCGGGGAGGGGCAGCAGATTTGCCAGACACAGGCCGGCGCTGATGGTAGCGGTGAGCTGCAGCAGGGGGAACCACCATCCGGTAGACACAACCCGCCGAGCAGCATTGCCGGCCATCTGCGCTATCCCCACCGGGCCCACTGGCCGTATGGCCTTAGCCGGCATCAACCCTCTCAGGACAAGCACAGGGACGTAGAGGGTGAGTAAAATGGTAGACAGCGTCTGCCGCAGCCCCAACCACAGCGCCTGCCACCAGGGATAGGCATGTATCTCGGTCTTGGAGGCGCGGGGCTGAATGACCACCCCGACCGGTCCCTGATTCTCGGGCCATTTCTGCCGGGGCACGACGGGGACGTTTAGTGTTTCCTCGCCTCGCTGGACCTTCAGACGGATCTCCTCCCCCAGGTGTTGATGGATATAATCGGTGAGCTTCTGAGGGCTTTGGACAGAGCTTCCATCCACAGCGAGGATCAAATCCCCCCTCCGCAGGCCGGCAGCCTCAGCGGGCGAATCGGAGGCGACGTTGAGGATCGATACCCCGTTGAACTCCACGGGGACGGGGACCCCCAGCAGAAATGTCGCCCAGAAGAGGGCAAAGGCCAGCAGCAGGTTCACGGCCGCGCCAGCTCCCAGCACCACCAGACGGACGCGCTTGGACTTGCTGGCCAAGCTGCGCGGGATGTCTGGGTCCTCCTCGCCTGCCATGCGCACGAAGCCCCCGAAGGGGATCGCGTTCAGGGTGTATTCTGTCTCCCCCCAGTGGCCCAGGGTCAACAGTCGCGGCGGGTATCCTAAGCCAAACTCCTCGACCTTTATGCCAGCTCTTTTAGCAGCCCAAAAGTGACCCAGCTCATGCACAAGAATCAGGGCGCCCAGGATGACAATAAAAGCTAAAACCGTCATATGTGATTCTCCTTATGCGGAAGACCTACTCTAGTACTCGACCGGCTCCCACTTCTTGGATTGCATAGACTTGTAAGCGGCGTCGAGGACAACGTTGACGATGTAACCATCCTCGAAGCTCTCGCGAGGCATCTCGCCCCTCTCCACGCACTCCACGAAGTGCTTCATCTCCTCGCGGTAGCCGTATATCCAGGCCTCGTCCACGGGCGGGAAGAGCCAGCCGGTCTCCGCCTCCGCCTTCTCCACGACGTAGCCCGCGCCCACTCGGGAGAAGACCGTGATGGGCGTGACGCGGGTCACATCGGTGAAGATGGTGCCCTCGGTGCCGTACACCTCGTTGCGCAGGTCCAGGCCACCTCGGGCGATCCAGCTCAGCTCCGCCTGGCCGAGCTGTCCATTCTCGAACCGCATCAGCAGCACGGCGCTGTCCTCGGCGTCGGTGCGGTCACGATGATAAAGGCGGTCGCCCCAGGCCAGCACCTCCACGATCCGGGTGTCCTTGCCGATGAAGTAGCGCGCGGCCTCAATGCAGTGGCAGCCCATGTCCAGCATCGCCCCGCCGCCGGCCAGCTCCTTTTTCCAGAACCAGTCCTCGTGCGGCCCAGCGTGGGCCTCGCGCGAGCGCACAGTCAGCACATCCCCGATAGCTCCTTGCTCGATGAACTCCCGGGCCCTGATCACCGCCGGGCTGAAGACCTCCGTCTCGGCGTAGCCGTGCATAACGCCCGCGGCCCGGACGGCGTCCAGCATCTCCCTGGACTCCACGGCGTTACGGCCCAGAGGCTTGGTGCAGACCATGTGCCTTCCCGCCTTGGCCGTGGCAATGACCAGCTCCTTGTGCACATAGTTGGGCACCGCTAACAGGATGAGGTCCAGGTCGTCGCGTTTCAGGACCCGCGCGCTGTCCGTCTCCCACTCTGAGATGTCCCACTTCTCAGCGAAAGCCTTGGCGTGCTCCGCGGTAGGCGAGCAGACCACAGGGATCTCCCAGTTGGCCACATCCTGCAGCCCCTGCATGTAGAAATTCGCCACGAACCCGCTGCCCAGTAGACCGATTCGAACCATCGTTTGCTCCTTTCAGCCTAGTACTACAACGTTACTTCTATCACAAACCATCTAATCGGTCTAAAGTACGCTTCCGGTGAGACAAGTAAGCGGCATGGTTCTGCTTCTGAATGAATCGTACTCGCCTCAAGGCCTCTGCGATGTAAGC
>JAYEMR010000085.1:0-2575 GCA_034718215.1 Chloroflexota bacterium
CACGCCATCGAAGGCATTCATAGCGAAGTAGCGACGGGCAATCTCCCCTATGTCGGCGATGTCGCTGTATTCCTTTAGTTCCTGAACCTGACGTCCTAGAAGACTTTGTATAGATGTCACTTAGGATCTTATCCCCGATGTGGATCCTGAGGCGTGGTGGCGTCGTCAATGATGAGCTTTCCAGTCACTACCTCATCAATGGAATGTATCGCCCCTCCGTTCTCCTGGATTATATCTTCCACGATGGGAAAGGAGACCTCCTTTCCCTGAATGGTGATCTTGGCGTTCTCAACTCTACGGTCTATCTCGTAGATACTGATGTTGACCGCCTCGACCCCCTCAAGATCGCTCAACAGCTGAGCTAACTCGACAATGGTGGGCTCATAGGGTTTCAAAACGTCGAGCACTAACCGTCTGACTGCAGCCATGGTTATATCACACTCCATTTCCCTTTGACGCGCATTTATCAACGACTCTGATTATATACCTCAGTCCCTTGGGGGTCAAGAGTATAAGCTACTTGGCAGGGTTAATGCAGCTCGTAATTGGCCTGCACTTTCCCCTGCGGGTCCTTCAGGGTTGCAGCCTCAACTTCTGTCCCCCAAGCGGCTGAATCCAACCCCCAGTAGAGGTCGCTGGGGGTGTCTTTGCCCTCTCTGGTGTAGATACGGATTTTGTTAGGACGGGTGATGGTGCCGCGGAAGAGCGTCACATTGGGGAAAGTATACTCTTCCCCCCGACCATTGCTCAAGATCCACCCCTTGAGCCGCACCTTCCGACCTCGATTGGCCAAGACTAATACCTCCGCCTCCCGCCGCCCTGGAGCCACGATGCGCGTGATCTCCAGGTCGTATCCCTCCTCGGTCGGGGTCGCTGGGAGTGTGGCTGTTGGAGGTGGAGCTTCCGTCGGTGGCTCTGTCTGGGGGGCGGGTATGACCAGCTCCCGGCCGGCGACGAGCATGTCGGGGTCGGTCAGGTTGTTTTCTTCTACGATCCGCTCCGGGGATACGTCGAACTTTCGGGCTATCCAGGAGAGGGTTTCCCCCTCCTTGACCACGTGGACAATGGGAGTCGGCGTCGGGGGGAGGGATTGGCCTGGGGTCGGAGCCTGTGGCGATGGGACGCTCTCCTTGGCTCCTGGCCGTTGGATGGATGAGGGAGGCGTCGGTGATGGGGAGGCTGACGGGACAGATCGCGGACTGACCAGCCACACCACCAGCAGGCTGATGACCAGGGATATAATGGCATTCAGGGCAATAATAAAGATCGCCTGTTGTCGAGTCATTTTCCCACCTCCTGACAGGGCCACCCTGTAATGGTGGAAACGCGCTATGGGATGAGCATCGCCTCAGCGAACTGGATGGAGAAACGTGGATCGGTGGTTAACTCGATGTACTCCACCTCGCGGGCCAACTGCTGGGCCCGCCGCCGCTCGGCCCTAGAGAGGAGCGCTCGCTTAGCTCCCATGCCCGCTGCATTCCCTACCTGACGGAATCGCTCCCGGGGCAG
Source organism: Chloroflexota bacterium (assembly GCA_034718215.1). Taxonomy (GTDB): domain Bacteria; phylum Chloroflexota; class Anaerolineae; order JAYEMR01; family JAYEMR01; genus JAYEMR01. Next base: position 1,510 of record JAYEMR010000085.1, read on the forward strand.
GTCAGGCAACAGGCCGATGGCGATAGCTGAGTCAATGTCAATGTAGGTGCCGAAGGCGCCGGCCACGATCACCGCGTCCAGTTCCTCCGCCTGGAGCTGAGCCTCATCCAGCAGTACGTTGATGCCGGCTTGGATGGCCCCCTTGGCCAGTTGTATCTCGCCCACATCACCTCGAGTGAGGACGATATCCTGGCCTGTGCCGCTCTCCGCCGCCGGGACGAGCAGGAACTCAAGGCCCCGTTCGCCCTCTCGCACCCGGGGGTGCTCGTTGAGGAATCCGCCTCGGTCGTTGAGCACGCCAGCCAGGCGCATCTGGGCCACAGCGTCCAGGATCCCCGATCCACAAAGGCCCACCGGCGGGAGGTCCTCGATGGCCTGGTACTCCACACCTGAGGGGGCGATGCGCAGGTGCTCGATTGCCCCTGCGGCAGCCCTCATGCCGTGTTGAATGTGAGCTCCCTCGAAGGCTGGGCCAGAGGCGGTGGAACAGGCGAGGAAGCGGCCGTTGGCCCGAAGGGCCACTTCGGTGTTGGTGCCGATGTCCAGGCCCAGCACCCTCTCAGCGCTTTCATCAATGCCAGTGGCCAGAAGCATTGCCACGTGGTCGGCGCCCACAAAGCCGGCGATGTTGGGCAGCAAGTGGACGTAGGCCCCTGGAGCCAGACTCATGTCCAGATCATGAGCCTTCACATCCAGCGCTTCACGAACCGCTGGCACGTAGGGGGCCTCGCCCAGCTGACGAGTGGGCAGGCCCAGCAGCAGGTGGTGCATCGCCGTGTTGCCCACTAGAACTGCCTCCACCACTTGATCGCAGTGCCGCTCACCTTCCTGGCAGAGCTCTTGCAGCAGCTCGCCTATGGCCTCCACCACCGCGGCCTGAAGCTCGTCCGCCCCGGTTTCGTGCTGACGGGCGTAGGTGAGCCGGGCCATCACATCCTCGCCGTAGGCGATCTGGGGGTTCATAGCTCCCTGGGCGGCCAGCGTCCGCCCAGTGGTCATGTCCACCAAGTAAGCAGCCAGCTTGGTGGTCCCCACATCCACCGCCAACCCCAGGGGCACCTCCCCC
>JAYEMR010000086.1:0-13089 GCA_034718215.1 Chloroflexota bacterium
TAGATTCGAAGGTTGTCTCGCATCAGCATCTCCTTGGTACAGTTTTACCTTTTCAACCTTATTTTACCATATACCGCGGGCAACCTTCAAGTTCCTAATGTTCAAAGTGATAGGTAGCTAGTATCCCTGATCCAAGCAAGTATAGGCTCTCCTGAAAAAAGGAGAGCCCTGAAGAACGAAGTGAGTATATGCTGTGGTTGTGCTTTGCACAACCACAGCATATAGCCCCTTTTTGTCCACTGAAACACTTATTTCAGTGGATCATATAAGAACGTCCACGAAGTGTCTATCTCACCTGGAGACAAGGGTACTGATCAATCACCTCATCATTCAACTCAACACCAAGCCCTGGGGCCTCTGAAATCGTCAGGTATCCATCCACCACCTGGTGCTCCAGTGCCTGATTGACCAACCGATAGTGCGCTTCCTCGTGATAGGGGAACCACTCCTGGATGATGAAGTTGGTCATGCAGGCGTCGAGTTGGATGGCGGCAGCCGTGGCTACGGGCCCCGCGCAGTTGTGCGGCTGCAAGTGAAGGTTATAGGTCTCGGCGTGGGTTGCGATCTTTTTCGTCTCCGTGATACCCCCCGCCAATCCGACATCGGGCTGCAAGATGTCTATGACCTGACCTTCGATGTACTGGCGGAACCCGTAACGGGTGTACAATCTCTCCCCGGCGGCGATGGGGATGTCTCCATTCTCCGCCACCTTCCTCATGCACTCGACGTTCAGTGCGTCCACCGGCTCCTCAAAGAAGAAGGGGTTGAATTCCTCCAGACGCTTCCCCATCTGAATGGCCGAAGTTGTCCCTAGATTGCCATGGGCCTCCACCATGATGTCCACGTCAGAACCGACCGCGTTCCGAACTGCTTTTACTCTGTCATAAGCCAAATTAGCTCTTTCTGCATCTAAGGCCCGTTTAGGAGACCTCTCCTCGCCTTTCCTGGAATCGCCAGTGAAAGGATCAAACTTCAGCGCTGTGTAGCCCTCCGAAACTAGCCTTTCAGCCTCCTTTGCATACTCCTCAGATTCTACACACTCGCCACCCATGCATACACTGGCATAAACTCGTATCTTCTCCTGGCAACAGCCCCCCAACAATTCGTAAACAGGTACCTCCAAGGCTTTGCCCTTGATGTCCCACAGTGCCTCGTCAACGGCGCTCATGCCGCCAAAGACCACAGGCCCGCCGCCTTGAGCCCAGAAGGTCTGACGGTACATCTTGTCCCACAGATGCTCAATGCGAAATGGGTCAGCGCCTAGCAGGAACTGCTCCGCCAGGTTGCGGACCATACCTACACCGGCAGCGCTCCCCGTCCCATAGGCCAAAGCTACCTCCCCGACGCCATTGATCCCCTCGTCGGTGTTGATGCGAATGATCACCGGGTTCCAGTCAGTCACATGTGGAGCCAGTTTCACATCGAAGATGTCAACCTCAGTGATTTTCATGACATGCCTCCCTCTGTAAGATGCCATTTGTTCAGCGGTGTCGTAGTAGTGTCAGTGCCTGATAATGGATAGCCCTAACCCGCTGCGCGCAACTGCTCAGACTTCAGCTCGCTGTGATGGAAGAATACGATCTGGTAGTCAGCCTCTCACTCACCTCTTTTCCCTCCTATCCACAACCCACTGGCCGCGTCGAGACGCCAGTCATCGCCTTCTGGCTCGAATGGCGCACGGGGCCAGCCACTGCTCAGGCGCTTCCACGTGGCCCCCCAACTGCGCAGCCCGCTCACCGCGTCGGCCGCCTCCACATTGCACGCGCCCACCGCACAGGCAAAGGTCACCGCCTCCTCCAGCGACAGGCCCCGCAGCAGTGCCGCCAGAAAGCCGGCGATCGTCGCATCGCCCGCACCGGTTGTGCCCACCAGTTCGCGCGGCACGAAACACGGCGACCACAGTTCACGCTCCGCCCAGGCGGATGGATCGGCGGGCGCAGCGCGGCCCATCGCTGCCAGACGCTCCGCGTCGGCGGTACGCACGTAGAGCCCCCGCGCACCGCACTTGATGCCGACGACTTTCGCACCCAGCGCTAACACCCGCTGCCCCAGCGCGCGCACCTCAGAAACCGGCACCTCTCCGTCGGCGTCGAAGCGCGGACGGTCGAGCGCGAAGCGCAGTTCGTCGTCACTGGGCAGGAAAACGTCCACGCATTGCAACGTCCGCCTCAGGATAGCCACCCAGTCCACCTGTCCACACGGGCCCTGCGGATCGGGAGGGCCGAAGTCCAGCGTAGTCGTGGCGCCGGTTGCTTTGGCGCGGTGGAACATCTCGCTCAGCTCTCGGCCACCCTCAGCGTACATGCGGCGCATGAGGGGTGGGTAGCCAAAGTGAAAGAGCCGCGCCTGCGCCACTAGATCGTAATTCACGTCGTCGGCCTGGAAGGTGTGATTCAGGCCCGGACAGTGCATAAACGAACGATCCGCACCCGGCGGATCTATGACCACCGTGTACGAGGACGCCTCTCCGCGTGCGATCACCATATCCTGAATTAACTCGGTACTGTAGCGCCCGATCACCTGCAGTAACGCTTGGCCGAACAGGTCGTCGCTGATCTTGCCCATCAGCCGCGTTCGAATGCCCAGAGTGTGCAGCGCCACACCAGTGTTGGCGACTGCCCCGCCCGTAGCCAACTCGGCGGGGCCGACCTCTACGAGCAGCCCTGGTCCGGCCGGCGGTGGGCCAGAGAGAGTGGGGATAATATCCAAGCAGATGTGCCCGGCGACGATAGCGTCGAGACAGATCTTCGATTTCATTGTTCGACCTCTTCCCTTAATGTCTCCTGCCCGACGGCCCTGTCTCTCATCGCCACGCCCGTACCTGCGCGGGTCCTGTCTCCTGCCTGCGCAGGCAGGCCTGTCTGCGCAGGCAGGAAAGCTCGGCTTCAGCAGACCGTGCAACAGCTGATCCGAGGTCACCATCGGCGGGCGCATCACCAGCTTCTGCTGCAAATGCCAGCCGGAGAAGCCGATAGAGCGAAATCCTATTCAGGGATGAAGATAGGAGGCATGAAGTAGTCCTCCAGGGCCTCGAGCATCTCCTCATCTCCCACCAGTTCCTCAAAGAGACGCCAATCCTTCCTACGCAGCTTGTTCCGCCTGGGGCGGCTGTGATCCAAGATCATCACCGCTCCATCTAGCGCCGACTTGGCTCTATCAGCATCGCCAGCCATAGCCCAAGCCAGGCCCAGGAGCATCATGCGGCGTGGGTTGATCTCCCCCTGGTTGACCAGGTAAGCCAGCTCGTTGAGCGCCTGCTGGACCAAGCCCATACGCAGAGAGGCCTCCGCCCACTCATCATGCCCCTCATCATAGTTATCGGGATCCATGTCAGCCAGACGCTGCCACTGGCGCTGAGCGGAGTATTCATCGCCCCGCTGATGATCTATGAGCCCTAGATGGAAGAGATAGCGGAGCCGATTCTGCTCCCGACGCAGGTAGGAGTGCGCCTGCTTGAAGTCCCCAGCCTCAATGAACATCCTGTAGACCTCCGGAAGGGTGGATGACGTCTCTGGGTTCAGATCGCGGGCCTTCTCCCAAGCTGCCACCGCCTCCTCAAACCGATCCTGCTCTTTGTAAAGCTGGAAGAGGTAACGATAGGCGAAGGCCAAATCCTCGTCAGCAGCCTCCTCTATCTCCACCGCCCGCTGCAAGTAAGTCTCCCCCTCCTCATACCTCCTGAGCCATAGATGCTGGGCTCCCAGCGTGATCCATCCCCAGATATTGTCCGCATCCTCCTGGGCGATCTCCTCGAGGAGGGACAACCCTTCCTCGACCTGTCCCCTCTCGATCGTCATGTTGGCGATCTCCGTCCGCCGTACCAACTCCTCTTGAGGGAAGAGAGCGATCAGCTTCTCCTCCAGCTCAATACCTTCATCGTAGCGTCGTTCCCAGCGGAGAACCTCCATCAACTCCTCAGCGGTCTCGTGCAACAGCTCCTCCAGATCAGGCCGCTCCTCCAGAGTTTCCGCGGAGAGCTCGCTCAACCGCTCGATGATGCGTTTATATGCGGTGATGGCCTCCTCATGACGGCCGTCCAGACGAGCGGTACGTGCTTGGGTGTACAGATCCTGATAACTATCCTGCAACTCCATGACGTGCTTTCCTCCTCTCGATACTGAAGATATTTTTTTCGAAATGTGACCGCAGATTCGCTGCTCGCTATACGCTTCACGCTCCTGCCTGTGGCAGACAGGACACGGCTGAGGACATCGGCCTGTTGGCCTCTTTCCACTCCTCAAACATCTCATCGAAATGCTCCGAGTGCTCAAGGTAGAAGCGGTCGAAGCGGCTGAAGGCGTCCTGCACCAGCTGCTCGAAGCGCTCTGGCGGGATGAGCTGTTTGATCAAGGTGAGATCGTAGTCGCCTATCCGATCGGGGAGCATGGCGTAGACGGAATCGGCGATCTGTTTCTTGCCCTCTCCCCGGAGGCGCTCATAGCCCTCGTCAATGGCCTTCTCACTGGTGCGGTAGGCAGCACAGATAGCCTCGAAGAGGATGGGCATCAGCGCGGCTTCGATCTCAGCCTCCAGCGAGTAGCCCTGTTTCCGCTGCAGCCTGGGCCAGAGGAGGATACCTAGGGCAAAGAGACTGGAGGAGAGGGCGATTCCGACGAGGAGTGTGATCCAACCATCCATTGAAATGCTCCTTTCCACTTGACGTGAACGCAGAGGTGGCTGTTCGCTCAGGGTCGATCAGCCAACACCTCCCTATAGGCCTCCAGTGTCCTCCGAGCCGTTCGATCCCAGCTGAAGCGCCTGGCCTGGCATAGGGCTTTTTTCCCGATGTCTTGCCGCAGCGCTTCATCTTCCCACAGCGAGCTCATAGCCTCCGCCAGGGCCGATACATCGTCGGGAGGGACCATTATCCCTCCCTCACCGATCACCTCCGGCAAGGAGCCTCTGTCTCCCCCGATCACCGGCGTCCCACAGGCCATGGCCTCCAGCGGCGGTAAGCCGAAACCCTCGTACTGAGAGGGGAAGAGAAAAGCGCGAGCACCAGAGTAGAGCGCTGGCTTATCCTCCTCCGACACCCAGCCGGTGAAGCTCACCCGCTCGACGATGTCCAGCTCGCGGGTGATGCGGCGCGGATCGGGGGTAAAGGGTGTGTCCTCCTCCGGCAGTTTCCCTGCCACCACCAGCCAAGCCTGACAATCTGCAGCTATCCGGGCGAAGGCCCGCAGCAGGAGAGCCACGTTCTTCCGTTGGTCAAAACCCCCCAGATAGAGCAAGTATGAGCGAGGTAAATCATACTTCCGCCGGGTATCCTCCAGTTGGGCCCTTTGAAAGATCGGCCGATAGGCGGAATCGGCGGCCAGATGGACAACCCGCACTCGATCTGAGAGCACCCCCAGATGGCGGATGATGTCCCGGCGGGAGGCGTAGGAGTCGGTGAGTATCAGATCCGCTCGATGCGCAGCCTGGGCCGCCAGCCAGGTATAAAGTCTCACCAGAGCCGAGCCGCGATAGGCGGGCAAGAGGAGGGGAATAAGATCGTGGATGGTGACCAGAGTAGGCGCAGTGGGACGAAGGAGCGGGGCGAAATAGGGCACATGGGCTATATCAGCTCCCAATCGCTGGCAGGCCCGAGGGAAAGCAACCTGCTCAAACCACAGCTTAGCTAGGTCGTCGCTCAGCCTATCGAAAGGTGTGATCACCTTCAACGGCAAGGAGCTGGTGATCCACGCAGGGCTCAGCAGCAGAAACTCATCGTGAGGTGAGAGCTCTCGTAGTTTAGCCACCAGCCGATGCAGATATTGGCCGCTGCCCGTGTGCTCCTGCTCCCAGAAGGAAGCGTTGATGGCGATCCGCATCCATCCCACCATTACTTTTCCCCTCAGACCTTGAAATACTCCACCGTCCTTCTCAGCCCCTCCTCCAGGCTGACCTGAGGTCGCCAGCCCAGTTCCTCGCGAGCGAGAGAGGCGTCTAGGTATATCTTAAAAACCTCACCCGGCTTCGGGGAGCCGTGTATCTCATTGCCCTGATAGCCAGTGATGGCCTTCAGTCGGGAGAAGATCTCATTGATGGAGGTGCCCACGCCGCTACCTAGGTTATAGACGCCGCCATCGCCTCTTCCGAGGGCCAACAGATTGGAGCGAGCCACATCTCTCACATAGACGAAATCCCGCTCCTGCTCGCCCGAGCCGTTGATCACGGCCTGCTGGTTATAGAGCATCTGGTGGGCGAAGATGGCCACCACCCCCGCCTCGCCGTAGGGATCCTGCCGGGGGCCGTAGACATTGGGATAGCGCAGGATCGTGTAGGCCAGGTCGTAGTTGGCCCGGTAGAGGGGGAGGTAGTGCTCCACGTGGTGTTTGGAGGCCCCGTAGGGATCCAGAGGGTGGATCGGATGATCCTCATCCACGGGAAGATATTGCGGCTCGCCGTAGACCGCTCCGCCGGTGGAGGCGTAGATGAACTTCCTCACCCCATACTTGCGGCTCAATTCCAGGAGATTAAGCGAGCCTAGGACATTCACCTCGGCGTAGAGGATAGGCTTCTCCATTGACTCCCGCACATCGGCCTTGGCAGCTTGATGCGAGATCACCTCCAGCTCCTCGACGGCGAAGACCTCCTCCAAATCTGGTGAGCGGATGTCCACCTGATAGAAGTGGGCTTGGGGATTCAGGTTCTTCCTCTGGCCAGTGGAGAGGTCATCCACCACTGCGACCTTATGGCCCTCTTTCAGAAACAAGTCCACAATGTGGGAGCCGATGAAACCCGCTCCACCGGTCACCAGAACCTTCATGTCCGCTCCTTGTCACATAACTGGCAGGCTCTTCTTGATCACATCGAACTGTTCCAGCACCTTCCCAGCGCCGATGGCCACACAGGCGATGGGATCGTCGGCCACGTAGCAGGGGACCTGGGTCTCCTGGGTGAGAAGTCGGTCAATATTGCGCAGAAGGGCGCTTCCGCCGGTCAAAACCATCCCTCGATTGATGATGTCGGAGGCCAGCTCAGGGGGCGTCTTGCCCAGTACATCTTTGACCATGCTCACGATGGCGGCCAGTGGCTCGGCGATAGCCTCCGTCACCTCTCCAGAATCCACCTCGATGGTCCTAGGCAGTCCAGTCACGTGATCACGACCCTGCACAGTAGTGCGCATCTCCTCATCCAGGGGAAGGGCACTTCCGATCTCCAGTTTGATCTGCTCCGCGGTGCGGTCGCCAATGATGAGGTTGTACTTCTTGCGGATGTAGGCCATGATGGCCTCGTCAATCCTGTCGCCACCCACTCGGACGGAGGAGGACACCACGATCCCATTAACCGCGATCACCGCCGCCTCGGCCGTTCCACCGCCCATATCCACTACCATGTTCCCCGCTGGCACGCCGATAGGCATCCCGGCCCCCAGTGCGGCAGCCAGAGGGCCGGGGACGAGATGCGCCTCCTTAGCTCCGGCCTGCGTCGCTGCGTCCAGCACAGCCCGGCTCTCCACCGTGGTCACACCCACGGGCACACTCACCATGAGACGGGGTTTGAACAGGCGCAAACGCCCGCATATCTTCCGGATGAAATAACGGAGCATGGCCTCAGTCACCACATAGTCGGCGATGACACCCTCCTTCATAGGACGGGCTACCTCAATGGTATCTGGCGTGCGCCCCAGCATATCCCGCGCCTCTCGACCAATGGCCACGATCTTGTTATCGTTGCGGGAGATGGCTACGACTGAGGGTTCTTTAAGGGCGATGCCCTTCCCTTTGACGTGCACCAGCAGGTTGACGGTGCCCAGGTCTATACCCAAATGTTTTTCAAGCATCCTATCTCCATGCTATGTTATCCTCACCCCTTCCGCCCGCGCCAGGTGAAATAAAAGGCTATAGCCAACAGCAGCAATCCGCCCCAACAGAATTGAATGGACTGTGCTCCGCCTTGACTCACCAAGTAGAGCATAGGCCCTATCAATACCAAGGCGGTCACGATAATGAAAACCCGGTTTCGGCGTTTCTTAGCTTGCTTCTTCATCGCCTCTCGACAGGAGGGACAGATGTATGCAGAGGGATCATCCAGTTGTTCTGGGCTTATGTATGTGTCCTCACCGCACTCTTTACATTTCACCCACGGCATGACCCTCTGTCCTTTCAATGATTACCCCTGCCTTAGAGGAGTAGAAGCATGCTGGCTTGATTATATCATTCCCTTTTGGCTCTGGCAACACATCTGACTGAGCCATCCGTGAACGGGGCTTGCCTGTACCAGGTACTGGTGCCTGTACCAGGTACTGGTGAAAACGTATTTGGCATCACACCTGTGCCCGCCCGCGACTGCCCGTGCGCAGGCGATCACCCGCACCTGCCCGCACCTGCGCGGATCCTGTCTGCGCAGGCAGGACAGGTGATCAGGTGCAGGCAGGTGCGGGCAAGGAAGGGTGCGCGGGCAGATGAGATAAGCTGTGTCGAGATCTCTGAGGTCTTACTTGATGCTTATCTCACCATCCCCCCAACCTCTCCCGATCTCCTCCATTCGATAGCCGAAGCCAGTGCCCTGGATGCTGACCGTGCTCACTCGACCTTCAACTACATTGAAAAGCCCTGGATGCACTTTCCGCTCAGGCTCGGATGTGGCGGGGAAGAACTGGCGGGAGTTGGCCTCCACGCCCATGAGGGGATAGCTTCTTGCTGCCAGCCCCACCGATTGGATCAGCGCGATTCCGGGGTTGGTGAGGTCCTGTACAGCATAGGGGATTCCCGACTCGACGGCCTTGGCGATGAAGAGTAGATCGTGCGACTGGCACTTGCAGGTCTTGAGGGCAATGCCCGACCAACCCAACTCCATCGCCAACTCCAGGTCCTCGATGGTGGTCGAGCTCTCATCCACCACCACCGGCTTGATCTCTGAGAGCTCATGCATGTCGAAGCGGTGGACGGTGAGGTCGCGCTCGGTGGGCTGCTCAATGTACAGCAGCTCCTCGAATGTACGCTTATCCGCCTCCTCGATCCTGCGCAGCATCTCGATCAGGTACCCCGGCCCCTCACACTGCTCGTTGGTGTCAGCGGAGAAGTACAGCCGCTCCACGCCTCGTCTCCCCTGCACCTCATGGGCCACCTGGCTCACCTCCAACATGCGGTTCACATCCCAGTCCAGGTCATTCCCCCGCAGCTTCACCTTGAGGCAGATCAGTCCCTCCCGCTCCACCCACTGGTCCAGCGACACCGGGAGCCCATCCTGCGGGTCACTATCATCAAGCTCGGAGACGCGAAGTTTGTCCAGCCCACCCACCAGGTGGAAGATGGGAAGCTGGGGGACGTAAGCGGAGCGGAGGTAATCGGCGGGGTACTTCCCCTCAAATTCAGGGCCGAGGTAATAGCCCAGGTCGTGGGCCATGAAATCAGGGCCGTAGCCATCGTAGGTGCAGATACCATTCACGTTGCCGAAGGCGTCGTGCAGAGCAGCGTCCACGGGTGAGGCGCACACCAGCGCGCCGAGGAAGGGCATCTCCTCAGCCAGCTCCAGATCGGCGCAGACACGGGCGTTGACCTGTCTCAGCTCCTCCTCGGTCTCCAGGAAGATGTCCAGGGGATGGGCGTATCCCTCGTAGCCCTCGACGGCCTTGGCGAACCTCCGAACTACCTTTCGCATAGCCCGGTCGCGATCAGGGTGGGGCACAAGCTTGGAGGGGAAGCCCCAGAAATCGGCCAGGAAGATACCACCGAAGCCGGTACCCCTCTCGCCCCGACGGTTCTCAACCGTGGCTCGCACCTGGCAGTAGGTGACCCGATCCATCACCACTGCGCCGAACTTGAGCGGCACGCGGGCCACTTCGTCGGAGAAGAAAGGCTCAATGGAGATTACACGGATGTCAGATCGCATATCTGCCTCCTTACTCAGTAGACCTGCTACAGTTATCCAAGCTATGGGTACATCCTCCCCAACATCCTGGGGAAGGGGATCGTCTCCCGGATGTGGTGGATTCCGCAGATCCAGGCTATGGTCCGCTCCAGGCCCAATCCAAAGCCAGAGTGGGGTACAGAGCCGTAGCGCCTCAGGTCCAGATACCACTTGTAGGCCCCGCGGGGCAGATCCTGCTCCTCAATGCGCTCTTCCAGAAGCTCCGGGCTGGCGGTGCGCTGCCCTCCGCCGATGATCTCTCCGTACCCCTCGGTGGCGATGAGGTCCACCGAAAGCGATAGATCCGGGCGCCGGGGGTCGCTCTCCATGTAGAAAGCCTTGCACTGGGTGGGGTAGCGATGGACGAAGACCGGTTTCTCAAAATGCTCGCCCAGCGCTGTCTCGTGTGGAGCGCCAAAATCATCGCCCCACTGGATCTCTATCCCCTTGGCGTTGAGGAGCTCCACCGCCTCATCGTAGGTGATGCGAGGGAAAGGGGGCACCACTTTCTGCAGCTTTGTCTTATCACGCTCCAGGACTCCCAACTCCTCCACCCGCTCCTCCAGCGCTGTCTGCACGATGTGGCTGACGAACTGCTCGGCGATCTCCATGCACTCATCCAGGTCGCAGTAGGCCATCTCCGGCTCCACCATCCAGAACTCCATGAGATGCCGGCGGGTCTTTGACTTCTCCGCTCGAAAGGTGGGGCCGAAACAGTACACCCGGCCAAAGGCCATGATGGTCGCCTCGCTGTAGAGCTGGCCGCTCTGAGCGAGGTACGCCGGCTGGCCGAAGTAGTCGGTCTCGAAAAGAGTGGTGGTGTCCTCGCAGGCGGAGGGGGTGAGGATGGGGGTGTCCACGTTGAGGAAGCCGTGGGAGTCCAGCCAGTTACGGATGGCGCGGATCACAGTGGCGCGAATGCGCAGGATGGCCCACTGCCGTGAGGAGCGGAGCCACAGGTGGCGATGGCTCATCAGGAAATCGACGCCGTGCTCCTTGGGCGTGATGGGGTACTCCTCCGCCAACTGGACGATCTGGACGTTGGTCAGCGCCAGTTCGTACCCGCCCGGCGCTCGCTCGTCGGCCCTCACCACGCCGGTGACGATGAGCGAGGACTCCTGGCACAGCTTCTGGATATCGGCGAAAACCTCACCGGGGACATCTCCCTCGAAGGCCACAACCTGAACGATCCCCGTCCCATCGCGCACCAAGAGAAACTGCAATCGCCCCTTATCGGTTTTGTTGTACAGCCAGCCCTTGATCGTGACCTCCTGGCCCACGTAGTCCGCTATGCGCTCAATGTGCACCTGCTGGGCCACTGTTGTTCCCCTCCCTGTCTCTAACCCTCGCTGGTCTACACTTATTCTACCTCTAATCTGAGTTTCCGTCAACCTGGCGAGCGCAGTAGCGGACATTTTCTCTGTCCTGCCTGTATCCGCACGGGTGGCCAGGGAAAGCCCCCTGTGGTGTGAGGTTCAGGGGCGTCCCCGCCCCCTCGCCCCGACGGACAGGTGCCTTCGGCGAGGACGCCTCGGCCCTCACGCCTGTCCTGGCCAGGAGGGGCAAAATGTCTGGCCCAGCAGCGCAGCAATCCGAGGGGGCCGCTAGCCTGAGACAACTTATGTGGTATAATCTATAATCGCTCTACCGAGGAGTAGAGCCCTCGGCACAGGAGCTGTGGTTCGACGAAGAGCCTCTGGTTATGCCCATTGAGCTGAAGGTCGGCGGGGTGAGCGAAGCCCTGCCGGACCTCCTGACTACCCTCGGCGAACGGTCGCCCACCGACCGCGAGGCCTTCCAGGAGATCGAAGATGAAGGTGCAGCGTTGGCGATTGCTCTCACTATTGGCGGTAGTGTTCATGCTCGGCGTGGGCTGGGCTCTTTACTCCTGGCTCATCGCCGATTTCCCCTCGCCAGGGGAACTCCGCCGTCTGGCGAACGGACAGGCAGCCCACACCGCCGCTCCCAGCACCAAGATCTACGACCGCAGAGGGCGCCTCCTCTTCGAGGCCATCGCGCCCTATGGGGGCAAGCATACTCCCCTTCCACTCGAGGAAATGCCCCTCTACCTCCGCCAGGCAACCGTCGCCACGGAGGACGCCAGCTTCTACGCCAATCCAGGCATTGACCTTCGCGGCATATTGCGCGCCCTGCTCACCAATCTGCGGGAGAGGGAAGCAGTTGCCGGCGGCAGCACCATCACCCAGCAATTGGCCCGCAACCTCCTCCTCTCCCCCGAAGAAAGGGCCCAACGCACCTTAAGACGCAAGCTGCGCGAGGCGATCCTGGCCTGGCGCTTGGCCCGAATCTACTCCAAGGACGAGATTCTGGCCCTATACCTGAACGAGACCTACTATGGCAACTTCGCCTACGGGGTGGAGGCCGCCTCCCAGGCCTACTTCGGCAAGCCTGTGGGCGACCTGGACTTGGCCGAGTGTGCCCTCCTGGCCGGTTTGCCCCAATCGCCTGTGGCCTACAACCCTCTGGAAAACCTAGAGGCGGCCAGGGAGCGCCAAGCGGTGGTGCTGAACCTCATGGCCAAAGAGGGCTACATTGGCCAGGAACAGGCGAGGCTGGCCAAGGAGGAGCGACTGCACTTCGCCGCCTCTCCCTTCCCCATCAAAGCTCCCCACTTCGTGATGTACGTGCGAGGGTTATTGGAGCGTGAATTTGGGCTGGACACCCTCCGCCGGAAGGGGCTGAATGTCTACACCGCTTTGGATTTGGATCTTCAGGAAAGGGCGCGCGCCATTGTCAACCATCGCCTGGCCGCCCTGGCCGAGAAGCAGCCCCATTCCAACGTCGCTAATGCCGCCTTGGTAGCCCTCGATCATCGGACGGGAAACATCCTGGCCATGCTGGGCAGCCCCAACTACTTCGATCGGGAGATAAGCGGCGCGGTCAACGCATGCCTGGCTCTCCGCCAGCCGGGCTCCTCCATCAAGCCCATCACCTACGCCGCCGCCTTCTCCTCGGATTACACCTCGGCCACCATGGTGAACGACGTGCGCACCACCTTCATCACCAAGGAGGGCGAGCCCTACATCCCTTTGAATTACGATCTCACCTTCCACGGCCCGGTCCTCCTGCGGGAGGCCCTGGCCTCCTCCTACAACGTCCCCGCCGTCAAGGTGCTGGACCACGTGGGTCTAGACAACGTGCTGGCTCTGGCCCGCCATTTGGGGATTACCACCTTCGACGAGAGCGAGCGTTATGGCCTGTCCCTGACCCTGGGAGGAGGCGAGGTGCGCC
>JAYEMR010000087.1:0-13069 GCA_034718215.1 Chloroflexota bacterium
ATATCAGCGCTGGGCGCAACGTGGCTCTGAGCTTGTTGGGCAGCCCTTATGTTGAGGGGCTGAGCTTCACACTGGCCAGAGCTTTGGGTGAGATGGCCGCTCGCCTGGCGGGTAGACACAAGCTGGCCGGGCTGGTGGTCACCGGAGGAGATGTGGCCCTGGCCGTGTGCCGCGCGTTGAAAGCGACAGCGGTCTCGCTCGTCACAGAGGTCGCCCCAGGCATCCCCCTGGGGCGGATCCGAGGCGGTCCTCAGGAAGGCCTGCCCTTGATCACCAAAGCCGGCGGGTTCGGCCAGGAGGACGCCATCATCGCCGCTATCCGTTGCCTGCAAGGCTCTAGCCTTTCATGATTCAGAGATATCAGGCTCCTGTCTGCCAACAGGCAGGAAAGTGAAGTTTGGAGGCAGATTTTATTATGTCAAGCAATACCCCTCCCCTACTAGGCATTACCATGGGCGATGTGTGCGGCTCTGGGCCGGAGATCGTGACCAAGGCCCTGGCAAGTCCAGAGGTGCAGGACATCTGCCGGCCGCTGGTGATCGGCGACTCGGCAACTCTGCGCCAGGCCTACCGCATCACAAACGAGCTGGGCCAGGTGCGAGTTGTGGGCTCGGTGGCCGAGGCCAACTTTGAGCCCGGCGTCGTTGACGTGCTCGACCTCAAGAACATTGACCTGGCCAAACTCACCTATGGACAAGTTAATCCCATGGCTGGCAAGGCGGCCTACGAGTACGTGATCAAGTCCATCGAGCTGGCATTGACAGGGGAGATCGAGGCCATCGTCACCTCGGCGCTGAATAAAGAGGCCCTGAACATGGCCGGCTATCACTACGCCGGCCACACGGAGATCCTGCGCGAGCGTTGTGGCGTGAAGGATGTGACCATGATGCTCGTCTGCAAGGATCTGCGGGTGACCCATGTGTCCACTCATGTCTCCCTGCGGGAGGCCATCGAGCGAGTTAAAAAGGGGCGTATCGTGCGCGTGGCCAAACTGACCCGGCAAGCCCTGCTTGACCTGGGGATTGAGGAGCCACGGCTGGCGGTGGCTGCGCTAAACCCACACGCTGGTGAGGGAGGGCTCTTCGGCAATGAGGAGGAACGTGAGATCGCTCCCGCCGTGGAGGAGCTGCGCGAGCGAGGATGGGATGCGACCGGGCCGGTGCCCGCCGATTCAGTCTACTGGCGAGCCTCACAGGGCCAGTTCGATGCGGTGGTAGCCATGTACCACGACCAGGGGCACATTCCCATCAAGGTGCTGGGATTCCTTGAGGGGGTGAATGTCACCCTGGGGCTGCCTATCATCCGGACTTCGGTGGACCATGGCACCAACTTTGGAAAAGCGGGCAAGGGCACCGCCGATCCCACCAGCCTGATAGAAGCCGTCAAGCTGGCGGTGCAACTGGTGGAGGGGCGAAAGCGAGGAGGATGCAACCCTCGGTTGCCCTGATCGTATAGGAAAGAATGAGCTGTGCCTTCACTCGACGAACTGGAACGGAAGTTGGATCTAAGCTTCTCTGACAGGTCCTTGCTCGACCGAGCACTCACCCACCGTTCTTTCCTCAACGAGAACCCCGATTGGGCCCTGAAGGACAACGAGCGGCTGGAGTTCCTGGGCGATGCGGTGCTGGATTTTGTGGTTGGGGAATATCTGTATCAGCACTTCCCAGAAGGGCGAGAGGGAAGGCTGACCAGCCTCCGGGCCGCGCTGGTCCGCACTGAGACGCTGGCCGGTTTCGCCCGGCAGATCGAGCTGGGCAGCTACCTCCGACTGGGCCGGGGCGAGGCGGAGAGCGGAGGGCGTCAGCGCCCGGCTATGCTATGCGCCACGTTCGAGGCTCTCATCGGGGCCTTGTACCTCGATCAGGGGATGGAAGCCGTAGTCGATTTCATGGCCCCTCTCCTACCACCTGCTCTCTCCCGCATCCTGGCTCGGGAGCTGGACAGGGATGCCAAGAGCCAGCTGCAGGAATGGAGTCAAGCCCGTTGGCACCTGACCCCTGTCTACCATACTGTGACCGAGCGAGGGCCTGACCACGCCAAGGAGTTCACTGTGGAGGTGCTCATCGGCGATGAGGTCTACGGCCAGGGCACTGGTCCCAGCAAGCAGGCCGCTCAGCAGGCAGCGGCTGGTGAAGCGCTTGCCGCCCTCGAATCAAGCTCGATGACTTCATCGTAGGGCTAAGGAGCAGTGAGTGGTGAATCACCCTCACCCGCACCTAAGGTAATCAGGCGCAGGTGAGAATGAACCGTCCTACGGGTATGCGGAGAAATCTTCTGATAGCTCGTTAGGCATTGGAACCTATCCAGGAGTTGAGTAGGCGTGCAACATGTGAAGGGCGCTCATTTTGATCTGGGCTGGTCATGTCTGATTCCCCTGTGGTTAGCCTGTGCGATCTGGGCCACGGTGCTCATACGCCGGCGAGGGCATCCGACCTGGAAGGGGCTGCTGGTGGGGCTGACCTTAGGGCCCATAGGCATACTTTGGGCGCTCACCGCCTCCACGGTATCTGTGCGCCGCCCACAGCAGTCCGAGGTAGAGACAGTGCCCTGTCGCTTCTGCGGCCGTCCGGTGAGTCCCTACGCGCCGGTTTGCCCCCACTGTGGTCGTAGGTGGCCGTCTGGGCACCCGGGTGAATAGAAAAGGGGGCATTTCATTTGGGTTGTAGGGCACCCCTTGCGGGTGCCTAGGGTGGGCGCAAGGCCTACCCCTACCAACCTGTTCGAAACGCACCCCTCACGCTCACTCCTCTGCGAGGTATGTCTTAATCGTCGTTGACTCTACGTGGGATGCGGCTTTCCCAACCCACCAGCGCAGGAAAACTGATACCAGGGAGGAACACATATTTGCCTTTTGAGGGTGGGACTGCTACAATGAGCCACATTCTATGGCATTGGATTAGCACTGTGGCTCAAGCTTGATGAATATCCACGAGTTCTGGAGGAGAGGGCTGATTGAAGTCCACGATCCGAAAATACACTTTTCTACCGGGAATTGCGCTGCTGATCCTGCTGGTCGACCGATTCAGCAAGCGGTGGATCATTTCTAATCTTCAACTGGGTAAGCCCTGGAATCCAGTTTCCTTTCTGCGCCCCCTGGTGAGCCTGACCTACGTGACCAACACTGGCGTGGCTTTCGGACTCTTCTCCAGTGTAGGCGATCTCTTCGCCGGAGCGGCGATCCTAGCTGTGGTGGGCATCCTCGCTTATTACATGCGCCTCTCCTTGGGTCAATGGTTGGTAGAACTCAGTCTAGGGCTCATGCTCGGTGGGGCATTGGGAAACCTGTTGGACCGCCTGGCTTATGGCCATGTGATCGACTTCATTGACTTCAAGGTCTGGCCGGTGTTCAATTTCGCGGATAGCTCCATCGTCATAGGCATGGCTATCCTGGCCTGGCGCCTGTGGCGAGATCAGGAGCAGGTGGTGTGAGGGGAGTGAGAGCGTCAGCAAGCAGCCGAGGGAAACTCCTCGGCGCTTTTTGTTGACTACGGGGCGATGAAGTCAATCCAGGAGCTTCAGGTGGAGGATGCCGAGGAGGGCCAGCGTCTGGATCGTTACCTGGCCGATCGAATTCCCTCCCTCAGCCGTTCGCAGGTGGAAAAACTCATCAGCGAGCGAAGAATCAGGGTCGATGGAGCTATCCCGACCAAAGCTGGCCATCGACTGCGGAAAGGTGAACTAATTGAGGTCACTCTACCTCCACCGAGTCCAGCCCAGCCCACTCCTGAGGACATACCTCTGAGCATTTTGTACGAGGATGAGGCCCTGCTGGCGGTGGATAAGCCAGCCGGCATGGTGGTACATCCGGCACCGGGGCACGAGAGCGGAACACTGGTCAATGCCTTACTGTTTCATCGGCCGGAGCTATCCTCCCTGGATCGAGCGGGCCTTGTTCATCGCTTAGATCGCTATGCCTCCGGGGTGCTATTGGTGGCCAAGACGGAGGGGGTCCGACGGGCGCTCCAACGCCAGTTTCGACGTCGGGAGGTGCGCAAGACCTACTTGGCCCTGGTGAAGGGACGGCTGGAGCCCAGAAGAGGGCGGATCGAGGCTCCTGTGGGGCGCCATCCGCGTTACCGAAAAAGGATGGCTGTTGTAATCAATGGTCGTCCGGCATCCACGGCCTACCAGGTCCAGGCGTATCTCAAGAAGCACACCCTCCTGGAGGTTCGACCGGAGACAGGGCGTACCCACCAGATCCGAGTTCACCTCTCGTCCATCGGACATCCAGTCGCAGGGGATCGCGTATACGGACGCTGCCCCTCCTCCCTCGGGCTGGAACGGTTCTTCCTGCACGCCTGTCGTTTGGAGTTCATCCATCCCATAAGCGAGGAATGGATGAAGGTGAGAGCAAGTTTGCCCGCGGAGCTGGGGAAGATACTGGAAAAGCTGGGGGCTAACCTGACATCCTATGGATTACTATGATTCTCAGACGGCAGAGGAGGCGGTGAGGCTTGCGAAGGTCATCCTGGACTACGTGGCAGAGCAACTTGAAGGGATATGAGCATCGGGCCGCTCTGGGGAATTTTATTCACCGAATGACGGAGGAACTGTTCCCTCTGGCTATCCTGCTTTTCGGCTCCCTAGCCAAGGGGAATTATCATACCTTCAGCGACGCCGATGTATGCGTTATCCTACCCACCCCAGAAGCTCATCCTTTTGAGGGGTACGGCCAGATGGCATCACTCGATCCAACAGGAGTTATCCAGCCCATGGTGTATGGGCGAGAGCAGTTTATGCGCATGATTAGTGAGGCCAATGGCCTAGCTCTGGAGGTGATGTACTATGGCATCGCCTTGGCGGGCCAGGATGCGTTTCTCGCTGAGCTGGAGGAGGCTTGGCAGGGAACGCGGGAGCGACTGGGATTGGAAAAAACAGCCACTGGATGGCAGATCACCAAATTGAAGGAGGCATCGTGAAGGCGATTGACTTGCGCAGTGATACGGTCACCAAACCCACGCCCGAGATGCGCGAGGCGATGTATCGGGCCGAGGTGGGCGACGACGTCTACGAAGAGGATCCTACGATGAATCGACTGCAGGAGATGTCCGCCGAACGATTGGGCAAAGAGGCGGCCCTCTTCGTGGCCAGCGGCACCATGGGCAACCTCATCTCCCTTCTCACCTACTGTGGCCGGGGTGACGAGTTCATTATTGGTGACCTGGCTCACACTTTCCTTTATGAGACCGGAGGGTCAGCGGCGCTGGGGGGCATCCACCCTCACACTATCCCCAACCAGCCTGACGGCACCCTCAGGTTGGACGATGTGGAGGCGGCCATCCGCTCTGAAAACATTCACTTCCCCCGCACCCGGCTGGTCTGTTTGGAGAACACTCACAACCGCTGTGGTGGAACGGTGCTCACCCCCGAGTACACCTCCGCCGTGTGTGAACTGGCCCACGCCCATGGTCTGCGCATTCACCTGGACGGAGCGCGCATCTTCAACGCCGCCATCGCCCTGGGTGTTGACGTCCGGAAACTCACGCGGAGTGTGGATTCGGTGATGTTCTGTCTGTCCAAGGGACTATCGGCGCCGGTGGGCTCGCTGTTGTGTGGGAGCGAGGAGTTCATCGGGGAGGCGCGGCGGATGCGCAAGATGGTAGGCGGAGGGATGCGCCAGGTGGGAATACTAGCTGCCGCGGGTATCGTAGCCCTGGAGAAGATGGTGGATCGCCTGGCGGAGGATCACGAGACCGGGCGCCAATTGGCGGAGGGGATAGCCGCGACGCCGGGGTTGACCATCGACCTGCAGCGGGTGCAGACCAACATCGTCATCTTCGGCCTGGCCGATGAGGTGGAGATGACGACGCAGGGGTTCGTGGCCGCCCTCGCCCAGCGGGGGGTGAAATTGAACGCTATCGGCGATCGCCGTTTTCGGGCCGTGACCCACTACGGCATCACCGCTGAGGACATTGAGGAGAGCATCGCCGTCCTGCAGCAGGTGATGGGCAGTGGATGAGGCCCCGATTCTGCAGGGAGATATGGCCGAGGACATGACCATCCATTTATTTACCGATCTTGCTCAGGCGCGGCGGAAAGTGTTGGCCCAGCGCGGCATCGAGCTGGAGCTGCCCCCTTCGGTTCGGGCTGGCATCCGTCGTGTATTCGGCGAAGACCTCACCGCCGATCAGGTAGCAGCCCGAATTCTGGCTGATGTGCGCCAGCGGGGGGACGAAGCGGTGCTGGAGTACACATGGCGCATCGATGATGCCAAGTTGGAGGGGCTGGCCGTGGAGGAGGCGGAGGTGGAGGCTGCTCTGGACTCCATCCCACTCAAGCTGCGACAGGCATTAGAGCTGGCCGTGGAGCGCGTCCGAGGCTTCCATCAACGCCAACCTAGGCTCTCCTGGATGGATTGGCGGGAGGATGGCGGAGCGCTGGGGCAGATCGTTCGACCGCTGGAGCGGGTGGGGATATACGCCCCTGGTGGCAGGGCTCCTTACCCTTCTTCGCTGATCATGGCCGCGGTCCCAGCGCGGGTGGCAAGGGTTAAAGAAATCCTCGTCGCCACCCCACCGCGTGAGGATGGCGCGGTCACGCCTGTCATCCTGGCCGCAGCGCAAGCCGCTGGGGTGGATAGAGTGTTCAAGATCGGCGGCGCTCAGGCTATCGGGGCCTTCGCCTATGGCACCGAAAGTGTTCCTCAGGTGGATAAGATAGTAGGGCCGGGAAATGTCTTCATCATCGCCGCCAAGAGACAAGTCTTCGGCGAGGTGGGGATCGATCAACTGCCAGGGCCCACGGAGACTATGCTCATCGCCGATGAAGGGGCAAGCCCAGCCTGGGTAGCGGCCGACCTGCTGGCCCAGGCTGAGCATGATCCGCTGGCCTCGGCCATCCTTCTCACTCCCTCTCTGGAGCTGGCGCAGGGGGTGCGGGAGGAGATTGAGGAGCAGATGGAATCGCTGTCGCGGCGGGAGATCATCGCTCAGTCCCTGGCTGCTCAGGGGGGCATTATCGTAGTGCAAGACCTGGATCAGGCGGTGGAGCTGGCCAATGAGTACGCCCCGGAGCATTTATGTCTGCTAACGCGGAATCCCTGGGCGCTGGTGGGGAGGATCGAGAACGCGGGAGGCATATTCGTGGGCGAGCACTCCTCGGAGGCGCTGGGGGACTACGTGGTAGGCCCCTCTCACATTATGCCCACTGGAGGAACAGCTCGTTTCTCCTCGCCGCTCAACGTGTGGGACTTCGTGAAGATCACCTCCATCTTCGCTCCCAGCGTCGAAGATTCGCAGCAACTGGCTGAGGCGGGGATCGCGATCGCTGAGGAGGAGGGACTCACCGCCCATGCGGAGGCTATCAGGAGGAGAGTAACGAGTGATGAGTAAGGGGGATACTAACCCAGCAGATCTCATCCGATCCGACATCGCAGAGATGCCCGAATACACCCCCATCCTGCCCTTCGAGCTCCTGAACCGCAAGCTAGGGCGGGAACCGGAGGAGCTTATCAAGCTGGACGGCAATGAGAATCCCTACGGTCCCTCGCCCAAGGTCTATCAAGCCCTGGCGGACTACCGGATGTATCACATCTATCCCGATCCGACCCATACCCTGCTGCGCGAGGCGATTGAGGACTACATCGGCGTGGAGAGGGAGCGTATCCTCTGCGGGGCGGGGTCGGATGAGCTGCTGGATCTGATAATGCGGCTTTTCCTGAGCCCTGATGATAAAGTCATCAATTGTCCCCCTACCTTTGGGATGTACGCCTTCGACGCCGGACTGCATGGGGCGGAGCTGATCACCGTCCCGCGAGGTAAGGACTTCACGCTGGATGTGGATGGTGTCGTCCAAGCCGCGCACGATAGCGCTGGGAGCGCGAAGCTATTGTTCCTGAACTCACCCAACAACCCTGATGGCGGACTCATTCCCGAGGAAGCGTTGCGCCGACTGTTGGAGCTGGAGCTAGTAGTGGTTCTGGATGAGGCCTATGCCGAGTTCAGCCTACCGGCTCCTGTCTGCGCAGGCAGGACAGGCAGCCTACCGGCTGCGGGCAGCGGCACCAGCTACATGCACCTGACGCGGGAATACGACAACCTGATCGTGCTACGTACCTTCAGCAAATGGGCTGGGCTAGCCGGGCTGCGGATGGGATACGGCGTCTTCCCCGCTTCCCTCATGCCTCACCTGTGGAAGATCAAACAGCCCTACAACGTTAACGTCGCGGCACAGTTGGCTGCCCTGGCCTCCCTGGATGACCTGGACTACCTGCGAGGCAATGTGCAACGCCTTGTCGCCGAGCGGGAGCATCTGTTCGCTGAGCTGAAAGCGATTGGGTATCTGCATCCCTACCCCAGCCGGGCCAACTTTATACTGTGCCGGGTGGAAGGGCGCGATGCGGGTGAACTGAAGCGGGCCTTGGAGGATGAGGGGGTTCTGATCCGCTACTTCGACAAGCCGGGGTTAGAGGATCATGTCCGCATCAGTGTAGGGCGTCCGGAGCAGACCGATGCGCTGCTCGCTGCCCTGCGTCGAGTTTAACCCTTGGATAGTGTTAACGAGTAATGAGCAACAAATAGCGACGGGGGTCTCCTCATCTCTAATTGACTCGTTACTCCTTGCCGCTGAGAGGAAGCGAGGTAAAGTGCTGCGTGTAGTGTTACCCAAAGGGAGTCTGGAAGAGGCAACTTTTCGCCTGTTCGCCGAGGCGAACCTATCGGTGCACCGAGGTGGAGAACGGGATTACAAACTAACCATGGATGACCCCCGCGTCGAGGAGGTCCGGCTACTGCGCCCTCAGGAGATACCTCTCTACATCCAAGAGGGCTATTTCGACCTGGGGATCTCGGGCTATGATTGGATCCGCGAGACCGAGAGCGACGTGGTGGAGCTGATGGAGTTGGAATACAACAAGCGGACCACTGGCCAGCCAGTGCGGATAGTGCTCGCAGTGGCCCAGGACTCGACGGTGAGGCGGGCGGAGGAAATGCCCTCCGGCAGCCGCATCTCCACCGAGTACCCCCGGCTGACCCAGGCATTCTTCGACCAGCTGGGCATCGCGGTGCGGATCTACCCCTCCTATGGCGCGACTGAGGCCAAGGTCCCCGACATAGTTGACGCGGTGGTGGATCTCACAGAGACCGGCTCCACGCTGCGTCAGGCGGGCTTGCGCATCGTGGCCACGCTGCTAGAGTCCACCACTAGGCTCGTAGCCAATCGTGAGAGCTATGCCGACCCTCAGAAGCGCGCTGAGATGGAGGAGTTAATGACCCTGCTACGAGGCGCCCTCGCCGCTCGTGGACAGGTTCTGGTCAAGTTCAACGTCCATGAGGACGATCTAGAGGAAGCGATGGACATCGTCCCCGCTGCCAAATCCCCCACAATCGCGCGGCTCTATGGCTCCGACTACTACGCGGTGGAGAGTGTGGTGCCCAAGTCGGAGATCAACCACCTGATCCCCCAGCTTAAAGCGCAGGGTGCGGAAGATATTTTGGAGCTGCCGATCTTGAAGATTGTGGATTAGCCTGTCCTTTTGCACGATGGCCCGATTGATCGCGCGGATTCTGTTGGGGGTTTGTTCTGAGACCTGTCTGGGTACTATCTCCTGCCTGCGCAGGTACGGGCATGGCGATGGGAGACAGGGCCGACAGGCAGGAGATAGGCCAGCCGGAGAGCTAGGGAGATCTGTAAGGAGAGAAAGCAATGAAGCAACGGCTAGAGACGCGCCTGGTGACGGCGGTACAGGGTCTGCCTCATGGAAAGATACTCCAGGTGATAGACTTTGCCGGCTACCTGCGCAGCAAATGTGCATCCGACATGCCAAAACGCGGATCGGCCGAGGCAGTATTACAGGCGTTAGAACAAGTCGGACCACTGCAGTTTGCGCCGGGAGAATTGGACACCCTGTTGGCCGAGATCCAGACTATGCGCGAAATGGATCTGGAGACCTATGACGAACTATCTGCTTGATACCAATCATGCCAGTTGGCTTATGGCCAAAAAGGACTCCCTCGTCGCCCATCTGCATCAGGCTCAGGCCAACGGTGATCGGTTCGGCATTTCGGTAACGGTCCTGGGAGAGCTGTACTACGCCGTGTACGCCAGTCAACGCCGCGTCGAGAACCTGCGCCGCTTGTAATCGTTTGTGGACGGTATCACCGTTGACAACTGGCGCGTCTAACCCTGGGTCGGCTGGTTAAGGAGACCGTTATGCCCATCCTCAAGGGAGAACTCGACAAAGCTCGCATCCCACCCGATAAATTATGGAGTGCAGATGACACATCGCCTTTTACCTAAAGACAGTATCTATCGGAGGATCGCTTTGAGTCTATCTGTCCTATTGCTCGCCGCCTGCTCTAGTCCACCCCTAGCTACCCCCCAGACCAGTCAGGGAGAGTGCACACCGATCCCCATCTCCTCACCGATGGATACGCCCACCCGATCTTCCTCACCTACAATGCAGACCCAAGCCGCTACAGTGGAGCCGACGAAGTCGAGTCCACCGACAGCCACGCTTCTGCCCACCTCAACATCCAAAGAGGAAAAGCCCGATCCCACGTCAACGCCTCGGGAGGCGACGCCTAACCCGCCCACCGCAACTTGCACCCCTCGACCCCGGCCATCACGGATGGCATCGCCCGAATATGGGATGCAGGCTTTCATGTGGTGGAAACCTGAGGTAGCCACCCGCGATCTGGGACTCATCGAGGATGCGGGTTTCGGATGGGTGAAGCAGGGTTTTGCCTGGAGGGACATCGAAGGCGCTGGCGAGGGAGCCCTTGACTGGAGCCACGCAGACGACATCGTGAAGTTCACCGAGGACGCGGGTTTGGATCTATTGGTGCGGCTCGATAGACCACCGGCCTGGACAGGCGCTCAAGGGGATGGCCCCCCGACCAGTCTGGCCGACTTCGGAAACTTCGTCTACGCGGTAGCCAGCCGGTACAGGGGGCGCATCCGCGCTTATCAGATCTGGAACGAGCCGAATCTCGCCCGCGAGTGGGGCAACAGCTCTCCTAACCCTGCTGAGTATGCCGCACTGCTCAAGGTGGCTTATCAGAACATCAATGCCGCCGATCCACAGGCCCTGGTAATCAGCGCTGGCCTGAGTCCTACCACTCGCCGAGACAAAGCAGCCATGCCCGATATGGAATTTCTGAGAGGGATGTATAATGCGGGGGCCAAGCCCTATTTCGACGTGCTCGGGGTGAATGCCCCTGGCTTCAAGGCTGCCCCCGAGGTGGACCCGGCCACCGTGGCCCGCGACCCCAACCTCCACAACCCAGGCGACACCGCCACTGTCCCCGAGCAACTGCGACGGATATACTGCTTTCGCCACGTGGAGGGCATGCGGGAGATCATGGTCCAATACGGCGATGGAAGTAAACAGGTAGCTGTGCTGGAGATGGGATGGACTACCGATCACAGGCCCAATTCCCCGTATAGCTGGCACGCTGTGGATGAGACCACCCAGGCCGAATACCTGGTGAGGGCCTACAAGTATGCCAAGGAGCATTGGTCGCCCTGGATCGGGGTGATGATTACCTCCTATATCTGCAACCCGGACTGGACGAAACAGGATGAGCAGTACTGGTGGGCTATCACTTGGCCCGGTTATCCGGAGCCAGTGCTTCGGCCAGCCTACAAAGCCCTTAAGGCCATGCCCAAATAAGCTAGCCCTCATACCCCCTTACTAGCGATAGGGACCGAGCTTGGCCCTGAGACGCCTCGCGAAGAAGAGCAGCACAGCCACCACGATCAACCCCACCACTACATCCTGATAGCGAGAGACGAACCCAGTGACCCGTGACCAGTTCGCCCCCAGCATCCGCCCCGCCCCGCTCAGAAAGAGACTCCATAACCCGGTGCCAAGCGCGGTGAAGGCCAGAAAGCGGAGTAGGGACATACGGGCGAGCCCGGCTGGTACAGAGATCAGGCTGCGCACAATAGGCATCAGACGGGCGAAGAAGATAGTTGGCTCGCCATACCGGTTGAACCAATCTAATGCCCTGTCCAGATCCCCCTCCGAGAGCATGGCATAGCGCCCGTACTGGCGCAGCAGGTGGCGCACCCGAGATTCCTCGAGCCACCACCCCAACCCATAGAGGAACAGGGCTCCGGCGACGGAACCCAAGGTGCCCACAGCTGTCACGCCCACCAGAGTGAAACATCCTCCCAGGGTCATATAGCCAGCGAAAGGGAGGACGATCTCGGAGGGGATGGGGGGGAAGAGGTTCTCCAATATCATGATCAGCCCCAGCCCTGGATAGCCGGCTGAGGCGATTATGCTCTGCACCCAGTCGTTGATGGACGAGAGGATAGAAAGCATGTCGTTTTTCCCCTTGCCGCGATGGTCACAATAACGCTCTAGATCGAAAAGAGTATATCACTGACCTATGCGTTAGGCAAACCTTTGACTTATCCAATGCGGCGTGTTATACTCGTTATCAAGCGATGGTATAGATTTGAGCAGGAGTGAATCCACAAGTGGGATCAAAGACTTTAGTTAAGAGGCAGTTACACTCCCGATAACGGCAGTACAATTGCCTCAGAACCCTTAGAAACGAGGATAATCTGCAAGTGGGATCGAAGACCCTGAACCGTTGGGTGTTGGCAATAGGGCTTTTATTACTCGTTATCTTCTTCTCTCGCACCATCCTGGGGCTGAAGCGATCTAGCCCTTCTCCCTTGTCGCTGGCTAACGTCGCCCAGCTAGTCAAAAAAGGCCAGGTGTCCAAGATCACCGTCCAGGGCGACAAGCTGCTGGTTGAGCGCACCGATGGAACCAAGACCAGCTCCCTCAAGGAGCACGAAATGGGGTTGGTGGAGACGCTGCGCAATCTAGGAGTGACTGAGGAGGAGTTAGGCAATGTCCGGATCATTGTAGCCCCCCCTAGCCTCTGGAAAAAGTGGCTTCCCATCCTCGGGGCATTGCTCCCTGTGCTTCTGTTCAGCGTGTTTATCTATATGGCGTTTCGCCAAGCTCGGGGAGGAGCCAATAGGGCCCTCTCCTTCGGCAAGTCGCAGGCCCGGATGATCAGCGAGAACAAGCCCACCGTCACCTTCGATGATGTGGCCGGCGTCCCAGAGGCCAAGGAGGACCTTAAGGAGGTGGTCGACTTCCTCAGAG
>JAYEMR010000088.1:0-2547 GCA_034718215.1 Chloroflexota bacterium
GGGAAGGGAAACTAAAAAAGGGATGGGGATAACCGTCGGTGGGGGCTTTTACCCCCACCGACGGAATAGCGGTCGGCGCTGAGGGCGAGTGGCCAAGGGGCACTCGCACCAACGGCGGGCGCTTTACTGATTTGAATGCGATGACGGTCGGCACGAGTCTATCCCTTGATGCCTGTGATCGAGACCCCCTCCACGAAGGTCCGCTGCGTCAGGTAGAAGATCACAATCGGCGGAAGGGCCACCAGCGTGCTAGCCGCCATCAGGTAAGGCCACATCAATTCCAGTGACTATTTTCAATAACGCGAGTCGGGACGGTTCATATAGGCCAATAGTTAGGTTTACACTTTTGCCTGTGCCCGTGGCCCCCGTCTGCACGGACAGGCAGACACGGGCGTATCGCGCACCTTGAAAACGCGGTGGTGGTTCCAGAAGACCTGGAGCAGAGGTAACAGCCATCCAGGAACGCCACGATGCGCTTGCAGGTAGGGCCGCAACCAGCTATGCAGTGATTCAGCGAGGGAAGACGCACGATGGAACAAGGCTAAGGCCCGCCAGTATGCACGGGCCGCCAGTTGGAGAACGGCTGGAAAGTCAGCCTCGATATCCACCGCCAGTGCGTCACGGTGACGCCAGGCCCAAAGGATCAGCTGTTCGTCTCGCCGTAGGCATGCTTCGCGATCGGTGGTTAGCGTGTCGCGCCACGAGGCGAGTTCGTCCTCGAGCCAAGCGAGGGGTGCAAGTAACGCGTCCAGGTGATCGAGGAGGGAATGGGCAAAGTCACCCACGTCGTCGATGTCGAGTTCCAGCGTCAACTCGGCGGCGGTTTCACCTGTACCAAGTACTGGCAAGCGTCGCTCGCACGGCCTGGGTCCCCATCAGGCAACCATCTGAGGCGATAGGTTCCAATGCTTGTCGGGCTTCGTGGAGGGCGGCCTGGAAAATGCCCTCAACGAGCGACCGCGCCCCGGTGGGCAGAAGAAGCTAGACGAGAAGGGGGGAGCCCTTCTGGAAACGCTGGCGGAGAGTGAACCGCCCGCGGGCCGGAAACGCTGGACCCTGCAGCTGTTGGCCGACAAACTGGTAGAATTAAAGGTTGTGGACAGCATCTCGCATGAGACCGTGCGCCAGGAATTA
Source organism: Chloroflexota bacterium (assembly GCA_034718215.1). Lineage (GTDB taxonomy): Bacteria > Chloroflexota > Anaerolineae > JAYEMR01 > JAYEMR01 > JAYEMR01. Next base: position 1,135 of record JAYEMR010000088.1, read on the forward strand.
CCCGTCTGCCGTCAGGCAGGAAAAAAACGCCTCAAGCCTTGGGTGAAGAAGAAATGGTGTATTCCCAGCGTCGAGGCCGAGTTTGTGTGGCACATGGAAGACGTTTTGGACGTGTACGCCCGGCCATACGACCCCAAACGACCGCAGGTATGCTTCGACGAGAAGCTGGTCCAACTGATTGCCGAGACGCGCCACCCGCTGCCGGCGAAGCCAGGACAACCCGAACGCTACGATTACGAATACCGGCGCAACGGCACGCGCAACCTGTTTTTCTTCCCTGCCTGTGGCAGACGGGCTACACTGCTCCTCTTAGCTGAAGCTCCTCGGCGAGGTGGCAGCTCACGAAATGCTCAGGGTTGATCTCCCGCAGCTCAGGCTCCTCAACCTCGCATATCTCCTGCGCGTACCTGCACCGAGGATGAAAATAGCAGCCCGAGGGCGGATCAGCGGGATCGGCCACCTCCCCCCTCAGCACGATCCTCTCCGATCGAGCTCGCGGATCCGGCTTGGGCACCGCGCTCATCAAAGCCTCGGTGTAGGGATGCTTGGGGTTCATGAAAAGCTCCTCCGTCTCAGCTGTCTCCACAAGCTTCCCCACGTACATCACCGCCACCCGATCCGAGATGTGCTTGATCACGCTGAGATCGTGGGCGATGAACAGATAGGTTAGATCGAGCTCCTCCTGCAGCCTCTCCATCAGGTTCAAAACCTGCGCCTGGACTGAGACATCCAATGCTGAGACAGGCTCGTCAGCCACGATGAACTTGGGATTCAGCGCCAAGGCCCGAGCCAGGCTGATGCGCTGCCGCTGCCCCCCGCTGAAGGCGTGCGGATAGCGATCCATATACTCGGGCCTCATACCAACCGCTCGCAGCAGCTCTGCTATCCTGTCCTCAAGCTCCTGACCCCTGGCTACCTTGTTCACCACAAGAGGCTCCCCTACTATCCTCCTCAGGGTCAGACGGGGGTTCAGTGATGAGTAGGGGTCCTGGAAAATTATCTGCATGTCCCTCCTGAGCCCACGCATCCTCTCCCTGTCCAGCTCTTCGACATGCAATCTGCCGGCCTTCTCATCGTTAAATATGATCTCCCCGCTGGTGGGCTCTATGAGGCGCAGGAGACAGCGGCCAGTGGTGGTCTTTCCACACCCACTCTCCCCTACCAGCCCAAGGGTCTCCCCCTCCTTGATGTAAAAAGTTATCCCATCCACGGCCTTCACATGGCCCACTGTCCTTCTGAGGAACCCCCTCTGGATGGGAAAATGCTTTTTCAGACCTTCGACCTCCAGTAGGGGGGCGCGGGCGGGGGCCCCCCCACGACGTTGCTGGCCGCCGTGGCGACCGCCGCCGCTGCTCGGGCGATCGCTGCCGCCCGTGCGCGCGGCCGTCTGACCGGGCTCATCCGAGAGGCGCA
>JAYEMR010000089.1:0-13060 GCA_034718215.1 Chloroflexota bacterium
TGCTCAACAACGTAGCAATAGCCGCCCGCGCCGCGCTGGAGAAGGGGGTAAGACGAGCGCTCATCGTGGACTTCGACGTCCACCACGGCAATGGAACGCAGGAGGCCTTCGAGGAAGAGCCGAGTGTCTGCTATTTCTCCACCCATCTCTATCCCTTCTACCCCGGCACCGGCCACTGGCAGGAGAGAGGCCAGGGGGCGGGAGAGGGCACGGTGATCAACGTTCCTCTGCCCGCTCAAGTTGGGGACGAGGGCTACAAGCGTGTCTTCACTCAAGTGCTCCCCCCTCTGGCCCGACGCTGCAGGCCGGATCTGATCCTAGTCTCAGCCGGTTATGACGGCCACTGGCACGATCCCCTGGCCTTGATGGGGCTCTCCATCGCCGGCTTCACATTCATCACCCGCACTCTGAAGGATTTGGCTGATGAGCTGTGCCAAGGCCACCTGGTCTTCACCCTGGAGGGCGGCTACGATCATCAGGTGCTCTCCCAGGCGGTGCTCACGACATTCTTCCTGCTGGAGGGCGAAGACCCGCCCTCCGACCCCTTCGGCCTCTCTCCCTACCCGGAGCCGGACATCAGCGAACTGCTTGCTCGCGTCAAGCAGTTGCATGGATCCTCATAGCGGAGCCATCAGCAGTTGCGGTCTCCGCCTACAGCCTGAAGCTATTATACTTGGGCGGTTCCGCCCCTCACTAATGTAGTGCGGTTTCCCATCAAGTTGTCCAGGCTATGGGCTGCTTGACTAAACGAGAGACTTGTGCTATACTTATACCTGCTTGGGGATGACAGGCTTCGACAGGGAGGGCTGGATCCGGGTTGCAAGCCGAGGTGCTCTACCCTCGTAAATCCAGAGCAAACAATAACTGGCGAGCCACAACTCGCAATGGCTGCTTAGAAGTAGCCACGTCTGCCCCGACCGCCCCCTGACCGGTTGGGTGCGGGCGTCGTAAAGTCAGGGTGCGTCCGTAGCGATGTTGATAGCAGCGGGCTAAGCCGGGAATCCCGGATCAACTAGCCAGCGAACTGGCTCTGTCGGCCGAGACGGCCGCTGGCGAAAAAAAGAGGGCCAACTAAGCTTGTAGATGTCTTGGTCCTATCTCTCTGGACGCGGGTTCGATTCCCGCCATCTCCATATCATTAGGGTGTATTCATTTGGGTTGTAGGGGCACCCCTTGCGGGTGCCCAGGGTGAGCGCAAGGTCCACCCCTACCAATCTGTTTGAAACGCACCTATATCATTAAAAAGGGCTCCCAGTGAGGGGAGCCCTTTTTATTGGGATGACCTCTTCTACAGCGAATCCTCCATCATCAAGCTGGCCCAGAATGTGAACAGTTGATAACCTGGCGCACGGTGTAGATGGGCTTGTCCTGACTCTCGTGATAGGTGCGCACGATGAGCTCACCCAAGAGGCCCATAGCCACCATCTGCATCCCCACCATCATCAGCAGCACGGCCAGCGTGAGCAGCGGACGGCCGCCGATATCCTGCCCCATAGCCAGTTTGAGCACCGTGAGGTAAACTCCCAGTCCCACCCCTAGAAGGAAAGCGACCAATCCCAGCGAGCCGAAGATGTGGATGGGCCGAGTGGAGTAGCTGAGCAGAAAGCGGACTGTGATGAGGTCCAGGATAACGCGGAAGGTGCGGGAGAGCCCATACTTGGACTTGCCGAAGCGGCGGGGGCGGTGGTTGACCGGCACCTCGGCCATGGTGACGCCGATCCAGCTGGCGATGTCGGGGATGAAGCGATGCAGCTCTCCGTAGAGGTGCATCTGCTTGACCACCTCCCGCCGGTGAGCCCGCAGGGAGCAACCTCGGTCGCGGACATCTACCCCGGTGGTCTTAGTGATGAGCCAGTTGGCGATCCTGGAAGGCAGCTGTCGGGTGAGAAAGGGGTCCTGACGGTTGGCACGCCAGCCGCTCACCAGGTCGTACCCCTCCTCCATCTTGTCCAGAAGTAAGGGGATGCTGGACGGGTCATTCTGCAGATCGGCGTCAATGGTGATGACGATCTCCCCCTTGGCATGGTCGAACCCAGCGCTGAAGGCCGCCGTCTGCCCGAAGTTACGCCGAAAGCGGATCACCTTGACCCGCGAGTCTCTCGCGGCCAACTCGGCCAGCAGCTCGAAGGAGCGATCAGTGCTCCCATCGTCCACACAGATGACCTCGTAGCTTCGGCCCAGCGGCTCCAGCACCTCAGTGAGCTGCTGGTAGAGGTAGGCGACGTTTTTCTCCTCGTTGTATACAGGCACTACGATTGAAAGGTCCATCTATCATCCTTCGGATAGCCTGCAATTCGCGTTCGTTGCGGATGATGTGTTCGTAATAATTCCGCTGCCAGAATTTCGCCCGCCGCGTCGGATCATTGGTTTCGATCCAATCGAGGTATACCGTGAACACCAACGATTGAAGTGCCCCTACCACATCGCCCAACGTCGGGTTTGGATTCACCTTTTCCGGTTCAGGGATCGTCCACGGCGCGATCTCCCCCATTTGGGCGACCGCAAGGGTTGCCTCTACATCCAACTTCTTCAAGTTCCTCACGATGTGCTGCAAGAAGAGCATCTCCGTGGCCTGGCCCTTGATGGAGAAGTTCTGCTAGATGGTCTCGTGCTCGCTGCTGCCAAAGGGGTGTCAGCTTCGTTAAGCATGATCACTACTCCACAGTGTGTGCCCTTCCGGATGCCAAGCACGCTCGCGAGGGGGCGCAAAGTGGCGAGGGGCAGACCGCCTGGGTGAAGCGAACCCCCTCATCTGCTAACCTGTCGAGTCCTGGTTACAGGACATGCCTGGCACATGAGGCAAGGTGTAATGCACTTTGGAAGCGCATTACACCTTACCCTTCCCCACCTCAGGAAGAACCCCGGTCCTCAGATCCTATGCCTCATCACAGCCCTTCAGCTTGCGGATCCAGATATTGCGGTATCGGACGGGGTTTCTGTGCGCTTGGAGTACCACTGGACCTTCAGGGCCGTGCGGCTTGTCGTACGAGGGCACGATCCTGTGGCCGGTGGGCCCCATGATAGCCTGATGATGGTGGATCAGCACACCGTTGTGGATGACGGTGACGTAGGCCGGGCTGATGAGCTCCTCCCCCTCAAACCGTGGAGCTACGAAGAAGATGTCATAGCTCTGCCACTCGCCGGGCCGGCGGGAGGCGTTCACCAGCGGTGGGTACTGGCCGTAGATCGCGCCCGCATGCCCGTCGGCATAGGTGAGGTTGTCGTAACTGTCGAGAACTTGGATCTCATACAGGCCCATCAGGAACACGCCGCTGTTGCCTCGGCCCTGGCTATCGCCCTCCACCTCTGCCGGCGTCGCCCATTCCACGTGCAACTGACAGTCGCCGAAGTGCTGCTTGGTCTCGATGTTCCCGGCCGCGGGGACCACCTCCAGCGCACCGCCCTCGACCTTCCATTCGATCTCGCCTCCATCCCGGCCAATCCACTCAGACGTATCCTCGCCATCAAATAGCACAATCGCATCCGACGGCGGCTTACCCGGTCGATCCCGCGTGCTGTACGTCCCCGGCTCAATGACCCTCGGCTGAGGCCGGCTTCCATCGTGCACCCGCCACTTTGAACCGGGTAGCATGGGTGTGTCATCGTATCCGATAGTTTGTGCCATGATCAATCCTCCTCTGACATGTGCTAGTGTGAGAGGCACTCGCCTCTCACCTGAGATTACGCCAACTTTCTTCCCTCAATCCTCCATGGCCGATGAACCGACCAGCCCTCGAATCCCCTCCAGGCCGTAGAGCGCTCCGCCCACCAATCCCGTAGCTATCGTCAACCCATAGAAGGCCAGGGAAAGGGCCAGCGCCTTGGGCTGCTCCACCCCCGCCTGCCCGAAAAGCAGTACGAAGGCCGTCTCCCTCACTCCCAGGCCGCTGATGGAGATGGGAAGCACCAAGGAGAAGGAGATGAGAGGCACGAAGAGGGGAAAGTACCAAAGCGAGACCTGGATGTCCAGGCCCAGGGCCAACAATACAACTATGGCGATTAGGAGCAAGTTGAACAGGAGGGACACCCCCAGCGCCCGACCAATCGCCCCTGTCCCGCAGATGTGCACGGCCCGGTATAGCTCCATCACCTTGCCCCGGAGCCGATCGCCAAGGGGAAACTTCCTCAACACCCATTCGGCCCAACTCCTCTGGAAGAGCAGCCAGGCGGCCAGGATGCCTCCCCCAGCGATGGCTAAGATCGCTAGCCTCAGCTCCGTGGTGATCAATCTACTACTGAAGGGCAGGGCCACGAGAGCCAGCCCGAAGAGCACCAGCAGTCCGGATAGCCGGTCCACGAACACTGTCCCCACCGATTCCGGCGTGCGCTTGCTGTCGCGGGCGAGCTCGTACACTCGGATGACATCACCCCCCACACCGGTGGGCATGAAAGTGTTGAAGAAGCTGCCCACAAGATAGAGCACCACCAACCGCCTCAGGGGAGAGCGTAGCTGTACTGCCTCCAGCAGCCCCTGCCAGCGATAGGCGCGGACGAGGATGCCCAGCATGAACAGGAGGAAAGTGGCGGCGAAGGCGCGGAGGTCCATCCCTCGGATCGCTTGCACGGCTTTGCCTATCCCGATGTGGGTAAAGAGCAGGACTAGAAGCCCTAAGCTCAGGCCGATCTTCAGGAGGTTGAGCAGGCGGTTCTTCATTATTCTTCCCCAAACAGGGGCACGAGCTCGAACTTGGTCACATCAACCAATCCTTGGTCGGTGAGCTTCAGCTCAGGGATCACCTCCAGGGCCAGGAAACTCATGGTCATAAGTGGGTCGGGCAGCGAGCAGCCCAGGCCATGGGCGGCTTGAGTAAGGGCCTGCATCTGATCCCGCACCTGCTCTAGCGGACGGTTGGACATCAGTCCGGCCACCGGAAGCGGCACGCTGGCCAGCATCTCGCCTCCAGCGGTGGCAACCTGGCCACCTCCCATCTCTATCACCTCATCAACGGCGGCCAGCATATCCCCATCATTCGTACCTACCACTACGATGTTGTGCGTGTCGTGGGCCACGCTGGAACCCAGAGCTCCCCGTTTCAGGCCAAAGCCTCTCACGAAGCCCAGGCCCACGTTGCCGATGGCGTGGTGCCTCTCCACCACTGCCATCTTGAGCAGATCCCGCTCCGGGTCAGCTACAGCCTGCTTCCCCCTCACCGTCGCCCGCTCCACCTGCTTGCGGGTCACGATCTGCCCTGGTACTACCTCGATCACCTTGATCCGCTCTCCCTCAGCGGGCACGGACAAACTCAGCCCCTCCCGCGCGACATTTATCGTCCCCGCCGGTGGCTGGGGCTCGGCCAACTCAGGGCCGCAGTACTCTCCCCGATCAGCCACCAGCCGCCCCGACTCGAACACCTGAAGGATAGTCAGGTCTTGAGGGTTGTCGAAGACGACTAGATCAGCTCGATAGCCAGGGGCCACCGCGCCCAAGTCCCTCAGGCCGAAATACCGAGCGGTGTTAAAAGTAGCCATCTGGATGGCGAGGATGGGGTCCAAGCCCTCTCCGATGGCGGTGCGCACTAGGTCATCGACATGCCCCTCCTCCAGCAGATCCTCTGGAGAACGGTCATCGGTGCAGAAATTGCACATATGGGCATTCTGGGGAGTGACCAGAGGCAGTAGGTCCCGCAGGTTGCTAGCCGTGGTGCCCTCGCGGATGAAGATGTGCATCCCCAGCCGCAACTTCTCCCGCGCTTCCTCCAGCGTCGTGCACTCATGATCAGACCTAATGCCGGCGGCGATGTAGGCGGCCAGGTCTTTGCCGGAGAGGGATGGCGCGTGGCCGTCAATGGGGCGTTCGCCAGCGGACCGCAATTTGGCCAAGACATCAGGGTCACGAAGGAACACTCCCGGCGCATTCATCATCTCCGCCAGGCCGATAACGCGGGGGTGCTCCCAAAGGAGGGCCAGATCTTCGGCTGAGAGGCTCGCCCCTGAGGTGCCCATATTGGTGGCTGGCACACAGGAGGACAGCATGACGTACACATCTAGGGGGATGTCCTGGCTGGCATCGAGCATGTAGCGGATGCCAGCCATTCCTAGCACATTAGCTATCTCGTGGGGATCGGACACCGCCGCCGTCGTGCCTCGGGGCAGGACGGCCCGGGCGAACTGAGGCGGGGTCACCATGGAGCTTTCCAGGTGGACGTGAGCATCAATGAAGCCGGGACAGAGATAATGTCCTTCCAGATCTATCGTCTCCCTGGCCTCATATTCACCGAAGCCTACTACGCGGCCACCGTATATGGCCACATCGGCAGGATAGACCTCTCCGGAGCAGACATTGACCAGCTGAGCATTGCGCAGCAGAAGATCAACTGGGGCCTCCCCCCGAGCGACGGCGATGATTTTCTCCAGCATTTTGATCCCTCCTTGGATAGCGCTGACTGTTGAGTCCCTGACAGGGTCTCCAGTAACTGCATTTCTGCTCTCCCCATTTTAGCACATCGCCTGCCCCGCGTCAATTGACAGATCTACGACAGGGGTATATAATTATTTGATGAGTTGGACAGTTAAGTGGCTATAGCGAAGTCATCTCTGGAGTTGTACTAGGAACGCATAGTGCTAAAGGTGACGCGCTGGAGGTTACCCGTACGGATGCTCTCAAGGCAGGAGAAGCTACGGCAGGAATTGGAGAAAACTCTGGCCGAAATCGAGCGGTTGGAGCGAAAATTAGAGGACAAAGCAGATTACGGGATTGGCGAGGGGGACTCCGCAATATATGAGTGGGAGTTAAACCTGGCACTCAAGCAGAGCCTGGAGGACAAAGCCAGCTCCATAAAAGCGGCATTGCGCAAGATGGAGGAGGGACAGTACGGTATCTGCAAGGAGTGTGGGGAGCCCATCTCTGAAGAGCGATTGGCGATCCTCCCCCACACTGATCTCTGTGCTGAGTGCGCTCGGAAGATGTCGCGCCGGAAAAGGGGGCCGTGATGGGGATGAGACCAGAGGAGGTGTATGGGTTCTAAGGGACGAAAAGCGATAGCGCTCCTGTCGGGCGGCCTGGATAGCTTGCTGGCTATCGCAGTGACCAAAGCCCAGGGAATTGAGGTCGAGGCGCTCCACTTTTACACGGGGTTCAGCGTGAGGGAGCGCCGTCGTCGTCTGAGACAGGAGGGCGATGCTTATGAGGGGGCCATACAAAGCGTAGGCGCGCGGTTAGGGGTGACTGTCCGTGTCCTCGACATATCGCAGGAGCTGCTTGATGTAGTGCTTCATCCACGTTATGGGTATGGGGCCAATGTGAACCCCTGCCTCGATTGTCGCCTGCTCATGCTGCGGAAGGCTCGGCAGCACATGGTGCAGGGGGATGCCGATTTCGTCATCACTGGCGAGGTGCTGGGCCAACGGCCCATGTCCCAGCACCGGAACGCACTTCGATTGCTGGAGAGGGAGAGCGGGCTGGAGGGGTTGCTGCTCCGACCACTCTCAGCCAAGCTGCTGCCACCCACCATCCCCGAGAAAGAGGAATGGGTGAATCGCGAAAAGCTCTGCGCCTTCCAGGGACGGAGCCGAAAGCCACAGGTGTGGTTGGCGGAGGAGTTGGGGGTGAAGGAATATCCCCAGCCGGCCGGAGGATGCCTCCTAACCGACGAGAACTATGCTCGCCGTTTTCGCGATTTGATAGCCCACACAGATCCAGAGGCTCTTACGCCCGATGACATGATGCTCCTAGCCATAGGCCGTCACTTTCGGATATCGGAGCATACCAAGTGCATTGTGGGACGGGAGGAGGCGGAGAATGACTATCTGGATCAAGCGCGAGGGGAGAGAGGACGAATGACGGACCGTGATCACGTGGGGCCGGTGACATTGGTGGAGGGGATGCCCTCCGAGGAGGACAAGAGGATCGTGGCCCGCATCACCGCCCGCTACAGCGACGGTCGAGCCGAGCCGGAGGTTGCGGTGGTGCATGAGGCCCAGGGGAAACGAGAGGTGCTGGAAGTGGAACCGATGCCCTTGCAGGAAGCTCACAAGTTTATGATATGAGACAGGCCGCCCAAAAGCAGTACTATCTTCAACTCGATTACTCCTCGTACAACTCCGGTTTTAGGATCCCCACGTAGGGAAGATTGCGATATAGCCCTCCATAATCAAGGCCGTAGCCGACGACGAATTCGTTAGGGACAGTGAACCCCACATAGTCCAGGGGCACCTCCACCTTCCGGCGAGCTTTTTTATCCAGGAGGCAGCATACTCGTAGGCTGGCAGGGTTCCGATCCCTGAGCAGGCGTAGAAGATATTTGAGGGTAAGTCCCGTATCCACGATATCCTCTGTTACTAAGATATCGCGTCCCTCGACGTTAGTGTTGAGGTCCTTCAGGATGCGCACAATGCCGCTGGATTCAGTGCTCCGACCATAGCTGGCCGTGGCCATGAAATCTATCTCATGGGGGATGGTGATGTGGCGCATCAGGTCGGCTAGGAACATGAACGCCCCCTTGAGCACACAGACCAGAAGCAGGTCCCGGCCCTGGTAATCCTCGGAGATAGTGCGCCCCATCTCCGCTATCTTGGCCTGAATCTCCTCGTTGCTGATCAAAATCTTGGATACGTCTCGCTCCACCACATTCTCCCTCTCGGTCCTACCGACGAATACGCCCTCCTCCCTCCGGCTTCCCCACAAATTACAGAGGGCAGATCCTCGTGATCTGCCCTCTACTTCATCTTATCTTCCGACATGAAGGTCCGCGAAGTCCATGTAGCGTTCCCAGTCGTACTCGGTAACATCATGTTTTCCGGGACGGATATGGTAGCCGATTGTGCTCATGATCGGCTGGTTAAGTTCTGGCATCTCACTGGCTTCCATGCCATCAGTGCCTAAAAGTTGGTAGACAGGAGAGGCGTATTTCGCGGAGAGAAACTCGCCTTTGGGATCAGCCCACAGGTCCTCCTCCGCGCTGGCAACGTAAACCGGACGCGGAGCGATCAATGCTATCAGCATGTGCTGGTCTACTGGCAACTCATCTTCCTCATCATTGTATCTCTTAAAGTTTCCGCAGAACCAGTGAGGGAAGCTTGTGTTGATGAGCTTGATGGTCTCACCGAATTTTCTGCGCGAAAGTGCTGCTCCGCCGCAGCCAGAGTTATTCGATATGACCAGGGCAAAACGCTGATCCTTTGCACCAGCCCACAGGGCTGTTTTGCCCAGGCGTGAATGCCCCATGACGGCGATGCACCTGTGGTCAATATCATCATCAGTCTCAAAGTAATCCATGGCCCTGCTCAGCCCCCATGCCCATGCGCCAATCGAACCCCACTCCTCCATCGCTGGTTTCGTCTGGTCTTCCCTGTAGAAAAGCGGATGCACGCCGTTCTTGAAACCATCATGGAAATCGGGATCTAAGTCTCCGCAATAGATGGTAGCTAGCGCATAACCACGCTCAAGGATGCGTTCAACCGGCCACCGAGAGGCGCTCATGCCGCGGGAGGCCTCCGTAGCGCGATTGTTGACTACTCCGTGCTCCTCGTCGTCGCGCATCCACTGTTTCGACAGTGCTATGCCGGGGTCTTCACAGATCGAGTGGTTACCGTGGAAGTTTAGCCCAATAAACGTTGGCACAGGCTTGGGCTGGTCGTTAGGAATGTATACGAGAGCATCCATCTTTGGGCCAGCCCTTCTGCCTGTGAAATACACAGCGACCTGTTTGCGCGTGGCCCTCCCGCCGAGCGCACTCTCAGCAATCGAGTAGACGTCGAAGCTCATGCCACCTGGTTTGCCTGCTGCTTTACCATAGACATGCTGCTCGAACAACCCGAGGATCCCTGGACGGCGTTGCTTATTCCATGTCTCGGCATCCGTAACCTCTGTACCGTCAGACATGATGAGTGGATCTGGCAGTTCGTAATCTGGAACTTTAGATTCGTCATAATTTATTTCCTCCGCCATTTCGCTAACCCTCATCCTCAGCCGATGTATCCTCTTCCTGGGCCTTGGCTCGCTCGGCCTTGAGTTGCTCACTGCGTTCCAGCCGTCGCATAAAGCGCTCCACGTGCCCTTCTGTGTCTACAATGCGCTGCTCACCGGTGAAAAAGGGGTGGCAGGCTGAACAGACATCAGTGTGGATCACCGGCTTGGTGGAGCCGGTGGTCCAGGTATTGCCACAGGCGCATATCACTTGGGCATTGGGGTAGTAGTCAGGATGAATTCCTTCCTTCATCTCATTCCTCCCATCTATGTAGAAACGCGCGAAGAGGAAGGATAAACGCTGACCTTTTTCCTCCCGCCCCTCATATGCTCAAACTTAACGAATCCCTCGATCTTGGAGAAGATGGTGTGATCCTTTCCCATACCGACATTGCGCCCTGGATGGATGCGCGTTCCACGCTGCCGGATAATGATGTGGCCTGGCTGCACCCACTCGCTGCCGAATTTCTTCACTCCAAGTCGCTTAGAACGACTGTCCCTACCAGCACCACCTACACCACTGCTTTTCTTGTGCGCCATCTCTTACCTCCTGAATGCTACGCAAATATCTCCTCTATCCGTAGTCGGGTGAAGGGCTGCCGGTGTCCTATCTTCCGGCGATATCGGTTCTTAGACTTGAACTTGAGGACAATGATCTTCCGATCTCTGTCTTGCCGCAGTACGGTGGCACGCACTTCGGCTCCCTCGACCATAGGCTGGCCCACGGTTACCTCTCCATCATCAGAGATGAGGAGTACCTGATCCAGCTTCACCTCCTCGCCGACCCCGGCCGGCAGCCGCTCCACGTCAAGGGTCTGACCCTTCTGGACCCAATATTGCTTCCCACCGGTCTTCACGATGGCATACATGGTTTCTGCTCCTGCGCTCAAAAGCCTCGGCAAGCTATGTGCTGCCGAGGACTGAACTCAACTCCGATTCATTATTATACCAGCAGCTATCCACTTGTCAAATCTACTCGCGGAAACGAGGTACTGAAGCTTGGAGAGATACTGCTGGATCAACCGGATCCATCGCAGCTGCAGGAGCTGTTTTCGGCTGACAGCCTCCGGAGGAACTTGCGGTCTGCTTCTGAGAGCTCAGCCTCTTCTAGCAGCCCCGGCCGCCTCTCCCAGGTGCGCTTTAGGGATTGTTCCCTCCGCCAGCACGCGACCCGCGCGTGATGACCGGACAGCAGTACCTCTGGCGCGTGCCAGCCTCGAAACTCGACAGGGCGAGTGTAGTGAGGATGCTCCAAAAGCCCGCTGACGTGGGAGTCCTCTATCAGCGCGCTGGGATCGCCCAGCACGCCGGGCAGCAGCCGAGTTACAGCATCCACAATAATCATAGCCGGGATCTCGCCACCGGTGAGCACATAGTCGCCGATGGAGATCTCATCAGTGGCCAGGTGCTCTCGCACCCGCTCGTCCACTCCCTCGTAGCGTCCGCAGATTAGCACGAGCCGATCATGCTGCGCTAGTTCATCAGCTATCTTTTGAGTAAAAAGGCGGCCCTGGGGGGTTAGAAGGATGACCGGGATAGATGTGGGCTGCCCGGGCTCAAGCTCCAGCACATCCTCCACCGCCCTGAAGATCGGCCCCGGCTTCATCACCATTCCCCCTCCACCTCCGTAAGGAGCGTCATCAGTGGTATGATGCTTGTCCGTAGCGTAATCGCGGATGTTGTGCAGGGCGATGGAGAGAGCGCCTATCTCCTGCGCTCGGCTGAGGATGCTCTCCTGAAAGGCTCCTTCGAATATGCTAGGGAAAAGAGTAAAAATATCGAAATGCATGTTCGGGTAGTCCCCCTGTAGCGTGTTGGTATACCTAGATCGGGTGATGGATTGCTAGACCTGGCCCGTAAGCTCGCGGACACCCTATAAATTGTAGGGCAAAACACTGTTTTGCCTTGCTGTTCCTCACCAACACGTAAGCGGGTGACTACCCATGTTCGACACCACTGAAAAGACTAGACGCCATGGGCCAAGGCGGGGCGAAAGAGATTCACCAGGCACTTGTTGCTCACTTCCTGTTCTTTTTCAGTCTCTCTTTCTTGCCTCCTCAGCCCTTTCGTCATTCCTTTGCTTAACTCGGTAACGATGAATCCGTCGCACGTTGCTCATCGCGGTTGATTCGATCATTACCATACTTACGTGCGGCTTGCCCCGCACTGGCACCTTACCATTTCCCTTCACTACCGGACAATCACCGGTTTCCCCTGTCCGTCGGCCTGTCCCCCGTCTCCTGCCTGTCGGCCCTGTCTGCCGCAGGCAGGAGACAGGGTTCACGGACAGGAGGCACTGGGACAGACGGGAAAGCCCGTTTGGACATGGAGAGGCCCAAGATGCGCTTTAAGAACTTGATGGCCTCGTCATATGATTTATCGGTGACGCAATAATCCGCCCACTCACGCAGCAAATCTGAGCAGCAGCGTGGGGGCAGACTGAGTTCTGCGTCCAATGGGCAAACGCCACCGTGCCCGGGTGCATAGAAGTAGTGCCGCTCCCTGGCCAGGACAGGCAAACTGCGCTTTGTCGAATACCGAATAATAACTGGTTGGGCTTTGGCCCTGGTAACTCAAACGTGCTACATCCGAGGCGTAAACGGGCTCATCGGGACGGACGCTTGCCCGTTGCAGAAAGAACAAGCGTAGTAGTTGGGCACCCAAGGCCAACGATTGTCTGAACAGGTGAAGTTCCACTTCGTAGGCTGGGCGTGACTGTGCACCTTCGCCGGTCACGTACTTGATTAGCTCTTTGAAATCGTGCTCAAGCTGCTGCACAATGCTGTCGGAGTTGCCTGTCCCCCGCCTGTCGGCGGACAGGTGGCCAGGGGAAGACATCGACTACCTCCCCTCAGATAATTGGACTTGTCATTCACCCAATCATATCTGGTGAGACGATATCTTGCAACCTCCAATTCCCCAAGTCATTTTAGCCTCTGCAATATTGGCATAAGTGGGGCATATGTGATATAGTTTAACTCTACTTTCCGCTAATTTGAACTGGCGTGAAGCGGGTGACATATCCTATACTTACAGTATCCAACCCAGAGACTGTGCGGCGCATTTCTCAGAAGCCGGGACGCCGTTTTTCCGGCGCTCCAGCTGGCTGGTTTTGTCAGGTCTCAGATTCAACGTTGCGGGCAAGCCCTGCGCTGC
>JAYEMR010000090.1:0-12885 GCA_034718215.1 Chloroflexota bacterium
CCCGTTGGACGACATCCCCTGGTGCGCCCACAGCCTGGAAGATGGCTTGGCCGACACATCGCAGTTGATTGGCGGTGAAAGTGGGCATTATAATCAGCCTCCTAAATCTCTAAGTGTCGAATTCGACGTTCAGCTGCTCAGCGATTCGTTTATGACAGGATGCGCAACAGGAGACTCGCGAGTAGTCCTGTTATCTTCAGAGTCTCGCCCATCCGGCAGCTCAGGAGGGGACTCGACGGGCTGGCCGCAATAGGGGCAGACATTCCAATCAAGCTCCAGCAGCCGACCACACCTCGAGCAGACACGCCTGATCTCAGTTTGGCAGTGGGGACAGACCATGAAATCGGGTTGGATTGGATAGCCGCACTCAGGGCATACATCCCGCTCCTCCATATCCTGCAACAGCGCCTCGGCCTCCAACTCTCGCTCATGGGCCTCCGCCAGGGTATCGTGAGGGCGCAAGATATAGTAGAGGAGCAGCCCCGGCAGATTGAAGACCAGAACCATCAGCGGGGCCAGCAGCCGGGCAAAGATGTCCCGCGAGCGAGCGCTGATGTCATTCCAGGTCCATACCACCAGGCTCAGGGAGAGCAGCACGAAATAGGCCGCTCCCAAAAAAATCAGGCCCTGAAGAACCTGACCGATCAGCTCCAAAGGCAGAAAGCTGAGATCTAAACCCATGAGCACACCTCCAAATGATGGGATGCTTCAGGTTGTCACCCATTACCTAACCAACCCGCTGCAGGTAGACCAGCAGGATGGATACATCAGGAGGGTTGACGCCCTCCAGCCGCGCAGCCTGCCCCACGGTGACGGGACGGACCTGCATGAGCCGCTCGCGGGCCTCCTTGCGCATCCCCTCCACAGTCTGATAGTCGAAGTCGGGCGGAATGCGCATCCCCTCCAGCCTTCTAGCCCGCTCCACCTGCCGTCGCTGTTTTTCTATATAGCCCGCGTACTTGGCCTCGATCTCCACCTGCTCGATGACCTCCGGCGGAGGCGAGTCCGAAGCAGGGAATAGCTCAGCTATCAAGCTGTAGGACACCTCAGGCCGGCGCAGTAGCTTCAATGCATTGGCCCCATCGTCGAGAGGAGAGGTTCCCGCTTTCCTCAGCGCTTTATTGACCTCCGGCGATGAGGGCAGCCAGGTCTCCTTCAGCCTCTCAAGTTCCTTTTCTATCGCCTTTCGCTTGGCCTCCACCTCCGCGTAGCGCTCGCGGCTCACTAGCCCCATCTTGAAGCCTATGGGCGTGAGCCTGAGGTCAGCGTTGTCCCCCCGGAGCAGCAGCCGGTATTCGGCCCGCGAGGTGAACATGCGATAGGGCTCGGTGATCTCCTTGGTGATCAGATCATCAATGAGCACGCCGATGTAGGCCTGATCGCGCCCCAGGATCAGCGGCCCTTGTCCAGCCACCTTTCGGGCCGCATTCAGTCCGGCGATGAGCCCCTGGGCCGCTGCCTCCTCATAGCCCGAGGTGCCATTGATCTGCCCGGCGAAGAATAGCCCTTCCACGAGCTTGGTCTCCAGCGAGGGGGTGATCTGATTGGGGAGGACGAAATCATACTCCACCGCGTAGCCCACGCGCATCATGCGGGCCTCCCGCAGGGCGGGGATGGAGTGCAGCATGGCCTCCTGTACCTCAGCGGGCAGAGCGGTGTACAGCCCCTGCACGTACACCTCCGTCGTGGCGAAGCCCTCCGGCTCCAGAAAGATCTGATGTGAGTCCTTACGTGAGAAGCGGACCACCTTCTCCTCAAAGGAGGGACAGTAGCGCGGCCCTTTGGCCTCGATAGCTCCAGGGGCGACGGGGGAGCGATGGAGGTTCTCTCGGACGATGCGATGGGTCTGGGGATTGGTGTGCACCAGATAGCAAGGAAGCTGCTCGCGCCACTCAGTCCGATGGGGGATGGGATAGACGGGGTTGAAGGGCAGGGTGTACAGTTCCTCCGGAGGGACGTGGCTGAAATACAGCGGCTCATCGCTGCCCAGCTGCGGCTGCGTCTGGGAGAAGTCAACCGTGCGGGCGTCAATCCGGGGCGGGGTGTTGGTCTGCAGTCGACCGGTGCGAAAACCCAGTTCCTGTAGCGAGCTAGAAAGCCCCTGCGCTGGGAACTCCCCCGCCCGCCCTGCTGGCTGCTCCTGCTCCCCGCACATGATCCGGGCGCCGAGGAAGGTTCCAGTGGTTAGCACCACCGCTCGACCCTCGTAGGCGCTTCCCATGCGGGTCACCACACCGCGCACCCCTCCATCCTTAACCAGCAGCCGTTCCACCCGCCCCTGCGTCAGCTCCAGGTTGGGCGTCCGTTCCAGGGTGTGCTTCATGGCCAGGGAGTAGAGCCGCTTGTCGGCCTGGGCGCGGGGCGCCTGCACCGCCGGCCCCTTGGAGGTGTTCAGCATGCGGATCTGGATGAAGGTACGGTCAATATTGCGCCCCATCTCCCCGCCCAGTCCGTCGATCTCCCGCACCAGGTGCCCCTTGGCCGGACCTCCCACAGCCGAGTTGCAGGGCATCTGGGCGATGAGGTCCAGGTTCATGGTGATAAGAAGCGTACGCGCGCCGGTTCGGGCCGCGGCCAGCGCCGCCTCGCAGCCCGCGTGTCCTGCGCCGACCACTATCACGTCGTACATGTACGCACCTCCCTCAGTCATGGGAGGATAAGTATAGCGCCCTTCGTCGGCGGGGGCAAAGATTGCGCATTTGTTTGGGCAGGGGGGTTGTGATACAATGATGGCTGGTGAGAGAATGAGAGTCACTGCCTCCGCCCCTGGCAAATTAATGCTCCTGGGTGAGCACGCCGTGGTCTACGGGCGCCCCTGCCTGGTGACGGCCATTGACCGACGCATGTGGGTCACTGCGGAGAGCACGCGGGACGGCCTGCTGCATCTGAGCGCGCCAGCGCTGGAGGTGGAGGATTGGAAAGTGCCCCTAGCCGAACTTGGGACCACCGATCCGCCCGCCGGGGTGCGCTTTCTGCATGCCGTAGTGCATTGCGTCGCTCAGCGGTACGGGCTATCCAGCGGGCTGCGGATCGAGACGCGCAGTGGGTTCTCCCATGAGCTGGGCCTGGGGAGCTCGGCGGCGGTGACCATCGCCACGACTGGTGCGCTGTCGGAGCTTCTGGGGCTGGAGCTTTCCAAGAGTGAGCTCTTCGCTCTGAGCTACGAGGCAGTGCGAACAGTGCAGGGAGTGGGCTCGGGGTTCGATCTAGCTGCTTCCCTCCACGGCGGGACTCTGTACTTCCGCCCTCAAGGGCCAGAGATCGTACCCCTGGGCGCCGATCCCCGGTTGGTAGTGGGCTACAGCGGGGAGAAGGCGGACACGGCGTCCCTGGTGCGATGCGTGGCGCGGAGGCGCGAGCGACAGCCGAAGCTCGTTGAGGGGATCTTCGATAGCATGGCCCGGCTGGTGGAGGAGGGACGAGAGGCGCTGCTGGCCCGAGATTGGCAATGGCTGGGGCAGGCGATGAGCCTGAGCCACCCGCTGCTGGAGGCGCTGGGAGTGAGCACTCCGAAGCTAGCTCAACTGGTGCGCGCCGCGGAGGAGGCAGGAGCCTACGGGGCCAAGCTCTCCGGGGCCGGCGGCGGCGACTGCATGATCGCCCTGGTTAGCGAGGGACATCGGGATGAGGTTGCGAGGGCCATTGATGGCGCGGGAGGAGAGGTGATTCCGATGCAGACCGGAGCCGCAGGGGTGCGGAGGGAGAGTGAACCACAGCGATAGTCCAAGCCAACATCGCCGTGATGGAGTAGTAAGCAAAGGAGGCCTCATTATGGTGAGAGTATTGACCCTAATCATGATTCTGCTCGTAGCGGGAGCGACTGTCTCCTACCTTCTAGCAGACATTGTCATTAGCGACGTTTGTGCAATTGCCGAGAGGGCTGGAATATCTGTGTACGGCATAAGCTCACGTGACCTCGTCATCGCGAGAGCGAAAATAGCCGTAGGCGGCGCGTTACTTTGGGCCTGGCCTGCTGTGATGCTCGCAATTTGGCGGTGCTTTACACGTGGTGTGCAAACGCCTCGGAGCTACCTCATCTCTTTTGCAGCACTCCTGTCAGCAGTAGTATGGGGAGTTGCGGTATTGGGCTATGTCTCCTTCGGTATGGGTATATCATACTTGACTAACCTAGAAATACCTATCTCACCTACCGCCAAGTTCCAACCACTCATCTCAGTCAGGATAAGATGGGCTGTTTGGCCCGCTATACTCGCCGCATTTCCCGTAATGATTGGCTTCCTATGGCGACTTGGACTGTTGAGAACAGCTTGGACTGTGATAGGGATCACGCTGCTTAGCCTGGGAGTGCCGGTGATACTATCGGCACCGTGGACCACAGGTGTTGTTGTTCTGCTGACAAACTACTTGATAACAGTAGGGCCGAATTTGATGTGCTGTGCAGTCCTGGTTTCACTTGGCATCGGAATAGCCTCCCTCGTGCGGTGGTCTGCTTCCATGAGAAAACGAGCGAGGAGTACCATACCAGAACGGGAGGGCTCAGCAATAGATAGCCCCTGAGGCCAAAGCAGCCTTGCCAATCGCGGAGGGCAAGAAGCTCGGCGTTCAGACTGGGGCCTATGTCATTGACTTTATCGTTGTATACGCTGCCGATAAGCGCGCCAAGAGGGAGGGAGGATGTGAACAAAGCGACAGCCGTGGCCTGCAGCAACATCGCCTTCGTCAAATACTGGGGCAAGCGGGACGAGGCGCTACGCCTGCCGCTAAACTCCTCCCTGTCCATGGCCCTCAGCCGGGCCACGACGACGACCACCGTGGCCTTCGATCCCAACCTGGCTGAGGATGAGATCAGCATTGACGGCCAAGTTGCACCGGGCCCCGCGCAGCTGCGGGTCATTCGACACCTGGATCGAATACGGCGGATGGCGAGGCTCAAGCAGCGGGCACGGGTGGCCTCACGAAACAGCTTCCCCCGCGACGCGGGCCTCGCCTCCTCAGCCTCCGGGTTCTCGGCCCTCACACTGGCTGCGACAAGCGCGGCGGGACTGAAGCTATCCGCAGAAGAGCTCTCTCGCCTGGCCCGGCTGGGCTCCGGATCAGCAGCCCGCTCTATCCCCAGTGGGTTCGACGAGTGGCACGCAGGCCGGGACCACGAAAGCTCCTTCGCTGAGCAGATCGCTCCGCCTCAGCACTGGCCGGAGCTGCGGGATATCGTCGCCGTGCTGGAAAGAGCGCCTAAGACGGTGGGCTCAACGGAGGGGATGGCCCTGGCTCGGACCAGCCCCCACCTCGCCAAAAGGCTGGCCCTAGTTCCAGAGCGGCTGGAGCGGGCCCGGCAGGCGATCCTCGATCGCGACCTGGCCGCACTGGGGGAGGTCAGTGAGGAGGAGGCGGTAGAACTGCACCTCATCGCCATGAGTTCCCACCCTCCCATCTTCTATTGGCAGCCAGCTACGCTGGCGCTCATCCACCGGGTGCTGGCCTGGCGCTCGGAGGGCCTGAAGGTCTATTTCACCATTGACGCCGGCCCCAATGTGCACCTGTTGTGCGAAAAGAAGGACGCGAAGCCCATCATCGCCGCGCTGGAGGAGATGGTCGAGGTGAAGCAGATCATCGTCAATATGCCTGGCCCCGCTGCTCACCTGTGCTCAGAGCACCTTTTCTGAGCCACCGCCGTAAACAGACGGTGCTGGGTAGTTTTTCGGCCCAGCACTGGCCTTTCAGGCCAGTGCCAAAAGTGAACCGGAAATGGTTTTTGGATATGAGCCGCGTCTCAAGAAGGCTGTGAACATTCCTTGGAAGACATAGCCGCTCTCGATCATACTTTAAGAACCTGGAGGCAACCTTTGGTTGCGTCCTTGCTAAGGGGCGGCCGGCAGGAACAGCCGATACAAGGCTTGATATTCCTCGGCCTTAGCTAGATAGCCTCGGCTCCATCCCCCCACAGCGAATATTGAAGTGCCATCCGTTGCCACACCAGGACTGTGCCACTGGCCGTTGAAAGGCGTCCTGAAGCTAGTCCATCCATCCTGGTGCGGATCATACCACTCATTGGAGAATATCCCCTCTTTGCCGCTGATCCCACCGCCGATAGCATAGAGACGCCCTCCTACTGCCGCTACCTCCAGCCCCCCTCGTCCCACCCTCATGGGCGCGCAGGAGCTCCACCCCCCTTGGGGATCGTATACCTCACAGAGACGGTACTCCCGCGCCCCGTCGTAGCCTCCCACCGCGTAGATTCGCCCCGCCAGGGTCGCCGCTCCCAGAAAACCTCGGGGCGCGCGAAGAGGTGCTTCCTCGCTCCAGGCATCCGCCCGGGGATCGTAGGAGTACACAGTATCCACGTAGGAACTCCCATCCCAGCCGCCCAGGAGGTACAGCTGCCCCTCGAGGAGGGTCAGCCCATACGCACAGCGCGGCTCCGGCAGGGGAGCGGCAGAGGACCACTGATCGGCCTGAGGATCGTATATCTCCAGTACATCGGCCACTTCGCCATCGGCGGTATATCCGCCCGGCACATATATCCGATCACTCAACAGGACAGCCTTGATATTGGCTGTCGGAGTGGGTTTGTCGGCCAGAGAAGCCCAAATGTCACTTCGCAGGTCGTAGCTAGATACCTGGCATGCGATCCCGTTGGGCGTATCCCCTCCGATGGCGTAGAGCTGATCCTTGTATAAAGCGAGCGCCAGCCGGGCCCGGGGCAGAGTCATGGGCATTCGCTCCTGCCAGCGAGGGGCCTCAGCAGGTAGAGCGGGGGACTTCACCATCGGATGATCAGTGAACTCGCCGCTCGATCCGGAGCTCAGATGGGAGGCAGGCATCCGCACCCAGGCCAAGAGCGCCAGAAGAAGGACTGCGGCCAGGGCCAAGAAGATGCGTCGAGGCCAGGGGAGGGACTCAACGGGAAGGGGCTCAAAACGGACGACCTCCTTTGGGGCTTCCACAGCCTCATCCTCGGTCACCACCCCCTCCACCGCCACCCACCCCTCGCGCAGGGCGACCACCGTGGCCTCCGTGCGGGAGCTTACCTCCAGCTTGTTGAAGACGTTGCGCAGGTGAACCTTGACCGTATTGACGCTGATGTAAAGCTCGCGGGCGATCTGCCGGTTGGTCGCGCCGGTGGCGACCAGCTCCAAGACCTCTTGTTCCCGCTTGCTAAGGGGAGATTCTTTGTCAGCCATTGCTTTTGGTTTCCGTCAGAAAAACAGTTGTAGGTCGACTTTCAGTAGATCACGATCTGGGATCCACCCACTCTTCCAAGGAGAACCCCACGAAGGTCAGCGCCAGCACCACAAGGGTGATGCATGCCCCCGGCGGGACCATCCATCTGACCCAAACGTCCGAGATGAAGATAGTGGGGTACTCGAAGGCGTAGTGCAGGATGGCTCCCCAGCTCTTGATGGTCGGATCGCCAAGGCCGAGGAAGCTCAGTCCAGATTCCGCCAGGATGACGTGCTGGAACTCCATGATGAATCGAACGAGGGTTATGGGAATGGAGCTGGGAAGCAGATGGCGGCTCAGGATGCGGAAGTTGCTGGCCCCTATCATGCGGGCGGCATTCACATATCCCCTGTTTCTCTCGGTGAGGATATGGGAGCGCACCAGACGGGTAGCCCTTGGCCAGCCGAAGAAGATGAAAAAGAGAACAAGGGCCCCGAGGCCGGGCCTGAGGAAGGCGGCCATGAGGATAATCAGCGGGAAGCGGGGGATGGCCAGGAAGACGTCCACCACTCTCATGATGGCGAAGCCCAGCCTATCGTAGTATCCCGAGATGAGCCCCAGACAAAGGCCGATGGCCGTGGAGGCGGCAGCAGAGAGGAAGCCGATGAGCAGGGAGAAGCGGGCGCCACAAAGTAGCTCGCTGAAAATGTCCTGGCCGATATCGTTGGTTCCCAGGGGATGCAATCGAGTCGGCAGCAGCATCGGCGTATACATCTCCTTGGGGTCATGTGGCGATAGATAGGGGGCTAACGCAGCCAGGAGCCCGAAGAAGGCCGCCATGGCCAAACCCACCAGTGCCAATTTCCGCCCTCGAATCATCTCAAACAACTGGCTCATGCTCTACTCACCCTCGGATCCAGATGGACGTACAGTAGATCCGCCGCCAAATTGAAAAGAATCACAAAGGCCATGATGAGCAGGAAGGCCCCCTGTAGCAAAGGATAATCCCGCACCGTGCAGGCCTGGTAGATCAGGGTGCCCATGCCCGGATAGGCAAAGACTACTTCCACAAACATCGTACCCATGATCAGGAAGCCAAAGCGCATGGCGATCATAGTGACGATAGGGAGAAGAGCGTTGGGCAGGGCGTGCCTCAGCAGGACATCCCGCTCCCTGAGCCCCTTGGCCTTGGCCGTTCGGACGTAATCCTCCCCTAACACGCCGAGCATGGAGTTGCGCATGAGGAAGTAGACCCCTGAGATATGGGTGAGCACCAAGGCGAGGCAGGGCAGAAACAGGTGATACGTTACCTCAATGGCCAGTCTAAGGCCGCCGACATGAGACCCTGTAGGGCTCTTGGCGCCGCCGATGGGGAAAGCGCCCAACTTCACGCTGAGGAAGATGATGAGCAGCATGGCCAGAAAGAAGGGGGGCCAAGAGCCAAAGGAGAACACGGAAATGAGAAGGCCGATGTCCGTCTTGGTACCCCTCCTCCAGGCTGATAGGGCGCCGAGAAGGATGCCCAAGGCGACGTAGACCACCGTGGCCGTCCCCATGAAGAGCAGTGTCCATTTGAGCCTGCCCAGGAGCACAGAGGAGACAGGGGCGTTGTAGTAGATGGACCACCCCAAATTTCCGTGGGCGAGGTTGATCAAGTAATCGGCGTATTGCCTGGCGAGGGGTTGGTCAAGTCCGTAGTAGGCTAGGAGTCTCTCCCGCAGCCTCTCACTTATGGCCATCGGCATGTCGGCCATGGGATCTCCGGTAAGGTAGGATAGAGGGTCGCCCGGCATCATGCGGGGCAGGAAGAAGTTCAGCGACAGGACGATGAGCATGGTAAGGAGATACTGGGCGACCCTCATGACCGTCACCTCTCAAGGAAGACTAACTTGTTATGCGGAATGGGGATGCCGATAGCCACCCCATCTTTGGTGTAGAACCAGGTGTCCAGCTTGGCTGGGTCGTATACGCACCACATCTTGGGGTGGTAGAGGGTCAGGACAGGCAGGTCCTCGGCGATGACCTCCTGGAGCCTCCAGACGAGGTTCCGACGCTTCTCCTCGTCCATGGTCCTCCCCTGCTCCTCGAACAGGCGATTGTATTCCTCGTTCTCGTAGACCGGGGCCGGCCAAGTGGGGTTTCTTATGATGTGGAGTTGAGCGATGCCCCCGTGTCCACTTATCGCCAGGTCGAAGTCGCCCTCCTTCAGGAGCCCATCAACGGTTCCCCAATCAGCGGATTTGACCTCCACCTCGATCCCCACCTCCTCCAGGTCGGTCTTAATCAGCTCCGCCTCCCTGGCGAATCCGCCGGTGGTGAGGATGGTGAGGCTGACTTCCTCCAATCCCAGCTCATCCAAAATCTCCTTAGCTTTGGAGGGGTCGTACTCGTAGGTGGGCAGTTCGGAGTTGTACCAGTCCGTCCCCGGGGATATGATGCCCAGGTTGGCCACGATGGCTCCGCCGTGGGTCACCTTCTCCACGATCTTCGACCGGTCCACGGCGTGGGCGATGGCCCTCCTGAACTCAACCTTGTCGAAGGGGGGCCTCTTGCAGTTGAAGATGAGCTGTAGGACCCAGAAGCTGGGCCCCTCTATGACCTCCAGGTTCGGCTCTGGCTCGAGTTCCTTCACTGCCTCGATCTCCTTGCTCCAGAAGGTGGCAGCGTCCACGGTACCCGTCTTCAGAGCCAGCGCTTCATCCTTCACCTTAGTGTAGACCAGGCAGTCCACTACCGGTTTCCCCTTGAAGAAATCGGGGTTAGCCTCGTATTCGTAGCGGCCCTCCTCCTTGCTGTATTCGACCAGCTTGAAGGGACCCGTCCCGATGACCGCCTCGGGGTCGGTGAACTTCCTCGGGTCATCCACACCTTCCCAGATGTGCTTGGGGATGATGGGCATCGACCCAGCTATGTTGGTCATGAAGTCCGCGGCTGGCTTGGTCAAGTGGACGACGACAGTTTGCTCGTCCTTTACCTCCACCTTCTCGATTTGCTCCTTCAGGGCTTCGAACCAGGGGGCAATGTGCTCTTGGAGGTATTCGAAGGTGAAGGCCACGTCCTCGGCGGTGAAGGGCTTCCCATCGTGCCATTTTACCCCCTCGTGAAGCTTGAAGGTCCACTTGGTCCCATCTTCCGAGACCCCCCAGTCGTCGGCCAGCCAGGGAATAACCCCCTTCTCGTCCTTCCAGGTGAGGGTGTCGAAGATGAAGGACATCTGGATGTAACCGGGGCCTCGTGGATAGCGGGTGAAGGGGGAGGGATAGCCCCAATCGTCCCCCGGCAAGGTGAGCGTTACAGGTGCCGGCGTGGATGTCGGCGCTGGGTTGGGCGTGGGCGCCGCAGGCATCGGGGTGGCTGTGGGTGCCGGTCCAGGCCTGCACCCGGCCACCAAGCTGGCAAACACCAACGCTAGAGCCAGAAAAGTCGTCGTTTTCCTTATGACGATGCTCCTTTCTCTATTGAGATTCCCGCCCCGTCAAGCAGATAGTGCTCGGCGGAGGCGCATTCCAAACAAATCGGCTTGCCGTCTTTCACCCTGGCCCTCGTCTCCATTATATTCTCCTCGCAGACTGAACATCTCACCGAGGCGAAGATGGGGGCGAAGGGCGGCACTTTGATTTTCGTATGTTCTGCATTGAAAACCTCCTCCTCTGGCAACGCCAGTTGCTCGAACGAACTCTTGGCCCAGAGTCGCATCAGCTTCTTGTGTTCGGTCTGGGTTGCCTCCTCTCGATTGACGACGATTTTCTCGAAGAGGGCGCTAGCTTCGGGGTACCTCGAACCGAAAGCATCCTCCCATTCGGCCTTGAGGGCTATCCTGACGGCGGTTCCGTTCCTCTTGGCCACCGTCACCGCCGTCTTGCCCAGGTCGCGGTAGACGAGGGCGTTATTGCCGAAAGTGCAGCCGGTGACCATCTGGACGCCATCGCTGAAGCAGTTGTTGGTCTCCACGATGGCCACCACCTCCTCCATCCCCCTGCTCTGCTCAACCCCCAGGGCTTTCAGAGCGATGTAGCCGGCCCTGACGCCTAAGGCGAGGTAGGGACAGAAGTGGCCGTGCAGTTCTCCCGCCTTCCTGAGCAGGCTCTCGAGGTCACCTTGACGGATAAGAGCCTCGAGCTCCTCTCGTGGATTTTGTGGTATTTTCACACCTCCTCTTTTCCAGATTTCCTCTTTGAGACTGAAGGGATGTAAGGACAAAGAGGCCAATGACATCTCCCAGATTACTTCCATCAGCCCCTCACCGCCCCGGCCCCATCCGAGGCACGGCAGACGTAGATCTGCGGCTGAACGCCGACGATGGCCTCATATTCCGCCGCCACCCGCTCGCGGAAATCGAGCACTGCTTTCTCCCTCACAAGGCTCACCGTGCAGCCTCCGAAACCAGCCCCGGTCATGCGTGAGCCGTAGACGCCCTCGACTTTCAGGGCTGCCTCCATCATCACGTCCAGCTCCCGACAGCTCACCTCGTAGTCATCGCGGAGGCTCCGGTGCGAGGCGATCATCAGCTCGCCGAAGGAGGCCAGGTCCCCCACATCCAGCGCTACCACCGCCCCCTCCACCCGCGCGTTCTCCTCGATGACGTGGCGGCACCGGCGGCGGATCACCGGGGGCAGCCTTTCCGCATGCTGAGCGAACTGCTGGGGCGTGACGTCGCGCAGCGCGCGGACGCCGGAGATGTGCTCTCTCAGCAGTTGCACGCCCTCCTCGCACTCCCGCCTGCGGGCATTGTACTCCGAGTCCACCAGCCCTCGGCGCTTCATGGTGTCGGCTACGACTATGGCCGCGCCGCGGGGCACGGGCACCAATTGGTAGTCCAGGCTGCGGCAGTCAACGAGCAAGGCGTGGTCGCGCTGGCCTAAAACTGAGATGAACTGATCCATGATGCCGCAGTTGGCGCCCACGAACTCGTTCTCCGCTTTCTGGCACAGGAGCGCCAGCCGCACGGGGTCCAGCTCAAAACCGCTGAGGAGCTTCCACGCGGTGGCTATTGACACCTCTATCGCCGCCGAGGAGCTGAGCCCGGAACCGATGGGCACATCACTGGTGATGACCGCCTCCAGCCCCATCAAATCCAGCCCCTCCTCCTGCAGGGCCCAGCCCACGCCCCGCTGATAGTTGCTCCAACCCTGCTCCTCATCGGGCTGGATGTCCTCCAGCGAGAAGGAGGACTGAGCCTCGAAATCCAGAGCGTAGAGGTGCACCGTCCGATCTGGCCGGGGTGCGGCGGCCACGAGCACCTGGCAGTCAATGGCCACCGGCAGGACGAATCCGTCATTGTAGTCAGTGTGCTCCCCGATGAGGTTCACTCGTCCTGGAGCGCGGGCGATGATCTGAGGCTCTCTCCCAAAGCGCCGCTCGAAAGCGGCCCTGGCCTCAGCTACTTGGGTTGCCAGATCGCCCATGAACTCTCCTTCCATTTGATTAGCCATCAGCTATCAGACAGGGCTGATTGCGGACTGCTGAAAGCTATTTTTGATTGTAAGTAATTTTAGGCTGATGTCAAGTTGCGGAATTTGCCTCGCCTAGTACTGCCTGAGTTTTCTATCAAAAGCCCCTTGGTGTATAATAGCTGTTCAGCGTGTACATCCAGGGCAATCCCTTGCGGTTGCCCTCTCTTGGCAGCGGTTTTGCACCCAATTGTCCAGTTGCGCCACAGGCGCATATCGGAGAGAATTCATGCCTTCAAAACGCCATCTTCTACTTCTGTTGCTCCTGCTGCTTTTTCTCCCAGCCTGCGTCCCCAGTCGTCGGGTGGCTATG
>JAYEMR010000091.1:0-12666 GCA_034718215.1 Chloroflexota bacterium
ATCCCACCGACGCTCGTGATCACTGCCAATTCAACGAGGCCGCGTTCAGCACCACAGGCGACGTCGAAGATGGGCTGCGCGATGTCTGCCCCGCCTGCCGGCTCTTCGGCTGCACCGGCTGGAAGGGCAAATTCAATTTCTACCTGGCCGACGGCCGGGGGCGGATGCCGGTGACCCTAGACCGGCCCGGCATTCCCTTCCAAATGCGCTTCGCCCTGGTCAAGCCCCTAAGCGATGAGGAGCAGTGGCTCCTGAGCCGCACCCTGAGGCTCATCGGTGACTACGGCTCTATGGGAGGGCGTACCACCAGCAAGCCCCCGAATCAGCCCGACTATGGAGTGGTGGAGGTGGTGGAGAACATCCCCACCTCGGAGATCGGGCGAGAGGGGGTAGCCCGCTGGGTGGAGGAAGTACTGTCCAACTCGACTGATATGCAGCGGCGCCGATCGGCTCAACCCCCGGAGATACCCCGCCTGGATCTGTTCTTCTTCAACGATGGCCATTGGCTCGATCTAAGGGCCATAAACAGACTGCTGAGGAGCGACCCCACAGGCTTCTTAGCTGGCCGAGTGGGGGTCAGCAAGAAGATCTTCTCCTTCCAGACGGGGAAGCGCTTCTGGGGCTACGCCGCTGACCGGGCGATGCTGGACAGGGTGCTTCAGCAGTTGAATGTCATGAATGTGCGCGGTACGAAGCGAGGGGAGGAGGTTCTCCATGAGCTCTAACTCCTTACAGGAAAGGCACAGCAGGAACCCTCAGCGGTCCCGATACTACGATCTGTACGCCAGCTATCCCACAGAGCGGGTGGACGATGTGCGCCGCATCGTGGGCGATATCCGAGATCCCCACCGGGAACTGGAGTGGATCCCCACCCGTGTGGCGCTGCTGGCTACCGCGCTGGTGGAGGAGACGAGGGATCGGGCTAAGAGTGGTCATTCCCGCTATGGAGGGGGCTATCCCTCCCTCGTGCACACCCGCCGCGCGGGAGAGAATCCCTTCACCCAGGAGGCGATCCAGCCCGCCCTGGGTCAGATGGCCTCCATGGAGCTTTATCCGCCTCAAGTGGACATCGAAGCGCTGCCCTCCTACTCCTTCTTCCTGCAGTTTCGGATCGAGCTGGCGCGCCCTTTCTACAGCAAGGGGGACGAAGAGTTCTACATCCACGAGAACCCTCTGATGAAGGACAAGGTCTTCGAGGTGCCAATGGTACGGGCCAGCACTTGGAAGGGAGCGCTGCGCCATGCACTGTATCAAGAGGGGGGGAGAGATTCGCCCATCTTGAAGCGGCTCTTCGGCTCGGCGCGGGAGGAGGAGTACGGCCAGCGGGGAAGACTCACATTCTACCCCACCTTCTTCGACTCCATTGACTTGGGAGTGATCAACCCCCACTCCCGAGTGACTAAGGCCGGCACCATGCCCATCACTCTGGAGATCGTCCCTCCTGAGGCAACCGGTTTCTTCAGCTTGCTCTACATCCCCTTCGATCTCATCGGCCGAGAGCGGGATCAGATGCGCCGGGAGGCAGGAGAGGATCTGATGGCCATCACCTCGGCGGTGAAGGCGGTGATGAGGCATTTCGGTTTCTCGGCTAAGCGCAGCCGAGGGTTCGGCCTGGCGCAGGATCAGTTTCCCGCCGACCATGTGCTGGCCGGCGGTCAGCTTGATGTGGCGGGCGTGGCCCTGCGCGACCGGGAGGGAAAGAAGGTCAACACCTTCCGCTCCTTCCGAACAATGAGGGCCCTGGCCGATCGGCTGGGCAGCGGGCTTATCAAATCAGCAAAGCCTGATTAGACAAGGAGTGATTCACATGGCACAGGAATCCTATCGAAGCAAGACCTACTATCTGCTGGCCCTGGAGCCGGTGCATGTGGGTGCTGGGGGCTTACAGTTGGGCCGGGTGGACAATGCCATCATCCGCGAGTCGGGGACTGATCTGCCCAAGATCCCAGCCACCTCCCTCGCCGGCGCGGCACGTCACTATACAGCTATGCACCATCCGGAGCGCTATCAGCGGGCCGTGGAGAAGGATGGGAAGATCGTCTACGAGAGCTGCGCTCGTGTCGGCCCCGAGCCAACCTACTGTGGCCAGCGTGATTGCCCGGTCTGCATCACCTATGGCTTCTCCCTGCCCGAAGGGCGCAATTTCCCCTCCATGGTGCAGTTCAGTGACGCTCGCATCCTCTTCTTCCCCGTGACCTCCATGGCCGGGCCCATTTGGGTCACCTCCGTGGAAGCGCTGCAGGCCCAGGTCTCAGAGGGCATGCTTCCCTCCGAGGGAGTGGACATCCGGGTGGAGCAGGGAACCCATAAGCTACAGACCGGCTTGAATATGAGAAGGCTAAACCTGGGCTGGCTGCTGCTCGACATCGCGGAGCGGACCGCGCCTCTGACCGAAGCCGGCCGAGATGCGCTGCGAAAGTCGGGCATCCCAGATGAGATCCTGGAGCGGCTGGTGCTGGTGCCCGACGCGCTCTTCAGCCACGTGGTCAATAACAACCTGGAGGTGCGCACCTCCACTGCCATCAGTCCCATCACCGGGGCCAGCGTGGAGGGGGCGCTCTTCACCTACGAGGCCATCCCCCGCGCCACAGTATTCTGGTGCGATCTGGTCTACAAACGGCCCGCCGATTTCCTGCTGGATGGGGAACCCGTGGAGCGGGATATCGACTGGGTGCAAGAACAGGTGGGTAAGGGACTGCGCTACATGGAGTATCTGGGCGTTGGGGGAATGACCAACCGTGGGATGGGACGCCTTCGGACGCTAGAGCTGTGAGAGGGAGTGAAAATGGCCGAGACAATTGAAAATCTGGATTTCTACTGTGTGGACTACGCCAAACGGGTTGTGGATGACCTGATCACTGGTGAGAGAGCCCTTAAGGGCGACGATGTGGCCCACATCGCCACCAAGTTGCTCAGCGTGCTGCACGAGAATGGCCCCTACGCTGCTCTGCTTTACATCCTCTGGAAGCGGTACAATGGCACCCGCACTGAGAAGCGCGTTGCCGCTCAGCTGGAGGATCTGCTGATAGGCAAGCCTGGCCAGCAGACCCTGCTGCGCCTGCCCCAGGTGGGTTTGGATGTCGAGAGCCTGGAGGACACGCTGCAGATAGGCCGCCGCCTGGCCACCGATCTGGATCGCCTTTTCCTGGCCAAGGATCTGTTGGACCGCACGCTGATCTACGTGCGTTACCATGCCCGAGGCATGGCCACACCGTAAACGTAGTCGGAGGCAGCGCTAATGCACCTGCGTACAGAGGGAGGAGGGGACTGGCTGTTCATCTTCCTGGCCCTACTCGCGGTGCTGGCTATCTTGGGGCTGGTCGTCCTGTGGACCATCGTCCACCGTAGCTACACCTCGCCCCTGGGCTAGGGCAGCCCTCAGCATCTCGCGCACATTCGCCATAGAGAGGGCCGGCAGCACCTCGACTTTGAGTCGCTCGATCAATTCATCGCGTGGATAGGCCTGAGCCCAGTCGAGCTTCGTTTCAGCGATGAACTACAGGGCCAAGGCATCCATAGCGGTGTGGTGAATCCAGGCCACCGAGGATATTGTGACTCACTTGCGCCGCCGTCTTCCGACCATTGCGCTGGCAGATTTAAAACATCAAGTTAGAGGGGAGGAGCTATGAGGAAAACGATTGGCCTGATCGTGAACCCCGTGGCGGGGATGGGGGGCAGCGTGGGGCTCAAGGGCACCGATGGGGAGACGTACAAGAAAGCGCTGGAATTGGGAGCCGAACCGGTCACGCCCAAGAGGGCGAGGGATCTCCTGGTCCACATTGAGGGCAAAGATGCGCTGACGCTGCTCGTTGCACCAGGCAAGATGGGGGAGCGGTATGTCGCAGGCTTCGATGTGCCGTTCACGGTGATCGGAGAGATCGACGAGGAGACCTCTGCGGAGGACACCAAGAGGATCGCCGAGAGGATGGTGGAGCACGGCGTCGAACTGCTGATCTTCGTCGGGGGCGATGGCACCGCCAGGGATGTCTACGACGCCATCGGCATCGAGATACCTGTGGTCGGGGTGCCAGCTGGCGTGAAGGTCTTCAGTGCGGCGTTCGCGCTCAGCGCCAGGGCGGCAGCCAAGATGGTGGATGCCTTCGTGGAGGGCTCCGACGT
Organism: Chloroflexota bacterium; assembly: GCA_034718215.1. GTDB lineage: Bacteria > Chloroflexota > Anaerolineae > JAYEMR01 > JAYEMR01 > JAYEMR01. The sequence goes on from JAYEMR010000091.1 coordinate 4,120, forward strand.
GACGGAGGAGGAAGTTCTCGACATCGACGAGGATGCCTTCAGGGAGGATCGGTTGGCCTCCAGGCTCTATGGCTATCTCCTGGTGCCCGAGGTCCGGAGATTCCTGCAGCCCGGCAAAGCGGCGTCGAGCGTCAGCAGGTCATCCAGGGAGAGCAAGAGGGAGATCGCGGCCTTCGTCGTCGAGGAGATGGATCCGGAGACGCTGTACCTGCTCGGTCCTGGCACGACCTTGAAGGCCATCACCGACGAACTGGGCTTCCCCAAAACACTCCTGGGGGTGGACGCCGTCCACGCAAGGGAATTGGTGGGAGAGGACCTGAACGAGAGAGACATCTTGAGCTTGTTCGAAAAGTACGAGCGGAGAGCAATCATCGTGACCCCCATCGGCGGCAACGGGTTTATCTTCGGCCGAGGAAGCAAGCAGTTCACCCCGGATGTGATCAGGCAAGTGGGCAGGGAGAATGTCATCGTGGTGGGGACCAGGGGCAAGGTGAGCAACCTGGACTGCTTGCGCGTGGACACGGGCGATTTGGAGCTCGACGAGATCCTCTCCGGATATCTCAAAGTCACGGTAGGCTACAAAGAAGGCATGATGATGGAGGTTAGGTGCTGAAGGCCCTCAGACTTCACAGGAACGAGATGCCCTATCCTCCTCCTCAGGACGTCATCAAGGCTGTTCGAAAGGGCCTGTCGAAGCTGAATCGCTACGCCGATCCCGAAGAGCTGGAGCGGCTGCGTGGGCTCCTGGCCGACTACTCGGGGGTGTCCAAACGTCACATCATACTGAGCCCGGGATCGGACCTTCTATTGAGGGAGATAATCCACACGTTTTCGAGAGGGAGAAGGGTGGTTATGGTAAGCCCATCCTACTTCCGGACCGTTCAAGCCGCAAAGCAGTTCGCTCCGAGGCGCCTCAGAATTCGTCTCAGCCCGCCAGCGTTCGACTTGAACTCCGAGATCCTGATGGATTTGTTGGAGAAGCCCAGCCTGGTCATCATAGACAACCCCAATAACCCGACGGGCAGCATGCTCCTGGACCGCCAGGCAGTTGAGGCCATCGTCGAACGCGGGGAGACACTTTTTGTGATCGACGAGGCCTATTATGAGTTCTCTGGTTTTACCCTCGCGGATATGGTGGCGGATCATCCCAACCTTGCAGTCACGAGGACGATGGACAAAGCCTTCAGCCTAGCGGGCGCCCGCGTTGGCTATACCATCGCTGGGGAGGCCTTCCAGGGCGCTCTTTCCTCCTTCTCCATCTTTCTGTCCCGGCTCAGCCTACATGCAGCGATGGAAGCTCTGCGGAACCGTGACTATGTGAGGAGGAACGTTCACCGAATCATCGAGGAAAGAGAGCGACTGCGCCAGGCGCTGGATGAGCTGGGGATTCACGTCTATCCAAGCAGCACCAATTTCCTGCTCCTGAGAGCGGAGGTCCCCGACGTGGCGAGGCGTCTTAGGGACGCCGGCGTGCTCGTTTTAGATGTTTCGGACCAATTGCCACCGGGGTTCATCAGGGTCTCGATAGGCACTCGCGAGGAGAACGATGCCTTCCTGACCAGATATGCGAAAGTTCGTCAGAGCTGTGATTGAGTCACTAGGAGGATTGAGACTATGATCGCTTTCGGACCAGTGCCATCCAGGCGTCTAGGGCGCAGCCTGGGGATCAACAACATCCCGCCCAAGATATGCACCTATTCCTGCGTCTACTGCCAGTTGGGGCGCACTATCAAGATGCAGGTCGAGCGGCAGCCATTCTATGAGCCGGAGGAGATCGTCGCAGCGGTGCAGAGGAAAGTCGCCGCCGCCGATAAGGCCGGGGAGGCCATAGACTATCTCACCTTCGTCCCCGATGGAGAGCCCACTTTGGACGTCAACCTCGGCCACGAGATCGATCTGTTAAAGCCCTTGGGGATCCCAATCGCCGTGATCAGCAATAGTTCCCTCATCTGGCGCGAGGAGGTGAGGGAGGAGCTTCGGAAGGCAGATTGGGTCTCTCTAAAGGTCGATGCCGTCCGGGAGGAGGCCTGGCGCCGGGTCGACCGCCCTCCTGGAACGTTGCGACTGGACTCGATCCTGGAGGGGATGCTGGATTTTGCGAGAGGCTACGAGGGCGAGTTGATGACGGAGACGATGCTCGTTGAGGGGATCAACGACGATGACGAGTGTGTCAGGGAGATTGCCGAGTTCCTGGCTCGCCTGCAGCTAGATCGGGCCTATCTGGCCATACCCACTAGGCCCCCGGCCGAGGAATGGGCACAGCCTCCCGCTGAGGAAGCTATCAATCGGGCCTACCAAATATTCAGCGAGAAGGTTGACCATGTGGAATACCTGATCGGGTACGAGGGAAATGAGTTCTCCTTCACAGGCGATATCGAGGAGGATCTGCTGAGTATCACGGCAGTCCATCCCATGCGAGAGGACGCGGTCGACGAGTTCCTGGCCCGGGCGGGGGCAGGTTGGGCGGTGGTCCCCCAGCTGGTGGCGCAGGATCAACTCGTGGAGGCGGAATATGGAGGCCACCAATTCTACTTGAGAAAGCTCAGAAGGCGCAGCGAGGACGAGAATTGAGGTGAACACCATGAAAGAGGCCATGCTGTACGAGGAGCTGCCGGAGAATAGGGTGCGCTGCAACCTGTGTGCTCATCGTTGCGTAATCGCCGATGGCAAGAAGGGCATCTGCCTGGTGCGTGAGAACCGAGGCGGAAAGCTTTATACCCTGGTCTACGGGCGTACTATCACCCAGCACGTGGACCCCGTGGAGAAGAAGCCGCTTTTGCACTTCCATCCCGGCACCAAAGCCTACTCTATCGCCACAGTGGGCTGCAACTTCCACTGCCGCTGGTGTCAGAACTGGAGTATCTCCCAGATGGTCCGCGAACGGGATCTCATCATGGGGGAGGAGGCAAGTCCCCAGCAGATCGTTTCCGCGGCGCAACGTACCGTCTGTCGCAGCATCGCTTACACCTACACCGAGCCCACAGTCTTCTTCGAGTACGCGTATGATACGGCCCGCCTGGCCCACGAAGCTGGCCTGGCTAACATTTACGTCACCGACGGCTACATGACCGAGGAGATGCTGGAAACATTCGATCCCTACCTGGATGCGGCGAATGTGGATCTGAAGGCATTCCGAGACGAGACCTACCGCAGGTACGTTGGGGCACGGCTGCAGCCAGTGTTGGACGCTATGAAAGTGATGAAGCGGCTGGGTATCTGGCTGGAGGTGACCACGCTGGTCATCCCCGGCATCAACGACGATGATGAGGAGCTGAGGGACGCGGCGGATTTCGTGGCCGAAGAACTCGGGGTAGAGACGCCCTGGCACATCAGCCGCTTCTTCCCCGCCTACAAGATGACCGATGTCCCGCCCACTCCCTTTGAGACACTGCGCCGAGCACGAGAGATCGGCCTGGAGGCGGGGCTGCGCTACGTATACGTGGGCAATGTGTCAAGCGAGGCTAATACCGTGTGCCATGCGTGCGGGAAAACGCTGATCCGACGCTCCGGCTACCGGATTCTGGAGAACCACGTCCGCGAGGGTCGTTGCCCTAACTGTGGCGCGCCGGTGGCCGGCGTGGGGATGGGATGAGATGGACGGAGAGAGTAAAACAACTTGGAGGAGGAATAAAAAGTGAAAAATTTTCATAGCAACTTCGAATGGTTGGATCACCTGATGCCGGAAGGTCTCCCGATCCCTTCATCCACGCTGATCTCAGGGCCTGGCGGATCGGGCAAGCCCCTCATTGCCCGGGCGATCGTAGCCTCTTGGCTGCATCAGGGCGGTAAGGTTGCTCTCGTTCCACTTCAGTACCCGGACCGCACTTATACCGAGAATGACCTCGCCCAACTTTACGACCTTCAACTTTCTGATTACGCCGGCTCCTCCTTTTTCATCAAATTTGACCTTGATCTCGATCCCGAGGCCGGTGAGATCGAGCGATCCGCCCCAGACAAGGCGAGAGCGAACCTGGTCAACCCAGAAGCCTGGACTCGTGCCATTGACCTGGCTGACCAGGCTTTAGGCCCCAGCGACCTGGGCACGCTGGTGTTCGGCTCGGCTCTGAACCTGCTGCTGTTCTCGCCGACGTATGGGGAACGGATGCTCAACCGGCTGAAGACAATGCTGCGTGAGGACAAGAGCCGCACTTACTTGTTTGCCGTGAGCTCGAGTGCTTTGAGAGAAAAGATCGAGGTCTTGGAGCGAGCTGCCGATCACCTGCTGTTCGCCCAGATGACCCAGCCCGAGAAAGAGCTCCACCTCCGGGTGGCTCGCTTGCGCGGTGCCCCCCATCTGGAAGGAAGAAGTGTGGCGCCATTTAGCCGGGATGCCCTCGATGCGATCAAGGAGAGGGCGGACGCGTCCCGGACGACGCGGATCCCGACCATCCGAAAGATCTGAGTAGTAACACGGGCACTTCATGCCTGTGCTTCGGCGGAGACTTGACATCCTCAGGCAAATAATGTATAATAGGTATGCCTGGAGTTAGAAATTAGGCATACCTATTCTTTTACCAGTGCCTGATACAGGTATCTGGTACAGGTGAGGCAAGCGCTATGGTTTCAGCCAGCGCCGAGGATTATCTGAAGACTATCTACAAGCTGGAAGAGGAGGAGCAACCCGTCGCCTTATCCACCCTAGCCGGAGAGTTAGCCATCTCGTCGGTGTCGGCCAACGAGATGGTCAGGAAGCTGGCCAAGCAGGGGCTGGTCATCTACGAGCCCTATAAGGGAGTGGCGTTGACGCCGAAGGGGCGAGCTCAGGCTTTGACGGTGACCCGCCGCCACCGTTTATGGGAGCGGTTCCTCACCGATGTCCTGGGGCTAGGCTGGAACCAGGTGCATGAGGAGGCCTGCCGCCTGGAGCACGCTACCTCGCTTCGGGTGGCGGAACGTCTGGCTCAGCTCCTCGGCCAGCCCGAAACCTGTCCCCACGGTTATCCAGTTCCCACCGCTGGGGGGGAGATAGTCCTCGAGGCGGGACACACTCTCTCTGAGCTAGAGCCAGGACAGAAGGGGGTGGTATTGCATGTGCCAGAGGAGCCGGAGCTATTGCAATACCTTGGTGACCTGGGATTGAAGCCCCAGGCTGTGGTTCGCGTCGAGGCAGTAGCACCCTTCCAGGGGCCGCTGACGGTGCGGGTGGGAGGAGCTCGGCACACCCTGGGGCGACGGGTAGCCTCAAAGATCATGGTGCGGCTTCTGTAACAGCCTCACTTTTAGTCTCCTAGAAGGAGAACGGAAATGAAGATATTTGGCGTGTCTCTAGCCAACCCGCTGGCGCGGGCGCTCCGGCGGCGGGTCAAAAGGGCGCCCCAGCAAGACCGGCTGGTCGGGATGGAAGACGCCCTCAAGGAGCTCTACGAACTCCAGCGAGGCGAGGCCACCGTGAGGGTCGAGGAGCTGGCCCGAACGATGGGCGTCTCGGACGAGATAGCCGAGGGCCTGATGGAGGTGTTGGTGGCCTCCGGCTGGGCGGAGGATGTGAGCGGGGGCATCCGCCTGACGAAGCGGGGTCAGGAGCGGGCACAAGAGCTGATCCGGATACACCGCCTGTGGGAGCGCTACTTGGTGGAGCAGGAGGGGATGCCCCTGGAGGAGGTCCACGCTGAGGCCCACCGCCGGGAGCGCGAGACGACCCCGGATGAGGCGGCGAAATTGGACGTGGAACTCGGCCACCCCGCCTGGGACCCTCACGGCGATATCATCCCCGAGGCTGGCCGCAGGGTGCCTCCCCCAGCCGGCAGCCCCCTGGCTGCTTGCACACCGGGCGACCGACTCCGCATCCTGCACGTGGAAGATGAGCCACCAGCCCTCTTCGCCCAGCTTGTCGCCATGGGTCTAAAGCCCGATGTCGAGGTGCAGGTGTTTGAACGCCGGCCGGGGCGCCTAAATGTGAAAGTTGATGATGGTCTCATCTCTCTGGCAACGGAGGCCGCCGAGCGCATTCACGCCGTGCCGGTGTCCGTCCTGCCCGTGCCCTTGAGTGAACTTCCTGTGGGCGGACGGGCAAGGGTGGCCGAGGTCAAGGGCGGCGGCAGACACCAGCGGCGCATGTTAGACATGGGCCTGGTACCCGGTGCCGAGGTGACCGTGATGAGGAAGGCATCCCTAGGCGACCCAGTCGAGTACCGCATCAAGGGCACGGCCATCGCTATGCGCAGCACAGACGCCGACAGCGTCATGGTGGAGGAGGTGAGAAATGGATAGGGGGACGATCACTGTAGGTATAGCCGGCAATCCCAACGTGGGCAAGAGCGTCGTCTTCAACGCCCTCACCGGAAGCCGGCAGCACGTTGGCAATTGGCCGGGCAAGACGGTGGAGAGAGCCGAGGGGGGCTTCTACCATCAGGGTCGGGAGATTCGCTTGGTGGACCTGCCCGGCACCTACAGCCTGGCCGCTCAGTCGCCCGAGGAGGTGATCGCCAGGGACTACATCATCTCCGGCGAGCCAGATGTGGTGGTGGACATAGTGGATGCCACCTGCCTGGAACGCAACCTCAACCTGGCGCTGCAGATCCTGGAGCTGACCGACCGGGTGGTGATAGCCCTCAACATAATGGACGAGGCCAGGCGGGAGGGATGGGAGATAGATACCGAGGGGCTGGAGGCGGATTTGGGCGTGCCTGTGGTGCCTACCGTAGCCACGGAGGGGGAGGGGCTCCCGGAGCTGGTGGAGGCGATAGCGGAGGTGGCTACAGGGCAACGAGAGACTCGTCCGGCGGAGGTGGACTACGGTCTGACCGTCGAGGGACATATCCAGAACTTACAGGACGACCTGAGTCGTCTGGGTATTGAGGAACGGGGTCGCTGGGTGGCCCTCAAACTCCTGGAGGATGACCCGGAGATCGTCGAGGCTTTCAAACAGGGGGATTTGACGGTTTTGGAGCTGGATGCTCCATCCGGCTCCCCCGAAGCCTTGCGAGCCATCCTGAACCGGACCGTTCGCCTGCGCGAGGGGACCCAGCCCGACGCCAAGGTGGAGATCGTCCGCCGCCGCTACGAGCTCGCCCACGACGTGGTTCACCGGGCGATGCACCGTGTGCGGCCAGTAGAAGAGAGCCTGACTGAGCGGATCGACCGCATCGTCACCCACCGGGTCTGGTCCTGGCCTATCACGCTGGCCATGCTCGTCGTGGTCCTGTGGATCACCATCCAGGGAGCCAACATCCCCTCGAGTATGTTGGATACCGCGTTTAGTTGGCTGGCGGGGCGGATACGGGACCTCTTGATCAACCTGCATGCCCCCTGGTGGGTGGTCGGCTCCCTAGTGGATGGTCTCATCGTCGGTACCGGCACCGTCATCGCGGTGATGCTCCCGCCGATGATTATCTTCTTCACCGCGTTCAACCTGCTGGAGGACATCGGCTTCCTCCCCCGCGTCGCCTTCAATCTGGACCGGCTTATGCGCGCTGTGGGCTCCCAGGGCAAGCTCACGCTGGTGGCGATGATGAATTTCGGCTGCAATGTCACTGGCGTGTTCGCTTGCCGCATCATCGAGAACGCCAAGGACCGCATTGTCGCCATCGTCACCAGCCCTCTGATCCTCTGCAATGGCCGCTTCGGAGCCGGGTTGGCGCTAATCATCCTGTTCTTCGGCGACCGCGCCCTGTCGGTCACCCTAATCTACCTGGCCGTCAGCGTGGGGACGATGCTCCTGGCAACTTGGCTTCTCAACCGAGTCCTCTTCCGGGAGGAGCCAAGCGGCTTCGTGATGGAACTGCCCCCTTATCGGAAGCCCAAGTGGGGCCAGGTTATATGGCGGTCGCTGCTCGATCAGGCGGGCCGTACCATTTACCGGGCGGTGATGATCGCCGCTCCTGCCACACTGCTCATCTGGGTGCTGGGCAATATCCCCAGTGGTGTCCCCTTTGAGCAGACGGCCATCGGTTGGCTGGTGCACTCGCTGGCCCCGCTGGGCCGCCCCTTTGGGCTGACCGGCGAGATGCTCACCGCCCTTATCTTCACCCTTCCGGCCAAGGAGATCGTCGTCCCATCGCTGGCGATGACCTATGGCCTGCAGACGACGCTGGTGGAGTCAAGGGCTGTCCTGGACTACCTGGCTCAGACCTGGACGCCATTGGTGGCCTTCTCCTTCCTCACTTTCTTCATGCTTTACCTTCCCTGCCTGGTCACCGTGTGGGCCACCTGGAAGGAGACCCGCAGCCTGAAGTGGACGCTGATGAGCCTCCTGGTACCGCTAGTGACGGCCAGCGTGATCACGTTCCTGGTGTATCAAGGAGGACGGTTAGTGGGGATGTCGTAGGAGGTAGATGTATTGCTATGGAGAAGAGACAGAAAAGAAGGGTGGTAGGGTCCGCATCCGTGGCTCGTAACCTGGAGCAGGTGCGGAGGCGCATCGAGGAGGCGGCCGTGCGGGTGGGGCGCGATCCAGATGAAGTGACGCTGGTCGCAATCAGCAAGCTCTTCCCTCTGGAGAAGATCCAGGAGGCCTACGAGGCTGGGATCAAGCAGTTTGGCGAGAATCGAGTCTACGAGGCCGCCGAGAAGATCCCGCAGGTCAAGGGGTGGATTCAGGAGGAGAGA
>JAYEMR010000092.1:0-12626 GCA_034718215.1 Chloroflexota bacterium
AGTGCGATTTCGCTTCTGATTGCACAAAAGTTACGTTAGGAAAGCCCTAGGAAACAGGAATTCATACTTCTTCTCGCTCTCGGCGGGGGAGTAGAAGACGTAAGCGCCGCTGATGCTCCCCTACTTCAACGTGTCGTACAGCTCCTCATAGCTTTCTGAAGTCGCTATCAGTTCACTGTCCTTCACACTTGTCCACTGGCTAACGTACTTGGCCTTTAGCTCTTGGATCATCTGTTGTTCCATCACTACCTCCCAGCAACCACTGGGCGATGAAGTCGCCCAGCTACTGAGCAGCGCCGTCGGGTGGCTTCTACAACTCGATCACGATCCGCGCCATCTGGCAGAACTTCCACCACTGAGGTGGGGAAATAATGTGCTGCCATTCTCTGGACCGCGGGGCCTTGGGTCGCCCCAATCTCCAAAAAGATGCTCCCTTCATCATTGAGGTAGTCACCTGCTTGGGCCAACAACCGCTCAATCACCTCTAGCCCCTCCACGCCGCCGTCCCAGGCCCGCCGCGGCTCATAGCGGGATACCTCTAGTGGAAGGGCTGAAACTTCCACCTGGGCTACGTATGGCAAGTTGGCCACAATCATGTCCACCTGTCGGGACAGCGAGGCTAACAGGTCTCCCTGCAGCAGATGGACCTGCACCTCAGCTCCGTGGCGATGGCAGTTGTGCTCCGCGACCTCCAGCGCCGATGTGGAAAGATCAATGGCGTACACCTCCGCCGAGGACAGATGGAGGGCCAATGTGATAGCGATGGCCCCGCAGCCGGTGCCGATGTCGGCGATGGCCAGATGATTCTTGAGTTCCAATAATCGGCTGCCCTCGGCGATGGCCCGCTTTACCAGCACCTCCGTCTCGGGACGGGGGATCAATACCCGCTCATCCACGAAAAAATCCAGGCCGTAGAACCCTCGGTGACCAACTAGATAAGCCAACGGCTCGCGCTTGGCGCGTCGCTCTATCAACTCCGCAAAGCGCGTCCGCTCCCGGAGCTGAAGCACTTGATCGGCGTGGGTGTAAAGCTGCGGCCGGTGCCAGTCCAACACGTGGGCCAGCAGCAGCTCCGCGTCAAGGTGGGGTGAGTCCACCTTGGCTTCCCTCAACACATCGCGGGCCCAGCTCAGGGCAGCTGAGATTGTCTTGGCCATTAGGCAGCCAGCTCCTCCAGCTGTCTCCTCTGATCCGCAGCGATCAGCTCCTTGATGAAAGGGTCGAGCGCTCCCTCTAAGACGTCCGGAAGGTTGTACACGGATAGATTGATTCGGTGATCGGTCACTCGATTCTGGGGGAAATTGTAGGTTCGGATTTTCTCCGATCGCTCGCCGGCACCTATCTGCGAGCGCCTCCGGGCGTCCTCCTCTCGTTGCCGCTTCTCCTCCTTCATGGCATAAAGTCGCGCACGCAGGACGTCCATGGCCCGTTCGCGGTTCCGAAATTGGGAGCGCTCGCTCTGGCAGGCAACCACTATCCCGCTCGGCTTGTGAGTTATGCGCACAGCAGTGGCGTTCTTCTGCATGTGTTGCCCACCTGGCCCCGAGGCGCCGAACACATCTATCCGTAAGTCGCTGGGGTCAATTTGGACCTCCACCTCCTCTGCCTCAGGGAGCACAGCCACCGTCGCCGTCGAGGTGTGGATACGACCGCTGGATTCGGTGATGGGCACCCGCTGCACCCGATGGACGCCGCTCTCGTACTTCAGACGGGAGAAGGCACCTCGGCCAGTGATCTTGAGGATCACCTCCTTGAATCCTCCCACGCCGATCTCATTGACACTAAGGAGCTCGGTCGGCCAGCTTTGGCTTTCAGCGTATTTAGTGTACATACGGTACAGATCGGCGGCGAAGAGAGCCGCCTCATCGCCGCCGGCTCCGGCCCGGATCTCCATGATAACGTTCCTCTCGTCGCGGGGGTCCTTGGGCAGGAGCATGAGATGGATCTCCTCTATCAGCTTTGTCCCCTCCTCCTCCAGCCTGGCGATCTCCTCCTGGACGAAGGCCCTCATCTCTGGGTCGAGTTCCTCCTCCAGAAGCGAACGTGCTTCGGCTAGCTCCCCCTCCGCCTGCTGATAGAGGTGGATTTTCTGCACCAGTGGCTCCAGCTCTGCCTGCTCCTGGCCATATTCCTTGACCAGATGATAGTCGGTTGCCACCTCTGGATCGGCTAGGAGGCGATTAAGCTCTTCGTATCGTCGCTCGATCAGCTCCAACCGCTCCCGTACTCCAGGTTCAATGTCCATATCTCACGCAGCGCTTTATCTCCTGAAACTTATAGAATGCCGTGGATGCGTTTCAAACAGGCTGATAGGGGTGGGCCTTGCGCCCACCCTGGGCACCCGCAAGGGGGTGCCCCTACAGCCCAGATGAAATACACCCGAATGCCATCAGTAGATCCGGTACGCATATACTATACTGGGATTGAGTTCCTGTCAAACTACGGGTTCATCATCTCGCGCTGAGAGGGAGAGCAGCCGTCATTTGACAGATCGCGCTAAATGCGCTAGGCTCTGTGATTATGAATGCACCTCGGCTCAGGATCAGCTTTATATTGACCTTGGTCGTGCTGGGGCTTATGATGGTCCTAACAGCCTGTCGAAGTCGTAGTTCCATCGAATCAGAGCTTAGAAGCCCCGTCTCGAACTTGGCGACAGTGCCCCCTGACCCCGTCTCCTGTCTGTCTGTCCCCCGCCTGTGCGGACAGGTGCCTGCGCACCCGTGCATGATTGGGTACAGGCAGACAGGACCCGAGCAGGCACGGGTGCACAGGCAGGAGACAGAGCCCGATCAGCCGGCACCCATCCCGGAGCCGACGCCTTCCTCCACGCCTTTGCCCACGCACACCTCCTCGCCCACGGCGACTGCAACTCCATCCTCCACACCCACGGCGACTCCATCCCTCACACCCTCGCCCACTGCCTCTCCGACGGCAACAGCCTCTCCCACGCCCCTTCCCACCCCTGATGGCATCACTCGCACGGCGCGCGTGCCCATCCTCATGTACCATCACATCGCCAGTCCCCCACCCGATGCCGACGCGGTGCGACGCGATCTATCCCTTCCCCCGGAAGCCTTCGAGAGGCAGCTGCAATACCTGGTGGAACAGGGCTACACTTCCATTACCCTCTCCGATCTGATCCATCACCTGGCCCGCGGCGCGCCGCTGCCACCCGAACCCATCATCCTCACCTTCGACGATGGCTACCGCGATGTCTACACCGAGGCTTTCCCCTTGCTGCGGAGGTATGGCATGACCAGCACCTTCTTTCTTATCACGAGCTTCATCGATCAGGGGGAACGCGACTACCTCTCCTGGGCCCAGGTGAAGGAGATGCATCGCGCGGGGATGGAGTTCGGCTCCCACACCTACACCCATCCCGACCTGCGGGGCAAGCCGATCGAGTACCTCGTCTGGCAGATCTTGGGCTCGAAGGAGGCAATTGAACAGCGCATCCAGGAGCCGGTGCGCTTTTTCTCCTACCCCTCGGGGAGATATAACCGTCAAACGGTAGAGATCCTTCGGTCCGCCCACTTCTGGGGCGCAGTGAGCACCCAACAAGGGGTGGAACAGTCATCGGAGCATCCCTTCGAGCTGCAACGCATCCGGGTTCGAGGAGATGACACTTTGGCCTCCTTCGCTGCTAGGTTGGAGGCGGAGTGGTAGCAGCGGTCGGCAATCCGTTGCCCAAAGCTAACACGCGTGATATAATCATGTCAGTCGTCGTAAGAGGTGTCTTGGCTAAGTCAGCACGGATGGCTCAATTCGTGCCGATGTGAGAGGATCCCCCGCCGGCTCAGGCTGGATGGGGGCAGTGAAGGAGTCTTTCGCTCATGTCTGAGGTCCAGTCATTAGCCGAACGTGTAATCGAGAATGTAGAGCGGGTCATCTTCGGCAAACACGAGGTGGTGCAACTGACGCTCATCGCGCTGCTGTCTGATGGGCACCTGCTCATTGAGGATGTGCCAGGCGTGGGGAAGACCATGTTAGCCCGCTCGTTGGCCGCTTCCATCGGCTGTCGCTTCGAGCGCATCCAGTTCACCCCCGATATGCTGCCCAGCGATGTGACGGGTGTCTCGATCTACAACCAGAAAACCCAGGAGTTTGAGTTCCGCCCTGGCCCCATCATGGCCCAGATCGTGCTCGCCGATGAGATCAACCGGGCCACACCTAAGACCCAGTCAGCGCTTCTGGAGGCTATGCAGGAGCAACAGGTGACGGTCGATGGTATCACCCATCTTCTGGATCGGCCCTTCCTGGTCATGGCTACCCAGAACCCCATTGAGTACGAGGGGACTTTCCCCCTCCCCGAGGCTCAACTGGATCGTTTCCTGATGCGCATAAGCCTAGGTTACCCCGACTCCGAGCGGGAGATTGAGATCATGGATGCCCAGCAGTACCATCATCCCATCGAGGACTTGGATCAGGTGATAGATGTGGAGGAACTACTGTGGGCCCAGCAGCAGATCCGCGATGTGTACATTGATCCGCTTATCAAAGAGTACATCGTGAACCTGGTCAATGCCACGCGTCAGCACCCGGATATCTATCTGGGGGCCAGTCCTCGCGGCAGTCTGGCCTTGTATCGCACCTGTCAGGCGCGGGCGGTGCTCCAGGGACGCGATTACGTGATCCCTGACGACATCAAAGCCCTGGCCGAGGTGACTCTGGCCCATCGGCTTATGATCAGCCCCTCGGCGCGGATCAAAGATGTAGATCCCCGCACCGTCGTGGCTGATATCCTGGACACGCTTCCCGTTCCCGGTGCCCGTGTGCGGGCCCGTGCGTAGGAGTAGCTGAAGAGGAGTATTATACACATGGGAAATAGAGAAGAAATAATAGAGAAGGCTTATGAAAAGGGTTATGAATATGAGGAGAAATATCATGGTTGTGCACGATGTACTGTGGCGGCGCTGCAGGATTCTATCGACTTTGTCCCGAAGGATAAAGATGTATTCCAAGCGGCTAGTTGTTTAGACGGGGGTGCTACGCCGACTGGGGAGGCAAGTTGTGGGGCATTCACTGGTTCAGGGATGATTATCGGTTACTTATGTGGGATGGGGAGCGAGAGGTTTAGAGAAGAAAGAGACAGATCTCATGAGCTGATTCATGAAGTGTATGAGAAATTTAAAGAAGAGTATGGAAGTTGTTTGTGCAAGGACATCAAGAAAAAAATGGAACAATATGAGGATAAATGTCCAAGAGTAGTAGGAAAGGCAGCAGCGTGGACTGCTGAGATAATACTGAGGGAGTTTGATGGGATGGTTCACCAGTAACCATAGGTGCGGGCACAAATAGGTTGACACTTTTCACACGCCCGCCCGGACATAAAGTGTTCGAGCTACGAAGCAGCGCCCCGTGAACGGGCCTTGGTGGATGTTCCTGGATCCGCTCCTTGGGGTAATGTCCATCGAGGACATGGCCATGGATATGCCGGGGTGGAAGAGTTCAAGGATGTTGACGACGCCTCCCTGGTGGAGACCTGCGAGAAGGTCAAGGGGAGCGTAACTTACGACGACGCCTGGACAGTGAAAGGAGATAGTTCAATGTCCGCTTATATCATGCTAGGCCGCTTCACCCAGCAAGGCATAGAGGCCATCAAGGAAGTACTCACTCGCGACGTCGCAGCCGAACAAACCATTCAGGCTATGGGAGCAGAGTTGAAGGGGCTCTACTATGTGATGGGACAGTACGACTTTGTCGCCATCATTGAAGCCCCGGACGATGAAACAGTAGCCAAGCTGGTTCTTGCTATTGGTTCGCTAGGCAACATCCGCACCGAGACGCTTCGTGCGTACACGGAGGATGAATTCGCGAAGATCATCGCTGCTCTGCCTTGACCAATGGCTTGCCTACTTTCGGCTTTCTAAGGCTTTGTTGAAATCCCTCAACCAACCACTAGGAATAGAAGCTTTCCTGCCTGACGACACCCGTGTCTACCCACACCTGATTGCCCGTGCCTGCCCGCACCTGCCTGCACCTGATCACCTGTACCCGCGCAGGTGCGGGCAGGCACAGGTGATTGGGCACAGGTGATTGGGTGCAGGCAGACAGGCAACAAACCCGCCTGAAGGCTCGACTTCAGCAAAATGCCAACAGGATGTAACAAGCCCTATTTATCGGGAGTGCGGCTTGTTTGCCCTCTCAGACGAGATGTGTTATACTATTGAAAGTTCGCTACATAGAGCTCAGTGAGGAACTCTGCTGTTTATTGGGGATGTTTCGCTGCTCTCGAAAGGAGGTGATACTGGGGGTAATCCGTTTGTCCTTTCCATTCGTGCTTCAATTCTGCGTTAGATAGGAGGAGAGATGCTTACACGCAACAGAATCTGGAACGTCATCACTTTAGGTGTGATCGTCAGCTTACTTCTCACCGCCTGCGCTGCTCCCACCCCCAAGGTGGTTAGGGAAAAGGTGGTGGAGACTGTGGTGGTGGAGAAGGAGGTCGAGGCACCGGTCGAGAAAGAGGTGGAGAAGGTGATCACTGCGACCCCTGCGCCGACTCCGACTCCACTGCCGGAGAAGGTCGAGGACTTCGCGGACGTGCCCGAGGACGTCCTGGTGCAGGTCTGCGAGGATGTGAAGAAGGCAGTTGAGTACGACGACGAAGCTGGTACCGTCACTATTCACCTGCAGGAGTCCTTCGGTCCAATGATGCAGTTCCTGGCCAACGGCTGGACTGTTCCGTTGGATCAGGAGTGGATGGCCGAGCAGGGTGGCTGGGATGGCTCCTGCGAGACCTGGGTCCAGTTCCACGATCCACCGGCTGAGGAGTCGGTGCTTTTCGACAAGGTCAATGGCACAGGCCCCTTTAAGCTGGAACGCTGGAAGAAGGGCGAAGAGACCTCATTTGTCCGCAACGAGGACTACTACCGCACCGAGCCCATCTGGGAAGGTGGCCCCAGCGGGCCTCCGGCTCTGGAGCGCGCGGTCATCAAGAGCGTGGATGAGTGGGGCACCCGCTATGCTATGGTCGAGGCGGGCGACACCGATCTCACTTACGTGCCACGCCAGTACGCGGAGCAGATGGATCCTCTGGTCGCCGAGGAATGCGACTACAAGACGGAGGAGTGCGAAGTCGTCAACCCGGACGGCACAGTTCGCCTCTACCCCGATCTGCCCAGCGTCTCTGGGCGCGACATGTTCTTCAACTTCGACATCGACGTCGAGGGTGGCAACCCATACGTGGGCAGTGGTTCGCTGGATGGATCCGGCATCCCGCCCGACTTTTTCTCCGACATCCACATCCGCAAGGGCTTCAACTACTGCTTCGATTGGGACACTCTTATCGAGGAGTCCGAGTTAGGCGAGGCCGAGCAACGCCTGGGCCCCATCATCAATCCGATGTTGGGCTATCACGAGGATGACTTCCACTACTCGCTCGATCTGGAGAAGGCCGCTGAGGAGTTTAAGAAGGCGGACTTGGACGGCGACGGCACCCCTGCCGGCGAGGACGAGGACGATGTATGGGAGACCGGTTTCCACATGATCATCACCTACAACACCGGCAACGTGCAGCGGCGTACCACGGCCGAGATCCTGAAGGCAAATCTGGAGGCGGTCAATGAGAAGTTCGAGATCGAACTGCTGGCGATCCCGTGGCCGACTTACCTCAAGGGCCTGGTGGCGGGCCGCCTGCCGCTGTTCATCATCGGCTGGATCGAGGACTATCACCATCCGCACAACTGGGTGCATCCCTACATGCACCCCAATGGTGCCTTTGCCGAGTTCCAGCACTACCCCGACGATCTGAAGGAGCTCTTCAAGGAGAAGATCGAGGAAGCGAAGGGGATCACGGATCCGGAGGAGGCGGATGCGGCCTATCACGAGATCCAGCAGTTGGCTATCGAGAAGGCTATCGACATCTTCCTCATTCAGCCAATTGGCCGTCACTATGAGCAGAAGTGGGTGCAGGCTTGGTACTACAACGCTGCCTATCCGGGGGTGTACTTCTACCCGTTGGGCAAGTCTGAAGAGGCGTCGAACCCGGACACCATGATCGTCACCACCATCGGCGAGCAGGAGACCTGCGATCCGGCGTGGATGTACGACACCGCCAGCAGCGAGGTGATCCTGCAGACCTACGACCCACTCATCTTCATGAAGCGTGAGCGGTACGATGAGTTCGTGCCCGCGATCGCGGAGTCGTGGGAGATCTCCGACGACGGCAAGACCTATACTTTCCACATCCGCGACGGCGTGACCTTCCATAACGGCGATCCGCTGAAGGCGCACCACGCGGCCTACGCCATCTGGCGCGGCATGCTCCAGGATCGTTCCGGAGGACCGCAGTGGATGACGTGGGAGCCGATCATGGGGATTGGCTCCGCCGAGGGCTACGCCATCGAGAAGGCAAACGAGATGGCCGGGGTCAGCGAGTAGCAGCGCGATGAGCGCGAGCGAGCCGGGGCCTGGGTCATCCGGGCCCCGGCTTTTTCAAATCTGGCCTTGGCTCTGCCTGAGAGAGGTGTCGAGAAGATGGTAGTGTAAACAGGATTTGGTTGGGCTGAATTCTAACGGGAGAATCGGTGCTATTCTAGGTTGAGGGGGGCGTAGGTGACTGCGTACATTATCCGGCGTTTGCTTATCTTGCCCATCATCCTTTTCGGGGTGACGCTTCTCGTCTTTGCCATGCTGATGTTGTTGGATCCCCGGGAGCGGGCCGCGTTGTATGTTTCCGATATTCCACATACCTCTGATGCTTTACAGAAGATCATCAAGAAATATGGACTAAATGACCCCATTTATCAACAGTATTGGCGCTGGTTGGTGGGGAGGCGGGATGAAGAGACCGGCGAACTGCATGGTGGAATCTTGCGAGGGAACTTTGGTTGGTCTCACACGGCTCAGATGCCAGTTATGGAGGCTATCCTGCACAAACTGTCGGTCACGGCGGAATTGGCGCTGTGGAGTTTCGGCCCCATATTGGGTCTAGGTATCTGGTTAGGAGCGCAGGCAGCCGTTCACCATAATAAATTCATTGACCACGCTTCGCGAGTCTTCGCCGTTGTCGGTTGGTCCATTCCCACTTTTGTCTTTGGCCTGCTGATGTTGATGATATTCTACTCCGGGCTGGGGTGGCTTCCTCCCGAACGGCTCTCCGAATGGGCCAAGCGGGTGGTGTGGGACACAGCGCAGTTCACGCAGTTCACACACATGAACACGATTGATGCGCTGCTCAACCTACGATTGGACATCTTCGTGGACGCGGTGCGTCATATTATCCTGCCTGTCTTCGGACTATCGTATCTGAGCATGGCCCAGGTGCTGCGAGTGATGCGCTCCTCAATGCTGGAAACTCTGCGTCAGGACTACATAACTACGGCTCGTGCAAAGGGATTAAGGGAAAAAGTGGTGATAAACCGGCACGCCCGTAGGAATGCTCTCATCCCAGTGGTGACTATTGGCGGATTGCTCTTTATCGCTCTGTTGAATGGTGTGGTCATCACGGAGACGATCTTCAATCTGCCGGGTATAGGAAGGCTTTTCGCCGATGCGGCTTTATCGCTCGATGTCGTCACTGTCCTAGGATTGGTGCTGTTCAACGGCATGATCATGATATTGGGCAACTTGGTAGTGGACATTTTATATGGGCTCGTTGACCCGAGGATGAGGTTAGAATGAAATTGATTAAAAGGCTGTTAAGAAACCCGCTTTCGCTCCTGGGTGTTATTCTGATCTCCATTTTCATAATGATGGCGATGTTCGCCCCGCTGATCGCCCCGCCGGAGGACTGGGAAGATCCGTATGAGATCCCCCGCGATGGATATCGGGCCAGGCCAGAGCCGCCAAGCTGGCTGTCCTCTGAAAGTGAAGAGAACATCTCCCCTGGAGATGAACACTGGCACTGGTTGGGGACAACAGAGGGGCAGTACGACATCTTCTATGGGGTCGTGTGGGGCACACGTACAGCCTTTAAGGCGGGACTGACGGTGACGGCCGCCACGTTGGTTGTCGGATTGACGTTCGGCATCCTTGCTGCTTACTATGGCGGATGGCTGGATGAGATTCTAATGCGAGTAGTCGAGATCTTCATGGCCTTTCCCTTCCTCCTGGCAGCTCTGACAATGGCAACTGTCCTGCAGCCGAAGCTGGGAAAGGGGATATGGACGCCGATAGTGGCGCTGATAGCCTTTGGCTGGACTGGCTATGCTCGCCTGATCCGAGGGGATGCTCTATCGGTGAAGGAGCGGGAATACGTGCTCGCGGCCCGGACGATCGGGGCAGGTGATGCGCGCATCATTCTACGCCACATTCTCCCCAACGCTATCTTCCCCACAATGGTGGTCGCCTCCATGGACATTGGCACCAATGTATTGAGCTTCGCGGCGCTCAGCTTCCTGGGCGTTGGTGTGCAGATAGGATACGCGGACTGGGGACAGATCATCTCCTTTGCCCGCAACTGGATCCCGGTGCTGACCGAATACTGGCACATCATCGTCTTCCCCGGGACAGCGATCATACTCTATGTGCTAGGCTGGAATCTTTTGGGGGATGCCTTCCGTGATATCCTTGATCCCCGCATGCGCGGTGCTCGCGGGGCGTAGAATGTGTTCGCTGGAGGACTGCACTGGAGAATATGGATCAGCGGTCAGTTGGTCGAGGGGCATTGGGCTTTATTGCTCAGCGCGTAGGTGGGGAAAGAGGATCACCTCACGGATGGAGGGCTGATCGGTTAGGAGCATGGTCAGTCGATCTATTCCCATGCCAAAGCCGCCGGTGGGCGGCATGCCGTAGGAGAGGGCGTTGATGTAGTCCTCATCCAGGGGATGCGCCTCCTCGTCGCCAGCGCTGAGGGCCTCGGCTTGGGCTTGGAACCTTCTCCCCTGCTCCAGGGGGTCGTTGAGCTCGGAGAAGGCGTTGCCCAGCTCCAGCCCGCCGATGAAGAACTCAAACCTCTCCACGGTGTCAGGATCATCGGGTTTTCTCTTGGCCAGTGGAGAGACCTCCGCTGGATAGTCGTAAAGAAAAGTGGGTTGGATTAGCTTGGGCTCTATGTAGTTAATCAACACGGGATCTACCAGCTTGCCCCACGTGGCCTTGGGCTCTGGGGTGCCCCCGATGGACCGAATGGCCTGGTAGAGGCTCTCGGCGTCGGGGTAAGCCTCATAGTCGATGCTTGTCTCCTCCAGGATCGCTTGTCGCAGCTTGCGCCGCTGCCAGGGCGGGCGGAGGTCAACTTCCTCGCCCTGATAATCGATAGAGGTGGTCCCCAGCGCCTCTTGGGCCACAAAAGCGATCATCTCCTCAGCCAGGGCCATCACATCTTTATAATCGGCGTAGGCCATGTAGAACTCAAGCTGGGTGAACTCCGGGTTGTGCTTGAAGGAGATGCCCTCATTACGGAAATCCCGTCCAATCTCGTACACCCGTTCGTAGCCTCCCACGATCAGCCGCTTGAGATACAGCTCATCGGATATGCGCAGGTAGAGGTCCTGGTGAAGCTGATAGTGGTGGGTGATGAAGGGCCTGGCAGCCGCTCCGCCGTAGATAGGCTGTAGGACAGGTGTGTCTACCTCGATGAAGCCTCGCTGATCGAGAAAGCAGCGCACCGCAGAGACGATGCGGGCTCGGGTGCGGAAGATCTCTCGCACGTGAGGATTGACCGCCAGGTCCACATAGCGCTCCCGATAGCGCTTCTCCTTGTCGGTGAAGGCGTCGTAGAGGACGCCGTCCACCTCCTTGACCACGGGTAAGGGTTTGAGCGCCTTAGAGAGAAGCCGCACATCCTTGGCTCGTACGGTGATCTCCCCGGTGCGGGTACGAAACAGGAGGCCTTTTACCTCCAGGAAATCGCCTAAGTCCAACTCGTGGCGGATCAGGTCGTAGGTCTCCTGACCCAGCAAATCTCGTTGAAAATACACCTGCAGCCGGCCGTGACCGTCCTCCAGATGGGCGAAGCTGGACCCGCCCAGCACATTCATGCGCGTGATACGACCCACTGTTCTAACAGTCAGCTCTTCCCTTTCTTGCAGGGCTTTGAAGGCGGCCAGTGCCTCGGCGGTGGTGTGAGTTCGCTCCACCCGCGCCGGGTAGGGATCAATCCCCTTGGCCCGAATGTGCTTCAGCTTTCGGCGCCGCTGCCGCTCCAGATCGCTCATCTCCTCCGACATCCTCTCACTCCTCCAAGCTGTCAACCTGGCCGATACGCAGGATCCGCAGGTGGACGGTGCCTCCTGGAGTGGTCACTTCCACCTTCTCCCCCGCTTGGTGACCCATAAGTGCTCCTCCAATGGGGGAGTGATGGGAGATAAACCCGCGAGTGGGATCTGCCTCGGCTGAGTCAACGATGCGATAGACCTCCGATTCCTCCCGGCTATCTCTGACCACCGTGACCCAAGAACCTATGCCCACCTGGTCAGTGGGCCCCTCCTCCTCGATTAGCACCACATTCTTCAGCAGCGCCTCCAAGGTGAGGATCCGCCCCTCTACGAAGGCTTGCTCATTCTTGGCGTCCTCATATTCAGCGCTCTCCATGATGTCGCCATCTTCTTTGGCTTCGTGGATGCGCTGCGCCACCTCTTTTCGACGCACAGTGCGGAGGTACTCCAGTTCCTCCTCCAGTTCCCGTTTCCCCTCAGGGGTCAGGAAAACCTTCTTTGGCCTCACTATTTTTCACTTCCTCG
>JAYEMR010000093.1:0-12606 GCA_034718215.1 Chloroflexota bacterium
ATTCCCCACTGACATGCTCAAACCACGGAAAACGTTAGAACCAGGCGAATAGGATTCTACCTCCCTATTTTGGCCGCAGGAGCGAGTTTAGTCAACTCACCAGAAGAAATGTGACATTGTCAAGGTAGTCACACCCCCGCAAACGAGACTGAGGAGGTCGCTGCGCACATGATCCAATCCTGGCACTGGACGACCTTTGATGCCCTGCAGGACCGCAACTTCCGCTGGCTGTGGGTGGGGCGGCTGGCCTCCTCGACCACCTTTCAGATAGGGGGAGTGGCCCAGGGCTGGTTAGTATATCAACTCACCGGATCGGCCTTTGCTTTAGGGTGGGTCAGCATCGGCTGGAGCGTCTCCACCCTTCTCCTCTCCCTCTATGGCGGAGCGATAGCCGATCGGGTGGAGAAGCGCGATCTCCTCATCTGGACCCGCTTGGCCATGCTCCTCAACACCCTGGCCATCGCTCTCCTGATCTCCCTGGATGTCATTCGAATCTGGCACCTGATGGTTAACTCACTCCTCACCGGAATATGCTTCTCCTTCATGATGCCTGCCCAACAGGCTATCGTGCCGGAGTTGGTAGGCCGTGAGGCACTCCTCAACGCCATATCTCTCAACTCCGTGGGGATGGGGCTGATGGGCATTCTCTTCGCCTCGTTGGCCGGCTATCTGGTGGAGGTAGCGGGCGTGGCGGGGGCTTATTACCTAATGGGGGGTTGCCATCTGGTCACCTTTCTCACCCTGATGAGGATTCCACGCACCGGACGAGGTGAGTCCTTCAGACATCTCGGAGAAAGTGAATTTCTTGCCTCGGTGTGGACCGATCTACGGGAGGGTGTTCGCTACATCGGAGCTCGCCCTGCCATCAAGGTTCTGCTGGGGCTGACGTTAGCCCGAGTGCTGTTCTCCGTGCCCTATCGCACCTTCATGCCCAAATTCGCCCAAGATGTGATGGGGATGGATGCATCGGGCCTGGGAGTGCTCATGGCCGCGCCAGGAGTGGGAGCGTTGATCAGCTCGCTGGCCACAGCCTCGCTGGGGGATTTCCAAGGCAAAGGCAAGCTGTTCCTGGCTTCGGGGATGATCATGGGAGGGGCGCTGCTTCCCTTTGTCAGCACCTCCTCCTTTGCCCTCGTCCTCCTCTGCCTGGTCCTCGTCGGCGCGGCGAGCAATGCCTGCATGGTGACCAACAACACACTGATACAGACCAACTCCCACGACCATGTGCGAGGGCGGGTGATGAGCGTATACATGATGATGTGGGGGTTGACGCCCCTGGGGACGCTTCCTGCAGGGGCCATCGCCGACCGGATGGGAGTGCCCTTCGTCGTCGGCCTGGAGGGCGGGATGTTAGTGCTGGTCTTCCTGGGCGTGGGATGGCTGTGGCCGCGCATCCGGCGGCTGGAGTAGGGAGATGACGTACGAGCTGAACAAAGCGGGCTACGGAAATGCACGCCTGATGCCTATCTCCACGACATACGCCGAGGCCCAAATCCAGGTCGAAGGGTTGATGGAGCGTTTTGCCAAGCTGAGCGCTCGCAATCGCAGGCGGTACAATGAACCCGCCACCCGGCAGGAGTTCATTCTGCCTCTTTTCCGCGCTCTGGGCTGGAACGTCGAGGACACCCGCGAGGTCAGTCCCGAGCAGAGGGTATCGCGCGGGTTCGTGGACTTCGCCTTCCGCCTGGGCGGCATCCCTCGCTTCTTCCTGGAGACCGAGAGAATCCCCGAAAACCTGGAAGACCCCCGCTGGGCGCGGCAGGCCATCAACTACGCCTGGCTCAAGAGCGTCACCTGGGCCGTGCTGACGGATTTCGAGGGGCTCAAGGTCTTCAACGCCGAGTGGCAGGAGACCATCCCCATCCGCGCCATCTTCAAGGACCTCCATTGGAAGAATTACCTGGATTGCTTTGACGATCTGTGGCTGCTGTCGCGGCCGGCGATGGAGGAGGGAGCGCTCGATCAGGCGGCTGAGGCGGTGGGCAAGAAGGTCAAAAAGACGCCGGTCAGCCGCCAGCTCTTCGCCGATTCGACGACGTCTATGACACCCGCCTCTTCGCCCCCCACCTCTGCGAGGAGTTGAAGAGCGAGCCCACTCCTTTCGAGATGGTGATCAAGGGCTTGCACGATGTGCCTGGCGGCTACGGCTTCTACGACTTCAACGCCATTGACGCTGACGTGCTGGGCACCATCTACGAGCAATACATGGGGCACCGGGCGCAGGACCCGGAGGGCAAGCAGGTTGTGGACAGGCGGGCCAAACGCAAGGCCAGGGGCATCTATTACACGCCGAAGTTTGTGGTGCGCTACATCGTGAGGCAGACCCTGGGCCGTTTGCTGGAGGAGCGAGGCTACCAGCAGGCCCGCCAGGTGAAGGTGCTCGATCCTGCCTGCGGTTCTGGCTCGTTCCTCATCGAAGCCCTTGACGTGTTGGACCGCTACCTGGCCGGGGTGCGCGGGCAGAACGCCGCTAGTGCCGCCGGGGACATCCACGACTTCGCCCGGCGGATGGAGATCCTGACCGGCAACCTGTACGGGGTGGACCTGGACGCCCAGGCGGTGGAAATCGCCCGTTTGAACCTCTTGCTCAAGGCCGTGAACCAGCGCGGCGAGTTGCCCAGGCTGGAAAACATCCGCCAGGGCAACAGCCTCATCAGTGGCACGCCCGAAGAACTGAAAGCCGCCTTCGGTCCCAACTGGCGGGACAAACACCCCTTCAACTGGGAGGAACAATTCCCCAGGATCATGGAACAAGGTGGCTTTGACATGATCATGGGCAATCCGCCGTATTTCAACATTGAGACTTGGGGCAAACACTCACCAGATGCTGAATGGATCAAGGCTAACTTTCCCGAAACTTGGATGGATAAGAGCGACATCTTATTCTACTTTGTTACGCGTGGCATCCAATTATTGCGTGGTCGGTTAGCGTTCATTGTCTCGCGTGCTTTCCTCGAAGCTGCCAAAGCCAAGCGATTACGCGAGTTCATTCTAAAGCGTTGCGCGATCGAGACGGTGATTGATTTTCGGAACTATCAGGTATTTGAGGATGCGAGTATTGCCACTGCGATCATCATACTGCGTCGTGAGACAAACGCCGAGATTAGGCAAAAAGCTCAAATCCAAGTAGTTCAAGTCCGTAATTGGTCAGATAGCGGTGACGCTTTGATGGCAAGAATTGAATCCCAGATAAAAACTGGGGAGCCCTACTCCGGCGATGACTTCTGCAGCTTCATGTATCCCCAAAGTCAACTCGATTTCCAGGCCTGGGTTTTCGCACCCACTGAGCTGGACGAAGTATGGCGACGCATAGATGACGAGCATCCTACACTCGGCGAGGTTTGTGAAATCGGCAAGGGCATGGAAACGGGCGCCAACAAAGTGTTTCAGGTAAATGAGCACATGATTGAGCATAACCATCTAGAGAAAAAGTGGTTGCGCAAGAGAGCAGTCAATTCGGACGTGAGGCGGTACCACATCGAACACAGCGGCGGCTGGCTCATCTATGTCGAAGATGTGGCTTCATTCTCCGAGTGCCCACCGAACATCGCAGAATATCTCAAAATGAACCGGCGCCGACTCGAGGCACGTGCGGCTTACCAACGCGGTAATTGCGAGTGGTTCAAGTTCACCTGGCCATTGCACAAAGAATGGTACACACGCTCCAAACTGATCGTACCCTATCGTGCTGCGGAAAACCGCTTTGCTCTGGATGAAGCCACTGAGTATATTGGCCTGACTGATACCACCAACGTATTCAAGCGGTCTGATGATCAGCACGATTTGAAGTACTACCTCGGCCTGCTCAATTCTCGTCTATTGACGTTTCGCTTTCGAGGTATAGCAAAGATGACTGGTAGCGGTATGTACGAGTATTTCGGGGATAGTGTTCGCCAACTCCCCATCCGCCGCATCAACTTCGATGACCCGGCGGACGTAGCGCGGCATGACAGGATGGTGGAGATGGTGGAAGAGATGCTGCGGCTGCAAAAGGAGCACGCCGAGGCCGAGGCGCTGAAAGAAGACCGCCGCCACGATCTGGCCCGCCACATTGAGCGGCTTGATGCGGAGATTGACGCGCTGGTGTACGAGTTGTATGGGCTGACGGAGGAGGAGATTGGGGTGGTGGAGGGGCAGAATCACTGAGGCACTGAGAATACTGATTACACTGAAAGGGACTTCAGTGATCTCAGGGGTTTCAGTGGCGTCAGCGATTCAGCCAAACCATGGTAACCCGGCTCGTGGACACTAACACGGAGGAGATACCCATGAAACAGCAGAAAATGACCTTCGAGAAACTTGTCACCAAGACGGTGCAGTTGAAATACCTGCTCTACCTGCCCCAGGATTACGACGGCGATTCGGATACACGCTGGCCTCTGATCCTGTTCCTGCACGGGGCGGGGGAACGGGGCGATGACCTGGAGCTGGTGAAAATCCATGGCATCCCCAAGATCGTGGAGGAGAGGGACAATTTCCCCTTCATCACCGTGTCGCCGCAGTGCCCCAAAGGCTCCCTCTGGAATGACCACTTCGAGGCGCTGGAGGCCCTGTTGCGAGAGGCAGAGGAGACCTACCGCGTGGACCCGGAGCGCATCTACCTCACCGGGCTGAGCATGGGGGGATATGGCTCCTGGCACTTCGCCACCCTCCACCCCAAGCGGTTCGCCGCGGTGGTTCCGATCTGCGGCGGCGCTATGCCCATGTACGGCTTCCCGGAAAGGGTCAGCGTGCTGAAGGATGTCCCCATCTGGGCCTTCCACGGTGCGAAAGACTCCACGGTCCCGATCGAGGAATCCCAGAAACTGGTAGATGTCCTGAAAGAGCACGAGGGCAACGTCCGGTTCACGGTGTATCCGGACGCCGAGCACGATTCCTGGACTAGGACCTACGATAACCCGGAGCTGTATGAGTGGCTGTTGCAGCAGAGGAGAAGGGGATGCTGAAGGAGCTGACGACTTTGAGGGCGGCAAGCCAGAGGATGTTACACCGGGTGAAGATCGTCTACATCTGGCCCTACGAATGCCAGGGGGAAGATGCTCATGGGAAACAACGACTATGGCAACAACCGGTGGCCGGTATGGATGCGCTTTGCCGCCTGGGCCTTGGCGCTGATCTGGGCAGTGTGGTGGGCCTTCTTCGGCCTGTTCTCAGGTGCCGGTGAGGGCTTGAGGGGCGTTCTGATGAACGCGCCGAACGCATTGCCCGGCCTCATCTTCCTGATCAGCGTTGTATAGCATGGCGATGGACGGCCACCGGAGGGGCCCTGTTGATCGTGGAGAGTGTGCTGATAGCGATCGGGTACACCCTGATGACGTACAAGCGCTTCCCCCTCTCGACGATCACCTTCGTGCTGCTCACCATGGCCCTACCCCCTCTGGTGGCCGGCTCTCTGCTCCTCGCCAACCGGCGAAGATCTGCGTGAAGACAGCCCCATCATCCTGATCGAGGTCTCCAAATATGTGGAGTTTGATCGGCCATTCCTGGGCCGTTGATTTCCTCAGACAAAGCTTGGCCAATGGGCAGCTAGCCCATGCCTATCTTCTCCTCGGCCCGCCGCAGATCGGGAAGCGGACGCTGGCCCTGGAGCTGGCCAAAGCCCTCAACTGCCTGGCCGAGGAGGAAGAGCGCCCTTGCGGGAGGTGTCCAGCCTGCCGAAAGATCGCTCACTCCACCCACCCCGATGTGCGAGTTCTCGAACCGGAGGATGGTTCGCTCAAGATTGATCAGATCCGTCAGCTTCAGCGGGAGCTGGCTCTCACTCCTCACGAAGGCCGCTATCGCGTAGCCATCCTGACAGACTTCGACCAGGCTACGACTGAAGCCTCCAATTGTCTGCTCAAGACGCTGGAGGAGCCGCCCCCTCAGGTGGTGCTGTGCCTCACCGCGCCGGATACGAGCGCGCTTTTGCCTACGATTGTCTCCCGCTGTCAACTCCTACGCCTGCGGCCGCTGTCGTTGGAGACCGTCGAGTCGGCGCTGGTGGAGCATTGGGGCGTAGATCAAAAGCGGGCGGCGCTTCTAGCGCATCTCTCGGGGGGTAGGCTGGGCTGGGCTGTGGAGGCCCATCAGCAGCCTTCCATCCTCGAGCGTCGAACGGAGTGGCTGGACTCGCTGGTGAAGTTGTTGAATGAGATGCGAGTACCCCGTTTCGCCTACGCGGAAGAGGCAAGCCAGTCTCCGGAGTTAGTGGCTGACATCCTGGAGATCTGGCTTTCCTGGTGGCGTGATCTACTGCTGGCGCATGAGGACAATTATGCAGAAGTCACAAACCTCAATCGCAGTGAAGAGATCACTGAGTATGCAGCTCAATATTCACTGGATCAGATTCGCGGAGCCCTGGAGGCTGTACGCGCCTCTCAAAAGTGGTTGGAAAGCAACGCCAATCTGCGGCTCACGCTAGAGGTACTTCTTCTGTCTTTTCCTCACCCACAACGTGGAACTGGCGGGGGCCAGCCGTAGATGGCATGGGGGGAAGATAGGGCGAGGAATGGGCCGAGCCCCCCTGCCCAGGCTGGATGACTACCACGGGCGGATAGTCACGCTCCACTTGAGAGCGATCCCTCTTCTCCCTCTTGCGATTCGTCACCGCCACAATCAGCAGGCTGGTGGGAATCCCTGCCGCCACCCCACAAACCACCCCAATCACCACCGCCATCGCCTCGCTGCTCATCCGCGTCCCCACGATCACTGCCAGGGTGATCGCGAAAGCCACTACTGCTACCGCTGCCAATTTCTTCATCTCTTGGATACTCCTATTATAACTCAGGATCGCCTTCTGTCCGTCGACAGGCAGGAAGGCATGCTTAGCGCCTGCGCCACTACCATCAGTGCCGCCTGATATCCTTGACGGTAGACCCTAAGCAAGGACGACCGGCCGGTCGCCTCTACGTTCTCCCCCTCTGAGGCCCAGGCCGTGGCCTGGCTGGCCACCTCCGCCGAGGCCAGGATATTGGCCAGATCCTCCTTGAAGTAGATATCGAGTCTCATTTTCTCCCTCCTCTCCCCAGTCTGAGTTGGGGCTATTGGCCAGCCGCTCCAGCTCCCCCTGGGTGATGTAGGCCGCCTGCAGCCTACTCACCCGCCCCTCAGCCACCATCACGAAAGCCCCTCTACCTTTCAGCCGCTCCGCCCTCGTCCCTCCCACCCCTGCGGCCAGCAGCGCATCCCGAGCGCTCATCACCCTCCCCACCAAGCGCACCGGGAAGTTGGCTTTCATCAACCCTCCCAGCAATTTAGAGGTGGGCCGCTGGGTGGCGGCCACCACGTGTATCCCCGCCTGCCTGCCCCTCTGCACCAGCCGGGTGAGGAGCTCCACCACCTCCCCTCCTCCCACCTGCACGAGGTCCGCCAACTCATCCGCGATCAGCACCAGGTGAGGCTCGCTGTGTCCAGCCCGGTCCCGACGCTCCATCTCCTCCACCACCTCCCCCAGCAGCTTCACTGCCTCCCCCGCCTCCCGAGCTAGCGGCCAGCCCAGGTGGGGGAGGGAAGCCAGAGGCCCCAGCCCTCTACCTTTGGGATCCACCAGCGCCAGCTGCAGTTGATGAGGCCGGTTGAGGAAAACCAGGGAGGCAGCCATGGTCCGCAGGAGGGCGGTCTTGCCCGAGCCTGTGGTGCCGGCCACCAGGACGTGAGCCACCTGTGGAGATGAGAGGCGCAGCAAGATGGGAGCCCCCTCCCCATCCCGGCCCAGCAGGGCAGTGCAGGAGGGAACCCGGCCCCTCAGCCGTTCACACAGGGGAAGCAGGTGCACAGGCTGAGGGTCATCTCTGGGCACCTCCACCTCCAGCGCCCCCTCTCGCCTCTGAATGCGGCACCCCTCCGCGCCCAGGGCCAGGGCGATCTCCTCGGCCAGGGAGCGTATCTTGGAAAGCTTCACCCCTAGTGGTGGTAGGATCTGGAAGCGTGTGGTCTGGGAGGTCACGGTGCCTCCGTAAACTCGGACTGGGATCTTGTGGCTGGCGAGCACCATCTCGATGCGGTCCGCCTGGTGCTCCAGAAGTTGCTGTCGCATAGCTCCTCCTTGAGTAGAACGCCTGTTCTACCATAAGTATACCACAACTCCCTGCTACTGTCAAGGGAAACCCTCTCACTTCTGCCAAACTCCTTGACAAACAGCGGCGTTAAGGCTATAATACACCAACTTAAAAGTCGATTCCGCAATGATTATCTGGGGGCAGATCCATCGAAGGCGGAATCGGCTTTTTGGGCGTAATTTGGATAGTTATATATCTACGAGGAGAGGGACAGGAGAATCATGAGCGAAGCTAGTTGGCACTCTATTGACCTCAGAGAAGCTGTAGAGAGGCTGGGCTCTGATCTCACCGAGGGGCTGAGCGGGGGGGAGGCCCAGGAGCGGTTGAAGGAGTTCGGGCCGAACACCTTGCGGGGGGAGGGCGGTTTTAGCATCCCACAACTGATTCTAGATCAGTTTAGGGATGCTTTTATCATCATGCTGCTGGTAGCGACTGTCCTATCCTATATCGTGGGGGAGGCCACGGATGCGATCCTGATCGCGGTTATCGTCCTCCTCTCCGCCGTCGTCGGTTTCATCCAAGAGTATCGGTCGGAACGGGCGATGGAGGCGATGAGGAAACTGACCGCGCCTACGGCACGAGTGATCCGGGACGGGCAGGAGATAACCGTGCCCGCCGAGGAGATCGTCCCCGGTGATATAATCCTTTTATCAGAAGGTGATCGGGTTCCAGCTGACGCACGTCTGATCGAAAGCGTCAGCTTAAGGATAGATGAGGCCCCCTTGACTGGCGAATCAACCCCGGTCGAGAAGGTCCTAGGCACTCTGGATCCAAAGACATCCGTAGCTGATAGGATGAACTCGGCCTTCATGGGAACTCACGTCGTCTATGGTCGAGGCAGGGCCGTAGTCACATCCACAGGCATGAGCACGGAGTTCGGAAAGATCGCCGGAGCGGTGCAGGCCATAGAGGAAGAGAAAACTCCGCTCAAAGAGAAGCTGGACGTTCTGGGCAAGAAGCTGGGTGTGTTCGTCATAGCCTTGTGTGTGGTGATATTCGGCATAGAGGTCTACGAACTCGGTTGGATATCCGAGCACGCTTTCCGGGTCGGGGTCTTGCTGGAGAGCTTCATGTCCGCCATTGCTCTGGCTGTGTCCGCTGTACCGGAGGCGCTGCCTGCCCTCGTCACCGTGACCCTGGCCATTGGCGCGCGAGCCCTGGCCCGGAACAACGCCCTCGTTCGCAAACTCGCCTCGGCGGAGACGCTGGGCGCCACCACGGTCATCTGCGCCGATAAGACCGGCACTCTGACCAGGGGCGAGATGACCGTGCGCAAGCTGTACGCCAATGGGCGGGGGGTAAACGTCACAGGCGTGGGCTATGAGGCGCAGGGCGATTTTCGCCTGGATGGTAAAGCGGTTAATCCGTCAGAGGATGAGCATCTGGAGCTGCTGCTGGGGATCGGCGCTTTGTGCAATAATGCCTCTTACGACGAGGAAGACAAGAGCATCTTGGGAGATCCCACCGAGGGTGCCCTCATCGTCTCTGCGACTAAGGCGGGGATGGAGATGGACGCGTTGGAAGAGCGGTATCCCCGGGTAGGTGAGATACCATTCAGCTCCGAGCGCAAGCGCATGACTACCATCCACAGCACGCCTGAGGGAGAAGATGGCAATCTGGCCTACGTGAAGGGGGCTCCCGAGCTGGTTCTAGCGCGGTGTACCCACATCTTCGAGGATGGACGTGTCCAGGAGCTGACCGAGAGCAGGAAAGAGGAGATTCTGACCGTCAACGAGCAAATGGCCTCTGATGCACTGCGTGTTCTGGGTATGGCCTACAGGGAGCTGCCAGACGGCACACAGAACTTCAATGCGGAGGATGTGGAGAGGGACTTGATCTTCGTGGGGCTGGAGGGCATGATCGACCCGCCGAGGGAGGAGGCCATAGAGGCTGTCGGTCTGTGCAGGAAGGCCGGGATCAGGAACGTGATGATCACAGGCGATCATGAGCTGACCGCTGTGGCCATCGCCAGAGAGATCGGTATGCTCAGGGATGGCGACTCGGGCCTCGCTCTGACCGGGGCTCAACTGGATGAGTTGAGCGACGAGGAGTACGAGGAGATGGTGGAGGACGTAGTGGTCTACGCTCGGGTCTCCCCTATGCACAAGCTCAAGATCATGAATGCCTGGAAGGACAAAGGCGAGATCGTAGCCATGACCGGTGACGGGGTGAACGATTCCCCTGCGCTCAAGCGGGCGGACATCGGAGTGGCCATGGGCATCACGGGCACCGACGTGAGCAAGGAGGCCTCGGACATGGTGCTGGCCGACGACAACTACGCCACGCTGGTCAGGGCTGTTGAGGGCGGCCGGGCGATCTACGACAACATCCGTAAATACATTCGCTTTCTGATCGCCTCCAACTTTGACGAGCTGGTTCTCGTCGGCGGGTGGACGCTGGCCGGTTTCAAGCTGCCCATGCTTCCGATCCAGATTCTGTGGATCAACCTGGTTACGGACGGGGCTCCGGCCATCGCCCTGAGCATGGATCCGCCGGCCGAAGGGATCATGGACCGGCCTCCGCGCGACCCGCGGGCGGGCATCTTTGATGGCATGCTGGGCTTCATTATCCTCTCCGCCTTCTCTCAGCTATCCGGCAGTTGCCTCTCCTTCGCCTACGGGATGTTCGTCCTGGACTCATACGATAAGGCGATCACGATGGTTTTCATACAGGCGGCGCTGCATGAGCTCTTCGTCATCTGGAACTGTCGCTCGGAAACGCACTCCCTGTGGCGGCTGGGCAGGCATAATTTCAACAACCGGTTGCTCGTGGTGGGCACGCTGGGGAGCATAGCGCTCTCGCTGAGCCTCATGCTATTCCCGACCACGCGCGAGTGGTTCAGCCTGACGCCGCTGACCAGACGAGAGTGGCTGATCACGCTAGCGATGGCCAGCCCCGGCTTGTGGCTGGTGCTGCCCGAGTGGTTCAATAGAGGGAAGGGAAACGCTTGAGAGCCTACCTGCCAACCACCGTAGCTTTCAGCGATTATTTCTCTTTCTCGCTTGCATGTCCTTTTCCTCCTTGATCCATTCCTAACTCCCTTGCGTCTCATCGAACTCCAGCGTCAGTGATCGGTCACCGAACCGGATCTCCATCTCGGAGGCGGGCCAATCGGCGGTGCAGTAGGGGTTCTCGTAGTGCTTGAAGCCGGTGATGGGCTGCTCCTCTCCGTTCACCGTAAATGGCCTCTCCCAGTCGAAGTACAGCGTCTCATCCCGCAGGGTGCTAAAGCGCACGCTCAGACCCTCGAAGGACACATCCAGTCCCAGCATTTTCTCCTGAAACTCGCTGAAGCTACCGTCTTGAGCAGCCCGGCCCATGTGACAGAGCCAGATGTTGTCCTGCCCGTGGGAGCGCAGCTCACGGTAGGCGCTCTGCCCTTGAGTTATGAGCTCCAGTCCCTGGGCGGCGGTGAGGGCGAGATATCCATCTCCCTTGCGGGCGAAAGCCCACCCATCCCGCAGCTCATGCTCGTCAAAGGCGTGGATGGGAAAGTAGGCATGTGTGAAGCCCATCCAGTCATCCTGAGGCAGATTGTGGATGGCGATGAGCACATCCCGCCACTGGGCGACCCTGGGTAAAACTTGGTTACCGCACCAGAAGTTAGGGCGCCGTGAGTTCTCATCGCTTACGCAGGGTGGATGATTGACGAAGACGACGGCGTCTGGCCCTAGGGTGGCCTGCCAAATGTGCTGCTGATACCCCCTCTCGCCGGGATGATAATCCTGGGCTGAGGAAAGCATGTAGTCCGGCGTCCTGTAAGTGACCTTGTCCACCCCCGACTCGCCCCCCTGATGCTCCCGGTTCCACATCTCCTCAGGCTGATCCCAGGCGATGCGTTCAATGACCGCTGGCAGCACGTAGCGCTTGGCACAGGCCAGGCTGACCGCACCCATGAAGTGGTTATTGAGGGCTCCCAAACCAAACATCAGCCGGCTGACAGGTGATGTGGCCTCCAGTCGGGCGCTTTTGATAAATGGCGCGTAGGTGCGCCCGTGGGTGGAGCCGAAGGCTCCCTGGTAGGAGTTCAGAGCTATGGTGAAGAGTATCTTGTCTATCATCGTAGCAGCCAGCTCCCACACCTCGGGATTATCGGCCAGGTCGGCCAGGTGGGCCAGGGCCGCAAGGTCCTGCTCAAAGTAGCAGTTGGAGTCCCACTCTTGTAAGCCCTCTGTGCCTCGCTTGCGCAGCCAGGAGATCGCCATTCGCTCTCCCCTCTCACGGTGCCACTGACCACTCTGCCCTGCGTTGGTGCCTGTCCTGGCCTGATGGCCAGTCAGGACAGGGAAAATCCGGTCGGGGTAGAGCTGCCCAGCCAGGATCTCACAGGTGTGGAAGAGTATTTGCTGACTCTCTGTCATACAGCACATGGCATCGCTTCCCGGCTCATACATGTTGAGGACGCACTCCTCCAGCGGATCTTTGAGCTCCTCAGGAAAGGATGGATCATCTAGATAGCGATGCATCATGCTCAGCAGGCCGAGCATCTGGAGATCGCTGCCATCCCGGCGCTGATTGCCCCTCCTGGCCTCGATGGCCTCCATTATCACCTCAGCCTCCACATACT
>JAYEMR010000094.1:0-2447 GCA_034718215.1 Chloroflexota bacterium
TATCTACTCACCTGTGCCCGCCTGCACCCGATCAGGCACGGGCGATCAGGTGCGGGCAGGCGATATGAGCCAGCATATCCCGTGTCACCTCGTGGAGCGGCGGCTCCCCAGCGAAGAAGCGGCGCAGTTCCTCGAAGGCATGGTCTCCCAGGCGAGGGTTGGCTCCACCCCCAGCCACGTGTGGGGTGAGCACCACGTTGGGCAGTGCGCGCAGGGGCGAATCCACAGCGGGTGGCTCAGGATCCGTTACATCGATGAAAGCGAACAGCCGTCCCTCCTCCAGCTCAGCGATGAGCGCCTGCTGATCAATGTTCTGCCCCCGGGAGGTGTTCACCAGCACCGCGTCGTCCTTCATAAGCCTCAACTCCTCGGTGCCAAGCATGTGGCGCGTGGCGGGCAGCGCCGGGGCGTGCAGCGTGACCGCATCGGAGCGTTGGAGAAGCTCCTCCAGCGAGACCTTGGCGGCTCCCAGCTCGGAGATCTCATCAACACTCCAGTAGGGATCGTACAGCAGTATCTCCTTCACCTCGAAGGCGCGCAGGTATTCCAGGACTTTGCGGCCCACGTGGCTGGCACTGATGATGCCGACGGTTGCCTGATTCAGCACGCGTGACTTAGCATATTCGCGCTCTTCTCGCCAGCTTCCCGAGCGGGTAGCCCGCGATAGGCCCCACGCGTTTTTAAGCCCCAGGATAAGGCAGCCCATCGTCATCTCCGCCACGTTGACCGCGATCATGGCCGCGCTGCTGGTGACGGTGATCCCCCGACTCCACACTGCATCAGTCACGATGGGCTTGACCGAGCCAGCGGCATAGACAATGATCCCCAGATCGGGCGCGGCGTCGAGGACCTGGGCAGTCATGGGCTGGCAGCCCCAGGAGGTCACACAGGCTTGCGCTCCCTCAATGAGCTCAATGGTCTCCTCCACCGTCGGCCGCTCCCGGTTGGGGTTGATAATCACCTGGCCTAACTTCCTCATGCGGGCCAAGGTCTCCTCAGTGAACATTCGCTCCGTCAGATTCCTGGTCTGCAACAGCGCGATCTTGGGTTCAGACACATCCTCTCCTTTCTCGCATTGGTGTACTCACTCAGGGCGTAGACGCTTGCTTAGGTGCTTGGCAGGCGCCCTTTTGATGGTGATTTTACCGTCTAATCATCGGGCTCATCCACGGTCTTGACGAGGGAGCACGTTGCTCACTCGGTGACCAGGCTCACCCGATGACCAGCCTTTCCACCTCCCAGGTCTCCCTCTCCACCCTTGTCACCCCCAGGAGGGTGAGTAGAGGGAAGAGCCCTTTCAGGATCGGGGCAGGGACCCAGGCGAGGAAAGCCAGCAGCGTCCGCAGGGTCCAGAACAAGGCCAGGGCCAGTGCGGCGGGGATAAAGCGCTCGTAGGGCTTCAAGCGATCCTCCACCGGCTCCAGCCACGTCTGCTCTATCTGCTCCCTGATCTCGGCTAGCTGTCCCTCCCTCTCCTCCGGTTTGAGCTCTTCCTCAGCCTCCATCTGAGCGCTCACTCGCTGCATGATCGTCTCCACGAAGGTATCCGTGAGGGTGGATGGGATGGAGAACCCCTCGGCCTGGATTTTGGCGGCCCAGCTGAAGTAGATACCGCCGTAGAGGATGAGGGCCATCGCAGTGAGGGGTAGCGAGAGCCCATCGGAGACGGCTTGCGCTGAGAAGCGCACCCGCTCCTCCAGCGCCCTGGCCGTCTTCGCACCGTACAGGAGCAGGGTCAGGAAAGTGTGCCCTCCCCTCGACGGCGCAGGCCAGAAACTTGTCATCCTTTGGATCTCGGCAGGCCCCTGAGAGGTCCGGTGCCCCGGCCACTGGTTCCCTGTCTGCGCAGGCAGGGGAGAAGCGCTCCAGGCCCCGCATCAATTCGTCCAAAGGTAGGGCGGATATCCCTCGGATGGATGGACGAGCCAGGACCTCAGCCAACTCAGTCCGGGTAGAGGGTGAGATCAACAGGGTAAACGCGTCGGCGCGCCAGTGAGCCACGACGCGCCGCATGATATCGCCTCCGGTGAGCACATAGCTGACCAGGGAGCTGGTATCCACTACCACGCGCAGCATTGCGGTCTCAAGTTGGTCATCCATCGGCTGCGGCAGCGACTTCCTGTCGGGCCTGCTCGACGAGCGCCAGCACCTCTTCTTCACTCATCCCGGTGTTTCGCTTCGCATTGCGGGCCGCGGTTTCCTCCAGCCAGTCGAAGAACTGGTCTCGCTCTTCCAGGAAGCGACGGAAGCGATGGAACTCCTCAAGGTTTACGATGGCAGCTTGAGGGCGGCCGAAGGTCTGGATCACATAGGTCTCTCCACTTTCGCGCACATCTTGCAGCACGTCGGTGAGCTTCTGTCGCAGTTTGGTCGTTCCAATGGTGCGCTCCATATCGGATACCTCCATACAGCCAGTATTTACAAACCTTACAAAGATTGTACACCTT
>JAYEMR010000095.1:0-12489 GCA_034718215.1 Chloroflexota bacterium
ACACTACGAAACACGCGGGGACGCTGCCTCAGATTCTTGAAACGCATAAGCATGGTTGGCTCTCCTTGAGGTACTGGTTCACTTACGCTCCTAGTTTACCAGCTTTCCCTCTTTTTGCCAACCATGGAATCTAATTGCGGCGCAACTCTAATATCAAGGGTATGGACGCCGAGGAGTTCCCGCTGCTGCCTGACCTGGAGGGCAACCCTGCGTTGGTCCTTGGAAGCCTACGAATCATGAATCCGATCGAGCAGACCCTTCGCCACAGCTGATGATGGGAGACCAGTGCTCTCTGGAGTTTTCATGCAGGTGGAGGGCAGCAAATTAACTCTGGCAGCGGCAGATGGCTACCGCTTGGCAGTGCGTTCCTGCTCTTTGCCGGAGGAGGTGTATCGGGACAGAGAGGGGGCGGAAGATGACAAGGAAACTCTGGAGGCGATCATCCCCGCTAGCGCCCTGAAGATACTCCATCGTCTGCCGTGGACCATAGACGATGAGGTGAAGATATCCTTCCTGGAGGAAGGGAATCAAGTTGCCTTCCAAGTAGCAGGTGTCGACCTAATATCTCAGCTCATCATTGGAGAATTCCCTGACTACACTGAGATCATCCCTGACTTCAGGGCCCGTACCTGCGCGGGTACAGGTGAAAGGGAAGAATACACAGAGGTGGAGGTCGACACCCAGAGGCTGCTGAAAGCCCTGAAGGTGATCCAGACTTTCGCAAAGAAGCAGAACAATATCATCCATATGCATATCATCCCCGGTGACCGGATGGAGTTGAACTCAGCAGAGGCTGAGATAGGAGCTGGGGGCTGTAAGCTCCCTTCACTCCCACCACATCAGGATCAGCGAAGGGCTTGGTCATCTCCTCGATCCAGGTGGAGGTGGGGATGCAGTCGGCGTCGGTGAAGAGCACGATCTCGCCCCGCGCCTCCCTCAGCCCCAAATTCCTGGCCGCGGCTGGGCCATGATGGGGCTGGGAGAGCACGCGCGTGCCCTCTCCCTCGGCGATGGCCGCCGTCCCATCGGTGGAGCCGTCGTCCACGACGATCACCTCGTACTCCCCCCGGGCCGTAGATTGGGCGAGCAGTGCTTCTATGCACAGGCCGATGGTCTCCGCAGAGTTTCGCGCCGGGATGACGACCGAGATCCTCACGGCCATCCCCTCCATAGAAAGCGGCTCTGACCTAATCCGATGCCTTTCCCCGCCCAACCAGAGGAATACGCTCTATGAGCCTCCCTATCCAATTCCCTCTCTTTCTCCTGCGGCGTCGGCGGGTTCCGTCCTCGGAGTAGTAATAGTAGTAGTAATAATAGCCGCCCCTGCTGTCGGTTGAGACCCTATTCAAGGTAGCTCCCAGGATATTACCCCCCACGTTGTCCAGGTCGTACTTGGCTCGCTGGGCCGGCTCGCGTCGGGTGGTGCCAGCGTCAATTACCAGGATCGTTCCATCCACTTGATTGGCCAGCACAGCCGCATCGGTGACGGCGAGGCTGGGAGGACTGTCAAAGAGAATCACATCCGCGCGCGCTTTGAGCTCCTTGACCATTTCCTCCATGCGTTGGGACCCCAAAAGCTCCGATGGGTTAGGGGGCAGAGGCCCGCTGGTCAGAACGCTGAGGTTATCGACTTCGGTTGGCTGCAGCCATCTATCAACGTCGGAATCGTCGTTAAACAAGGCGCTGGTCAAACCCGATTCGTTGGAAAGCCCAAATATCCGATGCAAAGTGGGCCGACGCAGGTCGCAATCCACCAGGATCACCCTCTGGCCAGCCTGAGCCATGACCACCCCCAGGTTGGCCAGGGTGAGGCTTTTTCCCTCGGTGGGACCGGGGCTGCTGATAAGCAGGGTCTTCAGCGTCCTGTCAGGGGAGGAGAACTGAATGTTGGTGCGTAGCACCCGATAGGCCTCAGAGATTGGAGATCTGGAATGCCCACTGGCGATGAGCTTGTCCTCAATCTCTCCTCCAGGGATGAGGGGGATGGCCGCCAGGGAGGAGAGGCCCAAAACCTCGCTTATCTCGTCGGGGCTCTTGATAGTGTCATCCAGGTACTCGATCAGGAAGGCGGTGCCCACAGCCAGCATGGAGCCCACCACGGCGGCCAGGAGCGTGTTGAGCTTAACTCTTGGCCACACTGGCTCCTTGGGCATCTGCGCTGGCTCGGTCACCACGACATTGTCCGTGCTCTGAGCCTCGGCCAGACGAATCTCCTCGTAGCTCTGCAAGAGATTGGAATAACTGCTCCTATATTGATTCAGAGTACTCTCCAATTGCGCCCTCTTGGCCTCCTCCTCGGGGCTGTCACTCTCCTCTAGCTCCGCGAGGGACTTCTCCGTTTGCTCGATGCTCCTTTCCAGCTCAGCTAGATGCTTGGCCAAGTTCTCCTTTGAGCTGGCGAATCGGCTGGTCTGCATACCCTCATACTGCTGGATGAAGACTTGAGGTAGGGTATCGGCTATTTCCTTGGCCAGTTGAGGTAGGGTGCTCTCCACCTGGAGCTCGATCAATTGGGTGTCTCGCACTGGCTGCACCTTGAGCTCAAAGAGCGGCTCATCAGGGTCAATGTGGGTATAACCCAAGTGATTCAGGGTCTCCTCCACCACTGGGCGCTTTTGCAGCAGCTCGGCATAGGTCTGGGCTATCCGCTGGCTGAAGAGGATATCTTGATAGTTGGAGGTGGGGTTGCTGCTCTGGGTGATGAGGAGGGTCGTGGATGCCCGGTAAGTGGGAAAGATCATCCACCTGTTCACCCCATAGGCCGTGCCCCCCGCTAGCAGGGTACACAGTACGATGAGCCACAGCCACTTCCTGATGATGAACAGGTATTGTCTGAGTTCGACGATTTCCTCCATGCTCAACTCCTCCGCTGTATGAATCGGCTGCCTGGATCGCCTACCCGCAAGTCAGGACAGCTCAAGATTTGAGGTTAGTTGCTTTTGCTTCTCTCCAGGTTGTGTGCGCCTGGATGACGAATAGAATGAACAGGACGAGCCAAAGGACACGCTCTAACAGATTGCGGGCGCAGAAAAAGAGACCCCCGCAGATCAGGGCTATGCTCAGGAAAAAGGGAAGCTGAAAGGACGCCTCTCCCAGGGCCCGACGAAGGGGCACGCCCCGCTCATGGGCCCACCAGCTGGTGTAGCTGAGGGAGGCCAGAATGCCGGCTGCCCCCAGGACCCAAAGGGCGTTGACGCCCACTCCCATCCAGTTGATCACAAGATCCCTCCTTCAGGGTTCAACCTCCCTGCCCCCCGGCAGACAGGATCCCGTGGTTCGGTGGTCCCTTAGAAACCTCTCAAAGTCCTCCCGTCTGACTCGATATTGCCCTCCCAATTTAACAGCTGGGATCTCCCCCTCGCGGAGGTAGCGGCGGATGGTCTCTATGTGGTAGCTCAGCTCCTTCGCGATGTCTCTGCTGGTCAAAAACTCTTTTCGCTCTACGGTCATCTCGTGCTCATATCAATCCTTTCCGCTCGGAAACCCCCAGGCTCTGCCTGGGGGAGGAGAGCGGTTGTTTCCCTTCCCTGGGGAAGGGAAACTAAAGAAAGGATGGGGATAACCGTCGGTGGGGGCTTTCACCCCCACCGACGGAATAGCGGTCGGCGCTGAGGGCGAGTGGCCAAGGGACACTCGCACCAGCGGCGGGCGCTTTACTCCCCTACTTCTCCTGCTGCGTATTGTAGTGTATAATTGTATAGGACTTTGATTTCCAGGGAAACTCTGACTCGAGGAGACCTATTCTCTCTTGCCTTACGGCAGACAGGATCTCAGCCACCCGGACCCCTGTCTGCCGTCAGGCAGGAAAGCCACCAGCGCCGGGGCCGATACCGACGTGGAGAGCCGATGTCGAAGGGCTCATCCGCCAACACAGCCTCTGGTCGAGTGGTCACCATAGCCTTGGCCTTCTCAAAACCGATGATCTCCGCTGCCGCTGCTACCCCCTCCGAGAGGCGAGGGGGCCGGTGCTCTGGGTCGTGGGCGTCGGAGGCGAGGAAGTGGACCAGATTGTGCTCCAGGAAGACCTGGGCCGCTTTCTGAACCGAGGTTCCGAATTGGCCCGTTAAGCTGCCAGTGGTTAGCTGAGCCAACGCCCTATTCTCGATCAGTTGACAAAGTCGGTTGGGATCGCCTCGAAGGACCTTGTTCCGAGCTGGATGGGCGATGATGGGCCTGAACCCCGCTACGAGCAGTTCGAACAGGGGCTGGTCAGTGCAGAGGGGGAGATCCGTCAGGGGGAACTCGATGAGGGGATACCTGCTTCCGCCGAGGGTCAAGCTCTCCCCGGACCGCAGTCGTGCGACCAGGTCAGGTCGGGCGTAAGCCTCCGTTCCCACGACGAGGCGAAGCGGAAGCCCCTCCGCCTTTACCTCCTCCTGCAGCTGCGCCGTCAGGGCCCTCACCCTCTCTGAGTCATAGGAGCTGAACCCGACCTCATGGGGCGTGGCCACCAGGCAGCTCACCCCATCGGCTGAGGCCACGCGGGCCATCTCCAGGGCCTCCTCCAGGGATTGCGCTCCGTCATCGAGGCCGGGGAGGATATGGGCGTGCAGGTCGATCATATCCCTTGCCCCCCCTGTATGAAGGACAGATTGTACAGGGCCGCCGTCAGCCCAAACAGGGCCCAGGGGATAATCGCTGGCTTTGTGCCCCAGCTCACTGCGTCCACCAAGCCGTGGAGGATGAGGGCTGTGTAGCTTCCCAGCAGCCCCAGGGCCAACCCCCTCCACCGGCGGAGAAGGCAGTAGCTCCGCCAGGTCATGGCAATGGACAGGAGCAAGATGGCGACGAAGGCAATCAGCCCTGGATAGCCCAGGTCCACCCCGACCTGCAGGAAGAGGTTGTGGGCATGGGGGACCTGCGCGTCAGAGCCATGCAGGAAGAAGGGGTACAGCACGTTGGCCACCTGATTGAAGGTGCCCATGCCTACCCCGGTGAAGGGGAAGTCCCCCATCATGTACAGAGCTCGGCTCCAGATCTCGAGCCGGGCATCTAAGCCCTGTAAGCTTCCGGTGCGGGTCATAAGGTCTAGAGTATCTCCCCACCCGACCCTCCAGCCGATGTATCCCAGGCCTCCCAGGACAGGAAGCCCTCCGAGAAGGAACCAGGGGTTCCTCCAGGCGAGGAGGAGGCCGATGACGACGACCGCGGCGATGTAGGCCCCGCGCGATTGGGTGGCTAGCAGGATAGAAAGCATCACTAGGGAGACGAGCGCGAGGGCTAAACCTCTAAGCCGAGAATGGCTGATGGCTGATGAAGAGTGATCCCGACCCCCCAAGACAAGGAGGGCGAAGGGGAGGGGGAACAGGATCACCAACGCGCCGGCCATGACGTTGGCGTTGATGGCCTCGGGGAGGAGGGTGGGGAATAGAGCGGTGAGGGGGGTTAGTTTGAAAAGAGGCTCTCGGCCCCAATGCACGCCGAAGGGTGCCGACAGGGTCAGGGCCATCCCCACCCCAATAAGTCCCCAGGCGATCCACCAAATACGCTTCTCATCCCTCGCCCAGTTGACGATGCCATAGAAGAGAGCCATTCCGGCCAGGAGCTTATAGACAGCGGGCCGGGTGATCTCTGGCAGGGCAGTGGCCCATAGGGTGATAGGTATCATGAGAAGCAGCAGCAGGATCGGGAGGTCGAGGGGCGTGCGGTGAGTTAGGTATCCCCTGCCAACCCAGCGGCAAAGCCAGGGGAGGGGGATGAGGCCGAGCCCCCAAGGAGAAAACCGGGTGGGGAAAAGAAAGGGAGGGATGACGAGAGCCAGAAGCCAGATTTCGTGGTCAGCGATCCAACGGGCCAGGGAGCGAATGGTGGTCATCTTGACGGGCCACCCGTATCGGACCATGATAGAGACATCAAGGAGCTCCCATACTCCGGGTCGGGGCCGATTTCCTCCCTGGCCTCCTCCACTGCCTCTTGAGGGGAAAGCCCCTCAACGGTCATAGACCGAAGTAGATGGAGGATGGCCTCATTGTTATGCGATAGATCCACCATCCCGTTCCAGCCGATGACTACTGAGGCACCGCGGTCCAGGAAGGCTCGGGCCAGGTCGGGGAAGGCCAGGCTCTGACAACCGCCGATGATGACCACCGTATTTGGGAAGAAGTCCCTCATGCTGGAGCGGATGAACTTGGGGCCGACGGCGAAAAGCAGGGGCGAGTCCTCGTAGAAGAGCTTGCTGGCCCGGATCTGATCCTCCATCTGCAGGCGCAGATAGCGCTGCTTCTCATAGCGCTCCGTGGTGAAAAGAAAGGGGCCAGGGGGAACATCGCTTGCGTGGCCTCGCTGGCCCTCGAGCACCACCTCGCTTGTGGCATGGGTCTCAAGGAGAATCAGGCGGTATCCTTTCTTGGGCAAGGTGCTGAAAAACTCGACGGTGACCTCCTTCGGCGGATAGAGGTCCACCTCGTAGCCGGAATCCTCCAGGTATCCCCTGGCCTGGGATATGAACTCCGGGCCGGGGAAGGAGAAGCCGGTCTGATCTACGATGGCTGCCTTCGGTGGGGAGGGAGTGGGGGTGACCGTTGGGGTGGGCGTCGGCGGCCCTAGGAAAAGGTGCTCCATTTGAGGCACAAGCAGCTTTGAGACGAGGGCCAGGATCAGAAAGCCTCCGACCAGCCACCCTAGCCAGGGCAAAAGGCTCCATATAGATCCCCACCTGCTGTGCCTATCTCGTTCCCTATTGTCCGTTGTGACACTCCCCACGGCTAATGTGTGAATGCCCCCCCTAAGAGGGGGCATTCACTTATCCACTACTTTCGCCTCACCGGCCAACTGCAGAGATTCCCGATACAGGTCACTTCCTATATGGAAACCTTCCGAGTGTAGCGCATCTAGAAGCGGTCGGACGGCGGAAATCAGATCGGCTTTCTTGGCCCGCAGTAAAACCCCAATCGTGCCGACCACGTCCAGACCCAGATCCTCGGCCAATTCCCGTGCCTGACGATCGTCGAGGCCAGCCCAACAGTCAGGATG
Organism: Chloroflexota bacterium; assembly: GCA_034718215.1. GTDB lineage: Bacteria > Chloroflexota > Anaerolineae > JAYEMR01 > JAYEMR01 > JAYEMR01. The sequence continues at coordinate 6,973 of JAYEMR010000095.1, forward strand.
AGATCGAGCATAAGCGATGACCGCCCGTTCGCCAGTGCCCAGGCGGTTGGGGGGTAGAGCATCTAAATCACCTTCGTGGACGGACACGAGTGTCGTCCAATCCAACTCGCGCGGATTGACAGTGTCGCATCGTATCAACCGCCCCATATCGAGTTCAGTCGCTACCGACTCTGGTATGTACACAGCCTCAAACAACGCTGGCAACAACCGTGCGTGATCAATGCGGCCCAGATACAGAGGCAACGTTGTGTCGCAGACGATAGCGCGTTTACCCACGGTTCATCTCGCGGCGCAATTCATCGGCGGTAATTTGCGAGACCGGGATGTCATAGTCGGCGCACAGATCAAGGAACATCACCCGAGGCACGCCTGCCATTGCCGCTGCAGCGCCAGAGGACAACTTCCCCTGTCGAAACAACATCAAGGCAGCATAAATCCGTAGATCCCGGCTCATCTCCTCAGATGTGCGATTAAGCATGCGCTGAACCTCAGTGGGAACGCGAACGGTCAACACCTCTTCCATATCTTACCCCCCACTTCCGCTGTAGACCAGATCGTACTGATATTATACCCTACGCTGCTCGCAAAATCAAAGCGGACGCCGCCGCGCCCGCCGAAACGTGAAACGTATTGCGTGGCGTATTACGTCAAACGTTGTGATGAAGTCACCAAGCCGCAGCTAGGCTACTATATGTATGGATAGAAGCCTTGATTCAACCAGATATAGTGCCCTACCTCCGGCCACTCTCGCTGAGCCCTTTCATATCAATCCTTTCCGCTCGGAAACCCCCAGGCTCTGCCTGGGGGAGGAGAGCGGTTGTTTCCCCTCCCTGGGGAAGGGAAACTAAAGAAAGGATGGGGATAACCGTCGGTGGGGGTAAAAGCCCCCACCGACGGAATAGCGGTCGGCGCTGAGGGCGAGTGGCCAAGGGGCACTCGCACCAGCGGCGGGCGCTTTACTGTCTGTAAATAGGGCAGGAAACCCCTGCCTCTTAGGCAGGCCGTTTTTAGCGCTGCAATGACGATTCGATCGTAGTGCTACTGTCTTGCCGATAGAGCGCGAGGCCAAAGCCATCGCGCTGAAAGGACGAAGCCCTGGCGGGCTGGAATCCAGCTCGAAGAGCTTTGCTCTTTCCCTGGCCACCCGTGCCGGGTACAGGCAGGACAGGCAGCCCGATGCTTCAGCGTTGGGCGACTTAGCGAAAGCTAGGAACGAATTAACGGTGGGCTGTACCGAGCTACTGTCAACCTCAGTGCCGGGTCGCCCAGCAGGATGGTGGTGTCAATAAGCTCACTCAGGCCGGGCCGAGCAGGGTCTAACTCCCGCTTGGCACGCAGGATGGCTTCGCCTACGGTGGGCGTGGTGAAGAGATGGCGAAACAGCGCCTGGGCCAGGAGCTGCTGATCGGCGGCCATGGTCTCGCCGCTGGGCACCAGGGCAGCGACGGCTCCCTTCCCCTGGGCCAGCAGCAACGTCTCCCCCAGACACTCCGCCCGCGGATGGTGGAAGTAGCCGCTCAGACAGCCCCAGACGACGATGAAGGGCAGCCGACCATTCTGGTCGAGCGCGGAGACATCGGCGGCCTGCAGAAGCTCCTCCTTGGCCCAGATGTCTATCGCCGCATGGCCCACGTAGTTGACCACGCTCAACCCCTCCTCCAGCGCGGCGAGGAGTGCGGCCCGTGGGTCAGCGTCGCGCCCCACGACGATTCGCCGTGCCTGATAGCCCGGCGGCACTGCGCTTGCCAGGCCGTCGTTGATGGCGACGAATAGGGGGTCATCGTCATCAGCGACGAAGAGTAAGCGCCGCCCCCAATCGCCGGTGGGTGCGCCTTCCTCGTAGGCCAGGATCTTGGCCACCATGGCCTGCATCTGCCGGGCGTTCTGCGCCGGCAGGCGGCCGACAGCCAGGTCGGGCAGCCCGTCTCTATCTAAATCAGCGAACCAGTCATCGCTGGCCGTCTCACCCATCTGCTGCGTCGGCACCAACCCCGTGGGCACCAGGTTCTTGAAGGGGGCACCCAGCCGGTCGCAGGGGTCGTAGCTGGCATCGCCGGCCAGGAGCACGAAGCGGGGCGCGGGAGATGGCCATTCGAGGCTGGCCCAGCGCAGGAACTCTCGCAGGGCCGCCGGGTTGGACAGGCCGTGGCTGAACCGCGCGTAGACCTGCTCTGTTGTCACCACTTTCGTGCGCAGCCCCTGCGCCGCTCGGTAATTCACCAGCGGCATGACCGCCTCCCGCAAACTGGGGTGGGCGATAACCACGTAATCGGCTCCCTCGGGCGGGATCGTCAAGGAGGACACCGCAGGACGCACTGCGGCCGGGCTGAGCAGCGCGGCTCCGGTCGCGGCCCAGTAATGGTGCTCGCCTTCGACGGGATCAGTAAAGCGCAAGACGTACCCCTCGGCGCCACGCTCCACAGCGTGGCCTCGCAGTCGCACCGGACAGGCCGGATCGGTCACCTCCCAGAGCTCGACGTCGTCGCATTGGAAGCCGGACAGCTCATAGCTCCCCCCTTGGCCGTCGAAGGCCAAGGTATCCCCCTCCGCCACCAGCGCTCGTGTGTACGTCACCTCGTCCCAGTCCAGGTAGGCCAGCTCCACGCGAGCGCCGGTATCGCCAGGCGCGGTCAGGGTGAGGATGTTGGCACCATCCCCCAGCGTGCCCGACGGCAGCTTCGCTTCGATCAGGTGAGAGCCTTGGCTATCCCAGCGGGCCTCGGCCACCGGATGGGCGTTGAGACGGAGTAGCAGGTGGTGGTCCGGCTCAACGGGCGCTTTGCTGGCTGCCCAGAGCCGTACCCGCAGCGTTGCCGGCCCTTCGACCACGTGCGGCAGCCTCAAGGACACAGTGATCATCCCCGGCGCATGGAGCCGAGGCCCCAACCAGGGATCTCCCTCCCTCACCTGGGTGACGTAGGTCAGATTTTCCTCGAAGCGGACCGTGCGGATGGCCTGCTGCGTCGGCTCCTCGCTCACAGGAGACACATTTCGCTCCGGCAGCGGTATCCCCTCCCCATCGGTCGTCTCCAGCCAGTAGATATTGTAGTCGCAGTAGCGAGTGGGTGCAACGTGGCCGTAGAAGACGAGCTGGCGCTCTCGCCCTTGGCCTTGCAGGGCAAAGGGCGCAGGTGTGCCGCCTTGCGAGAGGTGCAGGCGGGCGGGATCGAGGCGAGAGACATCCCATCCCACGGGGCGCAGTTCGGCGTCGGTGAGGCGATACAGCCCCTCGGCTTCCACGCGGATGGCCAGTCGAGCCATCGGTTCGCCCGACGGGCCGGAGCATCTGAGCTTGAGGCCCGTCGGCTGCAGCCGAGCGCACCCGGCCAGCGCCAGCCCTTGGGCTATGCTCAGAGCAAGCAGCAGGACCAGGGAAAGCCGGGCGCTCATCTCTTATCTCCTCCTGGATGCCCTTGCCGCCACACTCGCCAGACCAGCGCGCTCAACAGCGCCACCCCCAAGGGTGGAGCCAGACGCAATACCAGCGAAATGGACCGCGTGGCGGGATGGTGCGGCGGCGGTGTCGGCGTTGCCGTGGATGGGAGAGGAGTGGGGAGGGGGAGCGCACTGGTTGGGCCAGCGCAGCGAATCGGCGTCAGCGTGGGTGTAGGAATGAGGAGATGGGGGATAGGGGTTGGGGTGAGGGGCGGTATTTGACGTTTGGCGGTCGGGGTGTTCGTCGGCGTGGTGGTTGGCAGGAGCGTTGGGGTGTGCGGCGGCGTGCTTGTGCTCGTCGGTGTGGCAGTGGGCATCGGCGAAGGAAGGCTCGTGAGCGGGCTCGTTGGCGTGGGCTGACGGGTGAAGGTGGGAGTTATGGTAGCCCCCGGCGTGGAGGTTTTCGTGGGCGAAGGGGTCGGGGTAGCGGTTGGCGTTGGGGCTTCGGGGGGCGGGGTGTGCATCTTCGTGGCGGTGGGTGTGAGCGAAGGCGTGCTCGAGGGAGTGGGAGTGGGTGAGCGTGTGGGCGTGGCGGTGGCGGACAGCGACGTTGTGGCCGAGACGGAGCCATGGAACTCGCTGGAGCCATCCATGTCCACGCTCTCCAGCTTGTAGTAATAGGTGGTTCCACTCTGCACATCCTGGTCGAGGTAGCTGTATTCAGCCCCGATGACCCCGTCCCCCTCGCTGGGGATGAAGGAGCTGATAGGGATGTACTCGCCGGTCTCCGCCGTGCTACGGTGCAGGTAGAAGCCGGCGTTGTCGAATTCGGTCCCCGTCTTCCACTCCAAGATAACTCCACCATCGCTAGCGGAAGCGGTGAAGCTGACTAAGGTGACGACCGCCTCAGCCGGCATGGCCAAGCCCAGGAGGAGCAGGCATAGAGCCAGCAGCCGGATGAGAAGACAGAAGCATATTCTTCGGAACGAAGCCACAACCATTGTGAATATCCATCAGCTCAGTGAGGGATGAGGCGATAGCGAGATAATCCCTTTTTCGTCCAACTGCGCCGCGAAGGCGCGGGTGTCCGCCTCAGCCTGGGCCGGGTCCACCTCGTACTCGTCGCACAAGGCGGCCGCGATCTGCCGCAGCGTACGGGTGCCGTCGGCCAAAGCCCAGATGCGGGCGCCGACCTCGTTCAGCACCTTGACCTGCCCTTGCTCTGGCAGGACGAGCACCGCCTCGCCCTCGACGACGCGTCCAACCACGGCTGGGGTGGGCATGGGGTAGCTATCCAGTGAAACCATCGCTGAACCCTCTCACCTTAATCAGAAGGGTGTGGCTAAAACGGATTGGAGACAGTCATCCGGCGATGGCCCTCTCTCCCTAACCCCCTCTCCCAACTCTAGGAGAGGGGGACTAGGGCCGGAGGTGAGGCCCAAGTCATTTTAGTCAGACTCTAATCAGCCAGCAATTCCAAATATGACCATGCGGCATGGTATAATAGGAGGCGATAGCATGAACTGACAGTTGTTGAGAATGGAAGGGAGTCAAATGGTCAAGCGAGTGACATTTCAGACCATGATGAGCAGTCTGCGCCGCAGCCTGGAGCGAGTGCCTGAGCATCGGACAGGGCGCAATATCCAGTATCAGATCGCCGATGCCGGGCTGGGGGCATTCTCGGTGTTCTATACGCAATCACCCAGCTTCCTGGCGCACCAGCGGCATATGCAACAGCGACAGGGGCGCAACAATGCCCGCAGCTTATTCGAAGTGGACGCCATACCATGTGACGAACAAATCCGAAACTTGCTCGACCCAGTGGACCCCAGCTATCTGCGCTCGCCTTTCTGGGAGATCTACGAAAGATTGGAAGCAGGTGACTATCTTGATGACTATCGGGGTATAGGCGGGACGCGGCTATGCTCATTGGACGGGACCCAATACTTCGCCTCGCAGAAGATCCATTGCCCCAATTGCACCGTACATGTGCGGGAAGGACAAACCTACTACTCGCCCAAATTTGACAATTAGCCGCGAAAGGCAATGATAGCTCAACTTCCAGTGGCCTTGTGCTGCCCTTTTGGTTAGCGAGAGTGGCCTGGATGGCCCTTTGGATGGTCAGCTGGAAGCCTATGGACA
>JAYEMR010000096.1:0-12343 GCA_034718215.1 Chloroflexota bacterium
CGTGGACACGAGGCCGGCCCATGCCGCTGTAGGGGCCAGGTTCCCCGTACACCACGCGGTCACGGCGCATACGGACCAAAGCCCCACACAGCTCATCCTTCAAGGGGCCCAGGAAGCGGTGGTTGCCGTACTTGCAATCGCCCACGATGAGGTGCAGCCGTTGGGCCATCTCTTCCCCCCGAAAGTGGCATAACCGCTTGACTTGTGCTACTCCCACTTCGGTAGCAGTCTGCCGGCCGGTTACCCGCCTGACGGAAACGGGCGGTGCCCAACTCCCGCCGCGCTCAGGCACCCAGGCCAGCACAGAGTAAGGATGACCAACCACAACCGATCCTCCACTGTAGACATATTGCCGGTCGGCCAGGGCCTTCGCCTCCGGATGAGGCCAAGCTGTGCCATCTAAGGAAAACACTTGGACTCCCTCTGCCGGAATCTGGTTGATGAAGTGGCCTTCCAGCCACTCCTGGTCTTGTTGCCCACCCTCAATGGCTGCATAAGCGCTCGGCCACTTGCGGCGGAAGACGGGCGAAAGGCTCAGCTCGGGAAAGGAACGGATGGAACGGACTGAGAAGTAGCGCATCCATGAGCTCGAACTGAGCGTCCCTGGCTTTAGTAAGCCCGTGCTCATAGACGGCTTGACGAAACTCGATTAAGTTGTTAAACTGCTCCATGGTAGAAACCCTCTGGGATGTTTAATGCTTTTTACACCCCATAAGTTTCTACCATCGGGCGGTTCTGCACAAGTCGCGAACCGCCCTGATTATTTATCTAAACTCGAGAATCCTCTCTTCCTTACCCATGTATCCGCTTTGGATAGCGTTCATGGCTTGAACTATAGCGACCCCTATGGATTCTGGTCTGGGCGGGCATCCTGCTATCCATATATCCACGGGGATGTAATCGTCTATCCTCTTTATGGTGTTATAACTGTCCCAGTAAGCCCCTCCCGTCATGGGGCAGCACCCAAGGGCGATCACGAACTTGGGCTGAGGCATCTGCTCATAGATCCTGATTATCCTCTTGAGCGTTTTCCTCGTGACATACCCGGCAATAATGAAAGCATCCGCATGCCTGGGGCTGCCCTCTGCTAACAGGCCGAACCTCTCCATGTCAAATCCGCTGCTGAGCCAGGGGGCGAGTTCTATGAAGCCACATCCTGTGAAGTAGAATATTGCCCAGATGCTCTTGGCCCGAGCCCAGCTTACAATACCCTTTGTTTTCGGCGGCGCAGGATGCTCCATAACCGGAGGCTCCGCCAGCTCCTCCGGCGGGTACACAAACCCATCCTGGCCCATACCCATTATCATCGGGGAATTCGTAGTCTCAAGTGCAGCCGTCGGGCATATGTCCACACACAGCCCGCAGAAGCTGCACATGGCATAATCTACTTGAGGAAAAACGACCTCCTCTCCCTCCTCAGTTCTCTTCACCATCTCGATAGCCTTATTCGGGCATATCCTCTCACAGAGGCGACAATTGATGCACTTCTCTGGTTTGAGGATGTGTCTACCTCTAAACTGCTCCGCCAACGGAGTCTCAGGAGGGAAGTTATAGGTGATAGGCTTGCTGATAAGCTGCTCAGCACTTGATTTCAGAACCTTGACTATATCTTTCACTACCATTTAGTCCTCTCCTCCAGCCTGAGGTAGGTTAAACTCCTCCTTAGCATACTCCCTCCAGTTGAAATCCTTCCTGAAGGGCGGAGGGCCAACCCAATCCTCTAAAAACAATGGCTTTAACATCTCGTTGCCATTGAAGTCTATGCCGAAGAGCTCCCAGGGCTCCCTCTCGTGCATGGCGGCGTTAGGCCATATCTTGGATAAACTTGGGATTTGAGGGTCGTCCCTCGGGATGCGCGCTGCCACTTTGACGTAAGCGTTTTCGTCCAGTTTATGGACCACGAAGTATACTTCGTATGTCTCCTCTTCTATCCAATCCACAGCGCTTATCGTCAGCAGCCTTTGGAATCCCTTCTCTTTTAGGCTTTTAGCGACTCTGAGGTAATCCTCCTTTGATACCTTGATGCAATTCATATTCCTCCTCGCGTGATATTTTATCTGAGATGCCTTCGGATCCTCTTCTCCAGGCAACCGAGGCAAGGGCCAGCTATGACATGCTCCTAAGCGGGAAAAGCATGAGGATAGCCAAGAGGCTTATAGCCGCGTAGAGCGCTGGGATAAGGCCCGGATGGCTGAGGGAGGTAGCAAGGATAAAGGCCAGGATATCGAAGATCAGGAAATAAACCCAGAATATAAAGAAGCCTCGCTCGTTGACCTCGAGCTTATCAGCTGGCAGATCCTCCCCGCAGGCGTAAGACGTTAGCTTTCCGGAGGTCACCTTGCCCTTGACAGAGATTTTCCCTCCTATCCAATAGAGAAGTAGAGCGACTAGGAGGGAATATACGAACGCCGATGGGACCGCCAGGCCGATGCTTGTTCCAATGTTCATGCGATCTCCTCCGATCTAGCTCCGCTTGCATAAAAGAAGGCAGTCACTAAATTGGTTAACCTAGCGACCGCCTTACGGGCGGAGAGGGAGAGACTCCACTTACGACTTTCGGGGAGATTATATCCTGAATGGGAAACTTGTCAAATTGGGGATCTGGCATCTTGATGCCCCTGGGGTTCAGTTCAACCCCAGGGGCGAAGCTGAGGGACACTTTTGCCCGTGCCTGCCTGCACCTGGTCACCTGTCCTGCCTGCGCAGACAGGGGCGCATGCACAGGCGACGGACAGGTGCCTGCGCCCTGTCCATAGCAATGGGAGACAGGATCGATGGGCAGGTTGGTTACTTCCAGTCTCAGTCTCACCCCCTTTACACCCACTACTCTAACCTCCTCTCCCTGACTGATAGGACCTCCCTCAGCGACGGCGCTCCACAGTTCGCCTCGGACCTGAACCGTGCTCCGAGGGTCCAGGTTCGAAGTGGCCACCCCTGTGATCCCGATTATAGACTCGGCCCCGCTGGTCACCTTGAGCCGCTGGGCCCTGATCCCCGCCGAGAGGGCGAAGAGGAAGAGGGAGGTGATGGAAACTGTCATGAGGGCGATGAGGGGCCAGGAGACGGTGAAGCGAGGCATAGTGGACGAGGGCGGGACAAGGGGGCTGAAGAGCATCAGCGAGCCTAGAACGAAGGCGACACCCCCTCCCACGCTGAGCATGAAGCCGGCCACCTCGATGTCCAAAACGAAGAGGGCCACCGCCAGGAGGATGAGAGCCACCCCACCCCCGTTCACGGGCAGGCTGCCGAGGGCCACGAAAGCCAGGATCAGACAGATGCCTCCCGTCATCCCGGGCAGAATGGCCCCAGGATGATAAAACTCAGCCACCAGGGCCATGACGCCGATGGAGAGCAGAAGATAGGCTATGTTGGGATTAACGAGGACGTGCAGGAAGTTCTCGGCAAAGTTCATGCTGATGGTACGAACCGTAGCCCCCTGAGTACTCAGGATCGCGGGCCCAAGAGCGGTGTTCACCTCTCTGCCATCTATCTCGTCCAAAAGACCCATCAGATCGTCAGCTATGATGTCCACCACTTGGGAGTTCAGAGCCTCCCTCGCCGTGATGGAGGCGCTCTCCCGCACCGCTCTCTCCGCCCACTCGGCGTTCCGCCCCCGCTCCTCGGCGATGGCCCTGATGTAGGCGGAGGCGTCGCTGGTCGTTTTCTCCTCCATGATCTTCGTCATCTCCGTCCCCGGCATGGCCACGGGATGGGCGGCCCCGATGTTAGTGCCGGGGGCCATGGCCGCGACGTTGGCGGCCAGGGTGATGAAAACCCCTGCCGAGCCCGCCCTGGCTCCCGCAGGAGAGACGTAGACCACGATAGGCACGGGGGAGTTCAACATCCTCTGCACGATGTCCCTCATGGGGACGTCCGACCCGCCGGGTGTATCCAGCTGAATAACCAGACATTGGGCGCCATCCTCCTGGGCGACGTCGAGGCCCCGACCAATGTATCGAGCGGTGAATGGATCTATAACTCCCTTCACCCTGATGATGTCGGCACGCTCTCCATGCTGGGCCAAGGCAGGGAGGAAGCTGCCTCCAAATAGGCAAGTTCCCACCACGCTAAGCACAATCACAGCCAATGCTCTTCGTCCTCTGTGCCTAGCCATCACTGAGCTCTTCCCCTAACTGTAACCAACTACCGAACCTCAAAAGTTTATTATATCCCCTAGACAGAAGTGCGCAATATTCCTGATTCGAGGTAGCGCCTCTGCCGTCTGATGCTATAATAATGAGCAGAGCGTAGAGGTAGGAGATTGGCACAGGAGGAATCAATGTCCGGTCATTCCAAATGGAACAATATCAAAAGGAGAAAGGAGGCTCAGGACGCCAAGCGGGGCAAGCTTTTCACCAAGCTGGCGCGCGAGATTACAGTCGCGGCGCGAGAGGGGGGAGACGACCCAGAGTTCAACTTCAACCTGCGCCTGGCAGTGGACAGGGCGAAAGAAGCTAACATGCCCAAGGACAACATCGAGCGAGCCATCAAGCGGGGCACCGGAGAGCTGCAGGAGGGAAAGCTGGAGGAGTTCCGCTACGAGGGGTACGATCCCAATGGTGTGGCACTGCTTATTCAGGCGCTCACCGACAACAGCAACCGTGCGGTCTCGGACGTTCGGCGCACCCTCTCCAAACACGGCGGCCATCTCGGGACAGCAGGGTGTGTGGCTTGGCTTTTTGAGCCCAAGGGCTACATCACCATCGAGGTGGATGAGGAGGGCCCAGAGGAGTTGGCCCTGCTGGCTATCGAGGCTGGCGCGGAGGACATCGAGACTGACAGCCAGTTACTTGAGGTCTACACCAAGCCCGAGAACCTGCAGAGGGTGAAGGAGAATCTGGAGCGGCAGGGCTTCTCGCTCGATGCTGAATTGTCCATGATCCCCAAGACTGTGACCAGCCTAAGCCGAGAGGAGACAATGCGGACCATGCGCCTCATTGATGCCCTGGAGGAACTGGACGACGTCCAGCAGGTGTATTCCAACCTGGACATCAAGGATGAGATGATAGATGAGTACGAGGCGGCGGCCTAGATGCGAGTTCTGGGGCTGGATCCCGGCTTGGCCACCACTGGATGGGGAATGGTGGAGGAGGTATCGGGGGAGTTGACCCTGGTCGACTTCGGCGTAATTACCACTGACCCCAGTGAGCCTCTGGTCAAGAGGCTGCGGGCTCTCTATCAGGAGCTCAAGGCCCTGCTTGCCCTCCAGCAGCCTGATGAAGCCGCCGTGGAGGAGCTCTTCTTCTGCCGCAATGTGCGCACGGCCCTCCTTGTGGGTCAGGCGCGGGGAGTAGCCCTCCTGGCCCTGGCCGATGAGGGACTTGAAGTACATGAGTACACCCCACTGCAGGTCAAGCAGGCGGTGGTAGGTTACGGGCAGGCCACCAAGCACCAGGTTCAGCAGATGACACAGATGCTTCTGGGCCTGTCAGAGTCGCCCCAGCCTGATGATGCGGCTGACGCTGTGGCGGTGGCTATCTGCTACCTGCACAGTGCTCGATTTCAAGAGCTGATCGCTCGCCTGCCTGCACAGGCAGGGGAGGGAGAGAGATGATAGCCAGTGTGACCGGGCGGTTGGAGGCACGAGGGTCGGATCATCTGATCCTATCGGTGGATGGCGTGGGCTTCAAGATATTCGTACCCACCGTTCATTTGGATGAGTGGTCGCGGCCTGGGCAGGAAGTGACGCTGCACACCTATCTGCATGTACGTGAGAGCGAGCTGACACTCTACGGCTTTCCCGATCCCGATGAGCGAAACCTCTTCGAGGTGTTGATCTCGGTGTCGCGCGTAGGGCCTAAGCTAGCCCTGGCTATACTATCCAGCCTCTCAACCGATACATTTCGTGCTGCCATCGTCCAAGGACGCAGGGAGGTGTTGAGCCGGGTGCCAGGCATCGGCGACAAGACAGCACGCCGCCTTATCTTTCATCTGCGGGATAAGATCGAGCTTCAGAAAGCCCCCGAAGCTGCACCTATGTTGACCGATGCCGACGCTGAGTTGATCGCAGCCCTCACTAACCTGGGCTACAGCATATCGGAGGCCCAGGCGGCGGTTCAGAACCTACCTCCTGACGAGGAGATGCCGGTGGAGGAGCGGGTGCGGCGGGCGCTGGCATACTTTGGCGGTGGGTGATCATGTGGCGACCCATCGGATGCTGAGCCTTGGTCGAATAAGCGAGTTTTTCTGCTACAATCTTCCCAACTCGGAGAGGTGCGAGAGCGGCCGAATCGGCACGAGTGGAAATCGTGTGTGCAGAAATGCACCGTGGGTTCGAATCCCACCCTCTCCGCCATTTGACAATGTGCCCACTGTGAGATACTATATACATGGTCGTGCTAGACGGGAAGCTAGCGGTGTCCTGTACCCGCAATCCGCTACAGCGGGGTCGAATTCCCTTCCCAGGCTTGGTCGTTTCGAAACTAGCATGGCGGAGCGGCGATGAAGATTGGGTCCTGCGCGGCGGGAGCCTATGAACTCCGTCAGGTCCGGAAGGAAGCAGCGGTAAGTAGTCCCTCCCGGGCGCCGCAGGGGTGCCTGGTTGGAGCAAGCTGGCCGTGCCAAGACGGGATTCCCCTGTCGAGGAAGGGTGCACGACCATCTTAGATATCTAGGGGGGCAGACGCTATGTCTGTCCCTTTACTTGTTGAGGAGGGGGCGTGAGCTCTGAGGATAAGTCCCCCACCTCCGAGCCTCCTAAGAGCCTGGGGGTGGGCGGTACATCTTTCCCATGGAGACGGCGCCGACTCATGGGTCGGGCCTTGGGCTGGATCGCCTTGGCTCTGCTTCTTTTGACTATTCCCAATGGCTGCGTCCCTCTAGCCCGCCGTGTCAGATTGGTGGTGAATGGGAGAGGGCGGGAGATCCGAACGCCTCGAGGGACAGTTATCGGCATCCTGAATGGAGAGGGGCTGAGGGTACGCCCTGAGGATGCGGTGCATCCCTCCCCATCGACGGTGGTGGCCTCGGGTGGGACCATCATTCTGGAGCAGGCCCGCCAGGTCATCGTAACCGCGGATGGCAAAGCTCATCACCTGCGCACCCGGACCCAAAGCGCTAAGAAGCTTCTGGGTGAGATGGGGATCATCCTCCGTCCTCAGGATCGGATGTTGGTGAATGGCCGGCGTGTGTCTGATCCACCGATGTCGGAGGGTGGCCCGCTGGCCGCAGTTGGCCTCACGGGCAGTCTATCGGCTGTGGAGACTCGCCGGATCTCCAGCCCTGGGCCCCGCCCCGCCAGCTTTACCGCCCCCGCGCCCCGCCCCGCCAGCTTTACCGCCCCCGCGCCCCTGCGCGTGGAGGTCGTGCGTGCTGTGCCTCTGTATGTGAAGGACGCAACCTTCGATTGTCCTGATCATAATCCGGGCATCCGAAAGGATGAGGGGGAGGAGCGTCACATCCTCAGCGCAGCGGCCACGGTGGGAGAAGCCCTCTACGAGGCTGGAATTCCCATCTACCGAGGGGATCAGGTGAAACCCCCACTCGACAGCCCTGTGACCGCAGGGCTGCGGGTGCTCATCCAGCGGGCCATCCCTATCATCATACAGGTGGATGGCGGGGTCATTCGCACCCGCACTCGGGGAGAGACCGTGGCCGATGTCCTGACTCAAGAGGAGGTGCCGCTGTGGGATCAGGACTACGTGACCCCATCTGAATCCACCCCCTTGAGCGCCGGCATGACCATCCGGGTGGTGCGGGTGCGCGAGGAGACGCTCATCGAGCAGGAGAGCATCCCCTTCGAGACGGAGTGGGCGCCGGATCCAGATATGGAGCTGGATCAGAGGCGCGTGGAGCGGGCTGGGCAGCTGGGCATCATCGCCCGTCGCTTCCGTATTCACTATGAGGATGGGCAGGTTATCACCCGCACGCTGGAGGAGGAGTGGCGGGCCCAGGAGCCTCAACCCCGGCTCATTGCCTATGGCACCAAGGTCGTGTCCCGGCAGGTTGATACCCCCAATGGCCCGCGCTCCTACTGGCGAAAGGTGCGGGTGCTGGTCACTTCTTACAGCGCCGCCACAGCGGGCAAATCGTCCGATCACCCCCTGTATGGCATCACCCGCCTGGGCTGGAAGATGCACCGAGGCATCATAGCTGTAGATTCAAGGGTGATCAACTTCGGTACCCGGATCTATGTCCCAGGCTATGGAGTAGGAGAGGCCGGAGATACAGGAGGCAAGATCAGGGGACGCCACATTGACCTGGGATATAACGAGTCGGATCTGAAACTCTGGTACAGGTGGGTGGATGTCTACCTGCTCGATCCGCCTCCGCCCCGTCATAAGATACATTGGGTCCTGCCCGACTGGCCTAAGGAGAGGTAGCGGATGGATAAGGGGAGGCTCTCAGCCAGCAATGTGCCTCGTCTCCTGCGTGAGCTAGGCCTTCGTCCCCGCAAGGAGCTGGGCCAGCATTTCCTGATTGATCAGCGTGCCCTGGCTCGAATCGTAGCCGCGGCCGAGCTCACCGAGGAGGATACAGTTGTTGAGATAGGGGCTGGGCTGGGAACTCTCACCCATCTCCTGGCCCAGGCCGCTGGCAAGGTGATAGCAGTGGAGCTGGATCGGGCTCTGGTCGCCGCTCTCTCCCAACTTCTGGCTGATGAGCCCCATGTGACCATCGTCCAGGGCGACATCCTCGAGTTTACCCCAGCCGATCTGCTGATCCGAGCAGACCTCGCCCCTCACACTCCCTATCTGGTCGTGGGCAACCTCCCCTACGGCATCACATCCGCTGTTCTGCGCCACTTTTTAGAGGCGGAGCGCCGTCCCCAAAGATTGGTGGTCACTGTGCAGCGCGAGGTGGCGGAGCGGATCTCAGCCCGCCCCGGGGAGATGAGCCTGCTGAGCGTGAGCGTCCAGTTCTACGGTAGCCCCCAAGTTGTGCTCCGCCTCAAGCCCGGGGCCTTCTACCCCAGCCCCCAGGTCTCCTCAGCAGTGCTGCGCGTTGATTGCTACGACGATCCGCTTCTGGCCGAGGACTCCACCTCTTTCTTTCGCATCGTCCGCGCCGGTTTCTCCCAGCGCCGCAAGCAGCTCCACAACTCGCTCTCGGCGGGGTTGGCCCTTGCGGATGACCAGGCCAAAGCGGCCCTGCGAGAGGCGGAGATTGATCCCCGCCGCCGTCCTCAAACCTTAAGTGTCGAGGAGTGGCTCGCTCTCCACCGCACGTTATCCCCTATCGTAGGAACAGACTGACGCTCTCGATGTGGTAGGTCTGGGGAAACATGTCCACCGGCTGTACCCTCTCCAGATGGTAGCCCGCATCGGCCAGGAGCCGTGCGTCACGGGCCAGGATGGCTGGATCGCAGGAGACGTAGATCAGCTTGGAGGGGGACAGGCGGATCAGCTCCCCCAGCACCTCGCTGCCACACCCGCCCCGGGGAGGGTCCACGATCACCGCGTCCAGGGGGAGATCGAGCTGAGGCAGCACTTCCTCTACCTTTCCCTCGATGAACTCCACTGGCTCATCTTCATGGGCGTTGGCCCAGGCGTCAGCCACAGCCGGGCCATGGGACTCAACGCCGATCACCCGCTTCACTCTGTGAGCCAGAGAGAGGGCGAAGGTCCCCACGCCGCAGTAGAGATCCAGCAGCGTCTCGTTGCCCTGGGGATCGAGGAACTGTCCCACGAGCTCGATCAGCCTCTCGGCCTGTGGGGTGTTCACCTGGAAAAAACTCCCCGCCGAGATGCGAAAGCGCCGCCCTGCCAGCTCCTCGGTCAGCCAGTTGCGGCCGATGAGGTTGACTGGCCTTCCATCCTCCAGCAGCACGCAGGAGATCGGCACATCCACCTCGATCCCCGGCGCGATATCCCCCTCGGTCTCGAAGACCATCATCTGCTCGCCAGTGCGGATGCCCGCCCTGAGCCGCAGACGCTGGAGAAGCCCCTCCATCCCCTCCATCTCCATCATCCCCACCATCTCCCATACCAGAGGATGGGGCAGCAGGCAGGTCTCAATGGGCACCATGCGAGCGCCTGAGGCATCCAGGAAGCCCGCTCCTCCATCGGGAGCGATGGAGAGCTGCAGCTGATTGCGGTACCTCCAGGGATTTGGGCTGGGGATGACCTCAGCGACGGGAAGGTCGGCGAAGTGGCCGAGGCGTTGAAGCTGATCTCGTAGGACTTCGCCTTTTAATGCGAGCTGCGCCTCGTACTCGATGTGCTGCCACTGGCAGCCGCCGCAGGTGCCGAAGTAGGGACAGGGAGGGGTGACGCGATGGGGGGAAGGCTCCAGCACCTCCAGCAGCCTGGCCCGCGACCAGCGCCGATGATCTTCCACCACCTCCACCCGCACTCGCTCGCCGGGGATAGCGTAGCCCACGAAGACCACCTTTCCCTCGTATCGGCCCAGCGCCTCACCGCCGTGGGCCATGGAGCTCAGCTCCAGTTCCAAAATGGATCTCATGGTCCTTCTCCAGGTGGGTAGGCGATGACGATCACCCGATGGGTGTTATCGGTGTAGGGCCAGCAGGTCACTAGCGTCAGTCGCTCATCGGGGAAGTGACCGATCCATCGCGCGTTTCTTCGCCTCTGCTCCGGTGAGACATTCTCCTCGGGGATGAGGAGCACCTGCTGAACCGTGTATCGGTACTCCTGCTTCCCTACGTAGAGTGAAACTAGGTCGCCGGGCCGCAGCTCGATAAGATGACGGAATACCTCTCCCTTGATATTGTGGTGGCCTGAGAGCACCGTGTTGCCCACGCGCCCTGGGTAGGATGAGCCTCTGTGGAAGCCGGCGGCGCCCTCGGCGGTATCCCACTCGCTGACCATCTGGCCATTTCGATCTATCAGATGCCAGCCGACCTCGACGACCGGCGCGTCCAGTCCGATGGCGGAGGCGACGATGCGATCTGGTGGGAGATCGGCCGGAGGGCGAGGCGGGGGCGTCGCGGCCCGCGAAGAGGTGGGGATGGGGGCGGTCGGAGAGGGGGTCGGGCTCGCAGTCCGGGGAGGGGTAGGTGTCAGAGTTGGCGCAGGAGGAGTGGGCGTTGAAGTGGGGGAAGGCACCGCGGTCGTCGGCGATGGAGGAGGAGTTAGCGAAGGGGCGGAAGACGGCTGATAGCTGATCCTGTCTGCGCAGGCAGGAGCTGGTGGCTTATGGGAGAGCATGCCAGGGGTCAGCACAAGCAGGGCCAGGGGCTTGGCCTTCACCGGTGCCGCCTCTTTCGGGGCGAGGGTGTCTGCCCCTGGGTTGCAGCCGAGAAGCAGAAGGCTCATCAGTAGGGGCAGCGCGCCGATCCATCGGCGGGCCATCATTTCCCCTCCACCTCCAGGCCCTGCACCTGGACAGCGTAGCTGGAAGGAGGCTGGCTCACTGGAAGTAGGGTTATGGAGAAGGGGCTCTGGGCTCCCGGCGCGAGTGGATCGGGAAGCGAGAGGCTTCGTGCTCCTATCACATCCCCCTGGGAATCGTAGGCTGTCGCCGCAAGCCGCACCGTGGCCGCAGCCGATCCAATGTTGCGCACTTGACCCTCAACGAGGAAATGATCACCCTGCTCTCGGCCTCTGTCCTCCACCACGGTCAGATGGGTGTAGCGGTGTCCGCCGGGCAGGGCAGCCCTCCCACGCAGGGGTTGAGCTTGGTATCGCGCGAAGCTTTGAGGTGGGTCGCGAAAGGGGAAGGCAAAGGGCACGCGCTGGCCCGGGGCGACCGCGTCCAGCGCCGGCACCCCCTTCCCTGCGGCCACGGTACGTCCCCTCTCGTCGCTGAGCGTCACCTGCACCTGTACCTCCTCCAGCATCGTGCCTGTGGTGTTCCAAACCTCCCCCAGGCACCACAGGCTTCCCACCGGTGTCCGATAGAAGGTCAACCCCTGGACATCGTATGCCAGGGGAGTGGGGGTGGGAATGGCTTGCTCCTCCGGCTTCGGTTGGGGGATCACCAACTCCTGGCCCAGCTGGAGCCGTCGTGGATCGAGGATGGCATTGGCCTCCTGGATCGCAGAGACGCTCACATCGTACTTGCGCGACAGGTCCCATAGATTATCTCCCTCGGAGATGATGTGAATGACAGGCGTGGGGGTAGGTGCAGGGGTAGCTGTAGGTCGAGGAGTGGCCGGCGCAGGGGTGGCTGTGGGCCCAGGGGTGATGATGGGCAGCCTCACGGTGACATTAGCTGCCTTCATTGAGGAGGGTTGTTGCGGTTTTACCCCACAGCTCAACAGTGCCAACGGGCCAACTAGGGCTGCGAGGAGTGGGAATGAACGCTGAATACGCATAGCAACGTCAATTATACCATCAATTCCCTCCAGGCTCAAAACTCCTTTGGATTTTGGAGGAAACGTGCTACAATGTGCAGCGGTGCAATTCTGCTAGAAAGTGAGAGGAGGCTTCTCTATGGAACT
>JAYEMR010000097.1:0-12245 GCA_034718215.1 Chloroflexota bacterium
AGCAGGTGAGCGACCGGATGGCAGGTTCACTTCAGTCCATGAGCGATGGACTGATCTCCATGCTCAACTCCGCCTCCAGCACAATGCGCAGCGAGCCCTCCAGCTCCGGAGGTGGGGGCGGTGGATGGAGCGGCGGTGGTGGAGGTGGGGGTGGCGGAGGCGGGGGTGGCGGTGTCGGCTGACTTGTAACTTTCGACTTGCCTGTCCAGGCCGCCTGTGCCTGCGGCACTGGTGCAGGCGACAGGCCAGGGCAACTTGTAACTCGTGTGGAGCAGCCAATGAGAAACCTGGGCAAAGTAGGAGGCTTGATTCTGATAATCGCCGGCCTGTCCGCCCTCCTCATCTTCATCCTATGGCTGGGGGCGGGGATGTCGGCGGGGAAATATGAGGACCTGGCCGCGCCCGTCCTGGGATTTGGCCTCTTCTTCCTGGTGCTGGTGGTGCCCCTAACGGGGGGAGGTGTGTTTCTCCTCATCAAGGGGCGGCAGGAGGCAGCGGAACTGGCCGAGGTGGAGAAAGAGCGGGCGGTGCTGAACATGGTCCAGGCGCAGGGACAAGTGCGCGTGGCGGATGTGGCGCTGGAGCTGGACATCACCCTGGACCAGGTTCGAGTCTACATCCACGATCTGGTGGGCAAAGGGCTTTTCTCCGGCTACATCAACTGGGATGAGGGGTTGCTCTACTCCCGGGACGCGGCTCAGCTCCGAGGCAACACCTGCCCCAACTGCGGCGGTGAGTTAGAGCTGGCGGGCAAGGGTGTGGTGCGCTGTCCCTACTGCGGCTCGGAGGTGTTCCTGAGCTGAGGGCGCATAGCTTATTCTGTCTCGCCACGATAGAGGAGGACTTGGGATGGGAAGTGGTCAGTGGGAAGAAAAACTGGTGGAGCAAACGGATGGTTTGGGAGCAAAGGGAACCTAAGCGTGTAATTCAAGTCCCTGTGTACGAGTTTGCCTAGCGAGAGGAAGTGAGAATTGGCCACACAGCTCTTCGACGAAGAGGAATACTCCCGCTGGCTGGAGCAGGCGGAACATACCCTCGCCTCAGCTCGAAGGGACACGGAAGCAGGCGACTACGACTGGGCCTGTTTTAAGGCGCAACAGGCGGCCGAATATGCTGTCAAGGGCCTTCTGTGGGGATTCGGCCTTCCGGCCTTCGGCCATTCCATCCTGAGGCTATTTGGGCAAGCTGAAGAGCAGGGACTACCGTTACCCAAGGAGATTCAGGGATGGGCACGTACTCTGGATCGCCACTACATTCCCCCTCGGTATCCCAACGCCTATCCCTCGGGTGCGCCCTTTGAATTCTATGATCAGAGTACAGCCGAGGAGGCCCTCCGCTGCTCGCAAGCAATGGTGGAGGCTATCGAAGAGGTGAGGGCTCGATATGCCTGTATCTGATCACCTGTACCCGCGCAGGTGCGGGCAGTCACAGGTGCTTGAGATCCTACAGAGAAGGAAAGAGCAACGAGATAAGCGGTTGGATATGGCACGGGCCTATGCCGAGGAACTGAGGAAAAGGTTGGGCAAGGTGACCGCCATCGTCCACGGCTCCGTAGCCCGGGGAGACTTCAATCTGGGCAGCGATGTGGATGTCCTGATCGTGGCCCAGGAGTTGCCGGACCACTATCTAGCTCGGATAGACCTTCTCTATTCCTGCCTTGAGGGACCACTGGAGCCCAAGGGATACACACTGACGGAGTTCCAAACCCTTCGGGGCAAGGGCCATCCTTTCCTCACTACAGTCCTGAGGGAGGGGGTTGCGGTAACCGATGATCTGGGTTTGGTCAACGAAGATGGGAGGCAGAGAAAGGCATGAATGACATTAGGGAAAGGGTACGGGCCGGACAGACCGGTGCACTGGAGGATATCCTGAACGCCATCCCCGGCTATGGAGGCTATCGGGACAAGCAGCTGCGGCGGGATGCGGATCGCCTGCTGCAGGAGCACATCACTAGGGAGCTGGCCCAGCAGGGCCGTAAGCTCCCCGAGCTGCAGCGCCGGCTCGCTGAGGCCGGCCAACTAGAGCTGGTGGACGACTTGGAGCGGGTGTCCCGACGGCTGCAGACACTGAGGGACCAGGTTCGCACCGCGGCTGGCGGCTATGCCGGCTTTTTCGACGCGGTCAAGGTCCGCGAGGCGGAGCTGGACAGACTGTACGAGTTCGATCAGGCGCTGCTGGGGGAGATCCCCCGCTTGAGCGATGGTATCGCAGCCCTATGGACAGCCATCAGCTCCCAGGCGGGAATCGCCGAGGCTATCCGCGACTTGGGTGAGGCTGTAGATCACCTGGCGGACTACTGGCGGGGACGGCGAGAGGCCATAGTCCAAATGTAGACGACCTTGCACTGCCCTAAATAGCTTTGAGAGCGCGGTTAATTCTCACTATACGTATTGCGTGGTGCGCATTACGGGATAAGGAGGGCACAGATGCCACGGATTATTGATGTAATTGAGGTTCCGGATCAGGCAGGTCACCAGATTGTGCGGAGGGTGCCGAAGGTCGGGGCGGGGGACTTTCGCCTGGGGGCGCAACTAATCGTGCGCGAGAATCAGCGGGCGGTGTTCTTCCGCGATGGGCAGGCGCTGGATATGTTTGACCCTGGGCGGCACACTTTGACCACAGCCAACGTCCCCCTGTTGGCGGGGCTCATCGGGCTGGCCACACAAGGGCGAACGCCTTTCCCTGCTGAGGTCTACTTCGTCAACATGAGGGAGTTCATCGACCAGAAATGGGGCACCCCGGCGCCCATCGCCCTGCGCGACGAGGAGCTGGGCATGGTCCGCCTCCGAGCCTTGGGCGCATACTCCATGCAGGTGACCGAGCCTCAGAGATTCGTGGCCCAGATAGTGGGCAACCAAGGGCTCTACCAGACCTCGCAGATCGAGAACTACCTGCGGGGAATCATCGTCTCCAAACTGAGCGATCTATTGGGGGAAAGTCAGGCCTCGCTCTTCGACATCCCCAGCCTATACGATGAGCTAAGCGCTGCTGTGCGAGCTCGACTGCGAGAGGACTTCGACGCTCTGGGCCTCGCTCTCAAGGCCCTCTACATTCAGTCGGTGACGCCCACCGAAGAGACGGCGCAGGCCATTGATGAGCGGGCGGCCATGGGCGCTATCGGCGACATGCGGGCTTACATGCAGTTCAAGGCCGCGCGGGCCATGGGAGCTGCGGCGGCCGCCGAGGGCGGTGAGGCCGGTAGCCTGGCCGGGGCTGGCGTGGGGCTGGGGGCTGGCGTGGGCATGGGCGCGGCGATGGCTCAGATGATGAGCCAAGCCATGCAATCCGGCACGCAGGCTCCCGCGGCGACCATTACCTGCCCTGAGTGCGGAGCCAACATCCCGGCTGGCTCCAGGTTCTGTCCCCAATGTGGTACCAAGCTCAATGTCCCGTATCGGGACGATGCGACCAATACATGTCCTGAATGCGGCGCTGAAGTGCCAGCTGGGGCCAAGTTCTGTCCTGAATGCGGCGCTGAACTGTAGACCAAAGATACTCTAGCGCCCGCGCCCTGTCCGTGCATACGGGAGACAGGGGCCGTAGATTGTACCACAGCCTGCATCTGTGAGCAATCCACCGCCCAGACAACAAGAGAGCCACCCGACCAGGGTGGCTCTCCGCAAACCATCCTAGGAATAACGACTGACCAATTGGCTCAACTGGGGTGTACAGAAACCTTGCGGGCCGAGTTGGAAGCGGGCGAAAGGTTCAAAAGGAGGCTGTTATGAAAATCGCCATTCAAGAGAGCCTGATCACCGGACGCGATGCCGCCGAGCGCTTCGATAGGGCCGCTAGTTTCGGCTTCGAAGGTATAGAGGTCGGATGGCGGAACTTAGCCGAGCGCGTGGTCGAGCTGAAGAGGGCCAGCCGGAACAGCGGGCTGCCCATCAGCACCATCTGCAGTGGCTCCCCCCACGATCCACTGGCCCTGTATCCCCAAGAACGGGGCGAGCGATTGGACCGCATGGTGGAACTGCTGGAACTGGCGGATGAGCTGGGCGCGGTTGGCTCTATCTGCGTGCCCATCCGCCGCTCGCTGAGCTTCCCCGACCTCTCCCCAGCTTTCTCCACTCGCGAGCTTATCTCCAAGCTCGCGGCCGAGATGCTGGCCCAGGCCGTGCACCGCACCGAGGGGCTGAAAGCGCTGGTACTGTTGGAGCCATTGAACCGCTACGAAGCCCACTATCTCTGCACTCTGTCCGATGGAGTGGAGCTGGCCCAAATGGTGGATCATCCCAGGGTGAAGGTCATGGCCGACTTCTTCCACATGAATATCGAGGAAGCGGACATCGAGACCTCCATCCTCGCCGCAGGCGATTGGATCCGCCATGTGCACCTGGCCGACTCCAACCGCATGCTTCCCGGCCAGGGCCACACGGACTTCGAAGCAGGGTTCGCCGCGCTTGAGGAGATCGGCTTCCAGGGCTTCATGGCCCTGGAGTGCGGCGTCCTCGGCGATCCAGAGGTGGAGCTTCCCCGGTCGGTCAAGTTCATGAGATCACTGATCGCATGAGGTTGAAGATACCGTGGCAGAGAAGGTAGAGATCAACCCTACCCAGAGAGAGGTGCTACGCCTCCTCGGCGTCCCAACGCACATCGGCATCATCATGGATGGAAACGGCCGCTGGGCCGACCGGCGAGGGCTGCCCAAGACAGAGGGGCATCGGGCCGGGGTGCAGAACGTCCGCCGCGTCGTCCGAGCCTGCGTCGAGTTCGGCGTCCAGATGCTCACCCTCTACGCCTTCTCCACCGAGAACTGGGGCCGCAGCCCCTCGGAGATCAGAGGGCTGATGGAACTGGCGGAGGAGTACTCCAGCGAGGTGGAGGAGCTGCACCGGCAGGGGGTTCGCATCCGCCACCTGGGCAGCCTGGAGGAGATCGCCTCCCAACTCGGCCGGCTGGGGATGAGGATGCTGGGCCAACGCATCCCACAGCGGATCGAGGAGGTGGTGGATCTGACCAAGGACAATACCCACTTCACTCTCAACCTGGCCTTCAACTACGGCGGGCGGCGGGAGATCGTGCGTGCAGCTCGGCGTATTATCGAGGAGGGAATCGCCCCGGAGCGGCTGCGCGGCGAAGAGGGGGAGAAACTCTTCGAGGGATATCTGTGGAGCGCTGGCCTGCCCGATCCCGACCTGATCATCCGCACCGCGGGTGAGATGCGGCTCAGCAACTTTCTCCTGTGGCAGGCTGCCTACAGTGAATTCTGGGCCACGCCCGTCCTGTGGCCAGATTTCGACGCAGATGAGCTGTACCAGGCGCTCATTGCCTACTCCATGCGGGAGAGACGCTATGGCCGAAGACCCTCTGAGTCGGACACCTGAGCGCAAGCTGAGCCACCTGCGAGCCAGCTTGGAGGGCGATGTCAGCTTCCCCTGCCTGACCACTGGCCTCGAACGCTATCGATTCCTCCACCAAGCTCTGCCTGAGCTGGATTGGGCCGATGTTGACCTGCGGTGCACTTTTCTCGGCCATCCCCTGCGCGCCCCGCTTCTTATATCCTCCATGACCGGCGGGGCTGAGGAATCAGGCGATCTTTCCTCTCGCCAGATCAACCTGCGGCTGGCCCAGGCCGCTCAGGAGTTCGGGCTGGCCCTGGGCATTGGCTCCCAGCGGGCGGCACTGGAGCATCCAGAGCTAGTCCATACTTACCGAGTGCGCCACGTGGCCCCCGACGTCCTGCTCCTGGCCAACCTGGGCGTGGTGCAGTTGAACTATGGCTACGGCGTGTCGGAGTGCCGACGCGCGGTGGAGATGATCGAGGCCGACGGGCTGATCCTACACCTGAACCCCCTGCAGGAGTACTTCCAGTCCGGGGGCAACCTGGACTTCTCTGGGCTTCTGGGCAAGATCGAGGCTCTGTGTCGAGCTCTGGAGGTGCCGGTGATCGTGAAGGAGGTGGGCTGGGGTATCTCCGCCGAGGTCGCCAAGAAGCTCTCTCAGGCTGGGGTGATGGCCATTGACGTGGCCGGCGCGGGCGGCACATCTTTTAGCGAGGTTGAGCGGCAGCGCATCTCCGATCCCCTGAAACTACAGGCCGCCGAGACATTCGCCGACTGGGGGATCCCCACCGCCGAGGCGCTGACCGCCGTGCGCGAGGTCCTCCCCCAAGTCCCTCTCGTCGCCTCCGGGGGCATCCGCAGCGGATTGGACGTGGCCAAGGCGGTGGCGCTGGGCGCGGATCTAGCGGGGGTGGCCAGGCCAATGCTCAGCGCGGCTCACGAGTCGCCCTCGGCGCTGAAGCGGCTGATCGAGCAGATCCTGCAGGAGCTAAAGCTGGCCATGTTCGTCACGGGCTCGGCGACGCTGTCTGAGCTGCGCCGCCCCGGCTTGTTGATCGGAGAGCGAGATCGCTGTGCCTTTCCATGAGACCTTGGCCCGATACACAGCCGACGTGAACGGAGCGCTGGCCCGTGTCTTCGAGGAGCTGACCCCTCAGGCGGCACGCGTGCACCCCAGCGCCCTGGAGGTGGCCGAGGCGGTGCGGGACTTTACCCTCGGGCCGGGCAAGCGGCTGCGCCCGGTGCTGATGCGTGTGGCCTACGAGGGATTTGGTGGGACCCACATCGAGGCCATCATTCGAGCCTCCTGCGCCGTGGAGCTTATGCAGAGCTTCCTCCTCATCCACGACGATATCATGGACCGATCTGAGCTGCGGCGGGGACAGCCGACGGTGCATCGGGAGTACGCCGCACGCTATCGAGGTCAGGTGCGGGATGCGGATCACTTCGGCCAGGCGATGGGGGTCCTGGCCGGGAGCCTGGCAGGACAGCAGGCGACCCTGATCCTCAGCCAATCCCTCTTTCCACCGGACAGGATTGCTCAGGCGCTGACCCGCTACGCAGAAGTCGCCCTCGATGTCTGCTACGGCCAAGCGCTGGACATGGCGCTTCCAGAAAGGCCAATGGAGGAGATCACCGAGACGGATGTTCTGCACGTTGCGGAGTACAAGACAGCTCGCTACACCACTGAGGGGCCGCTGCATCTGGGGGCGATCCTAGCCGGAGCGGAGGATGAGATACTGGAGAAAGTCTCGGCCTACGCCATCCCCCTGGGGATCGCCTTTCAGATGCGGGATGACCTGCTGGGCATGTTCGGCGGCGAGGATGCTATCGGCAAATCGGCTGACTCGGACCTGCTGGAGGGCAAGCGGACGCTGCTTGTGCTCAGAGCCTGGGAGAGGGCGGATGCGGACCAGCGGACCGTGCTGAAGCGTGCTTTGGGCAATCCTAAGGCTACGGCCGCGGAGCTGGGCGCTGCCCGAAAGGTGATCGAATCCACCGGCGCTCACTCCGCTACAGTTCAGGAGATGAGGAAATTGGTGGATCAGGCCAAGGGGGCCCTGGCCGATGTCCCTTTCACTCCCGAGATGACCCAGTTCCTCTCGCAGCTAGCGGACTACGTGGCCAACCGCGGGCGGTGAGGAGGGGAGGATGCCATGTCCAAACTTGATCCCGTCTCCTGCCTGGGCACCTGTACCCGATCACCTGTGCCCAATCAGGTGCGGGCAGGCACGGGCAGACAGGGTCCGCCTGCGCATGTGCTGCAGGCACAGGCGACGGACAGGCAAGCGACGGACAGGAAACGTGACCTGTACGTAGTTCTGATCCTGCTAATGTTGTGGGGCCTCTTCTTCTGGCGCTACCTCACCCCCGTGGAGGCGGATCGAGTGGCCTTCCCGCGAGGTGACCTCTCCGAGCATTTCTACATCCTGCGCTCCTTCGCCTTCGACGAGTTTAGAGCGGGGCGCTTCCCCCTCTGGGGAAGGGGCGTCTTCGACGTCTATCCCTTCCAGGCCGATCCCGAGTCTGCGCTCTTCTATCCCCCCGTGGCCCTGGAATTGCTGACAGGGCTGGCACTGGGCTGGGATGAGCTGCCCCTGCAGGCCGTTCAGTTGGAGTCCATGGCTCACGTCCTTCTGGCCAGCTTGCTCTGCTACCTCTTCCTGCGGGAGGAAGTAAAGCATCGTCCAGCCGCCTTGCTGGGGAGCGTCGCCTTCTCCTACGGCGGCTACCTCACCTCCTATCCTCTCCAGCAGATCACCTTCCTGGAGGCCGCCGTCTGGCTCCCCCTGGCCCTCTGGAGTGCAAAACTCCTCACCAGCACGGGTAAGAGGCGCTACGCGGTGCTGACTGGGCTGGCCTTCACCCTGGCCTTTCTGACCGGAAACCCCCAAAACCTGACCCAGCTCTTCTACGCCGCGCTGGCCTACTACGTCTATCAGTGCTGGCGCGCCCGCACTCCGTGGCCTGTGGCATTGAGGCGCTTTGCGATAGTACTGGCCCTCACAGTGGGCCTGAGCGCGGTACAGCTGCTCCCCTCCCTGGAGTGGTGGCGCAATTCCACCCGGGCCTCTATCTCCTTCGAGAAGGCAGCAGTCGCCTTCCCCCCCAAGGATCTGATCCAGCTCTTAGTCACTGGGTTGGTGAGCTACTGGCAGCCCCTTTACACAGGTACCTTCTCCCTGGTGCTAGCCTTCCTGGCCTGCGTCACGGGGCGAAAACGCGACCTACCCTTCTGGGCCGGGTTGACCATCGTGTCCCTGATCTTCTCCTTCGGCAAGAACCTCTTCGGCTTTGAGGTGGCCTACCTGACCTTGCCCGGCTACAGTTTGTTCCGCGACCAGGAACGACACGCCTACCTGATGACCTTTGGGCTGAGCGTGCTCGCGGCCTATGGACTGGACACCTTGCTCTCCCCGCTGAAGCGCTGGGAGCGCAAGCTGGTCCACCACACTGGCCGATATCTGCGCTACGGGCTGCCGGTGGTCTTCATCCTCATCGGCGTCGCCGCGCTTCTCAGCCGACTGGAGCTGGACGTGAGCGACAGTCAGAAGTTGGCAGATCACCTGGCGGTGCTGTTCCTGTGCCTGAGCTTCTCGACAGCGCTCCTCTACCTGCGATCCTATCGGCCGCGATCCAGATACGCCCTCGGGATCCTGGCCTTGATGCTGGTTATCTTCAACCTCTTCACCTTGAACCGGGGCCGCTACTATGCCGAGCCCCACGATCCATATCAGGTGAATTCTCTATTTCAGCAGATCGAGGCCGACCCCGGCTGGTTCCGTGTGCAGGAGGACGAATTTCCCATCATCCGCAACGTCGCTGGACGGCGGAGACTGCGGGAAGTGTGGGGAGTGGCCATCCGTCTGAGGCATTACGTGGAGTTCTTGGAGGAAGCGCCCGAGGATGTGCGCTGGAAACTCCTAGGGGTCAAGTATGTGATAACCTGGCGGGGAAGCCTAGTGACCTGGCGAGGGCGGAAGATCGCAGGCGCGGAGATGTTGGGGAAGGAGGGGGAAGGGGAATCGCTGAAGCATCTCTACCGGCTGCCCTGGCAGCCTCGACGAACTTTCGTGGTGCGAGACGTGGTGAGCGCAAAGGACCGGGATGAGCTCTACGAGAGCCTCCGCTCCCCCGGCTTCGACCCCTTCCGCACCGCGGTGCTGCAGGAGCCGCTCCCACTGGAGCCCGCGCCGGGAGCGGAGGATGAGGTGCTCATCACCGCTGACACGCCGGCCTACATTGGCCTGCGAGCCCGCTTGGGTGCGCCTGGACTCCTGGTGCTGAGTGAGGTGACCTACCCTGGCTGGCGGGTCTACGTGAACAGCAGGCCAGCCAGGCTCCACGAGGCCGACGGCGTGCTGCGGGCGGTGTTGTTGCCGAAGGGCAAATCCAAGGTAGTGTTCCGCTTCCTGCCGCTGACCTTTTATGCGGGGGCGGCCCTCTCATCCCTCACAGTGCTGCTAATCGCAGGGTACGCCATCGTCAGACGCATTTGATGGGGGTGTTTCACCCGTGCCAGGTACTGGCACCTGTACCAGGTACTGGCAAATGAGCTAGACAAGACTGAAGTCTAACTCTCAATCTCGCAGGTTGTGGCAAAATTGATCCAGGGAAGCGGATTCTCGGGGGCTGAGAAAGGCTTGCCGCCAATAAATCCTAACCTGCGGGAGGATCTGGCATCCACTCCTATCTAGCATATGGGTCGGCTGCGTCGCGAAGGCCGTCGCCCACGAAGTTGAGGGCCAACACAGTCACGACGACGAAGAAACCAGGCATGAGAAGCCAGGGAGCCAAGGCGACGGAGCGTATGTTCTGCGCCTCCTGCAGGAGCACCCCCCAGCTGATCACCGGAGGCCGCAATCCAAGGCCCAGAAAGCTCAGGCTTGTCTCACTCAGGATCATCCATGGGATGGAGACGGTCAAGCGGGCAATAAGATAGCTTAGAAAGGAAGGTAAGAGGTGCCTCATGATGATCCTAAGCTCGCTGGCCCCCGAGATCCGGGCGGCCATGACGAAATCCTCCTCTCGTAAGGAGATGAACTTCCCCCTTACGACCCGCGCGAGAGTGGTCCAGCCGATAAGAGAGAGTATCACTGTGATGCCAAGATATACCCTGGTCGGAGGCCAATCCACCGGTATAGCAGCGCTGAGAGCCATCCACAGGGGAATGGAGGGGATGGATTTGAGAAACTCGATAACCCTCTGAACTATCATGTCAACCGCTCCTCCCAAATATCCGGAGAACCCTCCGATAAGGATGCCAAATATGAAGCTGAGGAACACCCCTATCAGGCCTATGGAAAGCGATACCCGAGTGCCATAGAATATCCTGGAGACCATATCCCTCCCCAGCCGATCTGCTCCCAGTAGGAATAGGGTCCCCCCATCATCCTTCAGCCCAAACAAGTGGACATCTGTCTCGAAGACCTCCCAGAACTTGTATGGATCCCCGTGCACAAAGAAATGGATGGGATATCGTTTGGTTTTATCAACCTCAAAGACCATTCGTAAGCTCTCTGGGTCCCTCTTCCCCTTTAAGCCATACACAAAGGGGCGAAGATGGAAGCTATCTTCTCCGACGAAGTGTATCCTCTGCGGCGGCGCGTGTATATATTTTATATCCCGCTCATGGGGTTCATAAGGGGCCAGGAACTCGCAGAATATGGCTATAACGTAGAAGAGGATGATGATTATGCCGCTAACCAGCGCCAGCTTATGCTTCCGAAACCTCCACCACATCAGCTGCCACTGGGAAGCGACGTATATCCGCTCCTCAGCAGCCTCTTCCTCCACTACTGTCGGTCGCGCTTGTCTTTCAGTAACTTCCGCCGTTTCGACATCAGCCATTCTTTCACCCTCGATAACGAATGCGTGGATCTATCCAAGCCAGTATGAGGTCCGACATCAATGTGCCAACAACTGTCAGGAGGCTCAACATCATGAGGAAACTACCGGCCAGGTACATGTCCTGACTCATCAGGGCTCTAAGCAGCAGGGGTCCAGTCGTGGGCAGACTCAACACCACTGAGATAATGGTCGCTCCTGAGATGAGGTTGGGCAGCGAATAACCCACCGTGCTGAAGAAGGGGTTCAGCGCTACCCTCACCGGATACTTCCACAGCAATTTCCGCTCCGTCAGGCCCTTAGATCGAGCGGTGGTGACATAGGACCTGTGCAGTTCATCCAACAGGTTGGCCCGCGTGCTGCGTATCGTCCAGGCGGTCCCGCTCATGCCCAGAACAATTATAGGGACCCATAAGTGCTCCAACAGATCACCGACCTTGGCCAGGCTCCATGACGCCTCTTGGAACTCAGAGGAGAAGAGCCCGCCAATATCGGCGCCAAAGTAGGAATATCCCACCCACAGCAGTACCAGGGCGATCATAAAGTTGGGGATACCCATCCCAATGAATCCCAGGATGGTGGCGAGGTAGTCGCCTGTCGAATACTGGTGCGTCGCGGAGTAGATACCGATAGGAATTGCCACGATCCATGTGAAGAGCATGGTGCTGGCGGAGATCACAACGGTGAGGAACAGACGACTCCATATCATCTCCCCAACGGGCTTGTTCCACTCAAACGACACCCCAAAGTCACCATGGAGCATGCTCCACATCCACTTGGCATACTGCACATAGATCGGCTGCCCCAAACCGTACCGCTTTCTGAGGGCAGCGAGCATTGCTTCATCCACATGCTCCCCAGAGGCAGCCAACGTCGCGGCGTAAGCTGTCACGTAATCACCGGGCGGCAGTTGAATGAGTATGAAGGCGACGATGGAGACCATGATCAGGGTGGGGATGAACAACATAACCCTACGCAGAACATATTAGAGTTGCGCCGCAATTAGATCCCATGGTTGGCAAAAAGAGGGAAAGCTGGTAAACTAGGAGCGTAAGTGAACCAGTACCTCAAGGAGAGCCAACCATGCTTATGCGTTTCAAGAATCTGAGGCAG
>JAYEMR010000098.1:0-12143 GCA_034718215.1 Chloroflexota bacterium
GCACCGATGAAAACGGCCATGCTCAGGTCTCCGTGGAGCTCCCCGATACCCTCACCACCTGGAGGCTCTCGGCCAAAGCGATCACTGCGGACACCGAGGTGGGCGAGGCCGATGTAGACATCGTGAGCACCAAGGACCTTTTGGTGCGGCCCACAGCCCCCCGCTTCTTCGTGGTGGGCGACGCGGCGGAGCTGGCGGCCGTGGTCCACAACAACACCGACCAGCCCATCGAGGCGGAGGTGGCACTTTCGGCCGAGGGCTTGATAGTAGCAGGCGGCAGCAAGCAGGCAGCAGTGCCTGCTCATGGTAAGAAGAAAGTGAGCTGGGAGGTGGCGGTGGATAACGTCGAGGAGGCCAAGCTGCTCTTCTCGGCCAAAGGGGGCGGGCTGTCCGACGTGGTGGAGTTAACCCTCCCTGTCTACCACTACTCTACGCCCGAGGTGGTGGCCACCTCCGGGCAACTCACAGAGGCGGGCGAGCGATTGGAGGCAGTCTACCTCCCCGAGGAGCTTTCCCCTGGTCGAGGTGAACTCACTATCCAACTCGAACACTCGCTGGCGGCGGGGACGCGCGATGGCTTAGACTACTTGGAGCACTACCCCTACGCCTGCATCGAGCAGACGGTCAGCCGTTTTCTGCCCAACGTGATAACCTACCGTGCCCTCAGGAAGCTGGGTATCGAGAGGGAAGAAATGGCGGCCAAGCTGCCTCAGCAGGTGAGCGTGGCCCTGCAGCGCATCTACGCCGAGCAGCACTACGACGGCGGCTGGGGCTGGTGGCTGGCCGACGATAGCGATCCCTACCTCACCGCCTACGTCCTCCTCGGCCTGAACGAGGCCAGGAGGGCCGGCTTCGCCGTAAACAAGGAAGTGATCGAACGGGCGGTCGAGTTCCTGAAGGGGAGCTTCGTAAAGCTCAGGGATGTCGAGCATCCCTACCAAGCCAACACCCAGGCCTTCGTTCTCTACGTCCTGGCCGAGTGCGGCGAGGGGGACCTGGGCCGCACGGTGGCTCTCTACGAGCGGCGGGACATCCTGGAGAGCTACGGCAAGGCCTACCTGGGCATGGCCCTGGCGCTTCTGGCCCCTGAGGAGAGGACGCGCCTCGACTCCATCGTAAGCGACCTGGTGAGCTCCGCTCAATTGAGTGCTACTGGCGCCCACTGGGAGGAAGAGGAAAGAGACTATTGGACGATGAACACCGATACCCGCTCCACAGCCATCGTCCTGGAGGCCCTGACGCGACTGGCTCCTAAGAGCGAGATCCTCCCCCAGGCCGTGCGCTGGCTTACAAGTGCCCGTCGGGAGGGCCACTGGGAGACCACCCAGGAGACGGCCTGGACCCTCATCGCCCTGACGGACTATCTGGTGGCTACAGAGGAGCTCGAAGCTGACTACAGCTACCGGGTCAGCCTCAACGGCGAAGAGCTGGCCGAAGGGACCGCCACGAGCGAGAACCTGGACGAGCAGCGCAAGCTCGTGGTGGAGATAGACGAGCTGCTGCGGGGGGAGGCCAACAGGCTGCTCATCGAGTGCCAGGAGCCGACGGGGAAGGGCCGGCTCTACTACTCCGCTCATCTCCGCTACTTCCTGCCGGCGGAGGAGGTGCGGGCGGAGAGCAGGGGCATCGTCGTGGCCCGCCAGTACTCGCCCGTGGATGAACCCGACAGGTTCATCACGGGGGCCTCGGTGGGCGACACCATCAGGGTCAAGCTGACCATCGTCGCCCCTAACGACCTGCACTATCTGGTCGTGGAGGACCCCTTGCCTGCCGGCTGCGAGGCCATTGACATGAGCCTCAAGACGGCCAGCGTGGTGGGGGAGAGGCCCGAGCTTGTGCGCCTCGGAGAGGAAGAAGGCTGGGGCTGGTGGTGCTTCAGCCACACCGAGCTCAGGGACGAGAAGGCAGTCCTCTTTGCTACCCATCTGCCCAAGGGCACCTACGAGTACACCTACCTCATGCGGGCCAGCATCCCCGGGCGGTTCTCGGTCAAGCCCGCCAGGGCCTACCTGATGTACTTCCCCGAAGTCTGGGGCCGCAGCGATGGGGCCGAGTTCAGGGTGGCTCGGTCAACGGATAAATAACGGATTAGCGGATGACAAAGGACAGAGGACATCCCCTACATCGCCACCCACGCGTAGGGGCGGCTCTCCATCCCCGCCTTTAGGGGGCAGCCGCAAGGGCTGCCCCTACCCAGCATTATTCTGCTCGATAGTTTGGTGGGGACAGGGCTCGCCCCTGCCCCTCCTGCTGAGCCAGGCCCTCGCCTGCGCATGGGCTGAACGATGGAATTGATCGAGGTGGCTGGTGGGCAAACCAGCCAGCCGGAATAATAGTAGTATCAGTCAGGAGGACTACCATGGCACGCATCAAAATCGACCTCGACCGACAGTCAGGCTGGATTGACCGGGACATCTACGGCAGCTTCGCCGAACACCTGGGCCGCTGCATCTACGGGGGCATCTATGAGGAGGGCTCGCCTCTGAGCGACGAGCGAGGGTTCCGCACCGATGTGATAGAGGCGGTGGAGGGGCTACATATTCCGGTGCTGCGCTGGCCTGGAGGGAACTTCGTCTCTGGATACCACTGGATGGACGGCATCGGCCCCAAGGATCAGCGCCCCCGCCGCGTGGAGCTGGCCTGGCATACCGAGGAACCCAACCGCTTCGGCACCGACGAGTTCATCGCCTACTGCCAGGCCATCGGCGCCGAGCCCTTCATCTGCGTCAACCTGGGCACCGGCACGCTCGACGAGGCGGCGGCCTGGGTGGAGTACTGCAATGGTGCAGGCGACACTTACTACGCCAATCTGCGCCGTCAAAATGGCCACCCCGAACCCTACGGGGTGAGGTACTGGGGGCTGGGCAACGAGATGTACGGTCACTGGCAGATCGGCCACAAGGAGGCGCACGAGTACGCCCTCTTCGCCCGCGAGGCAGCCAAGATGATGAAGCGAGTTGATCCCTCCATCAAGCTTGTGAGCTGCGGCTGGGACGGCCTGCACGACTGGGATCGGATCGTGCTGGAGGTCCTGGCCCCGCTGGTGGACTACCACTCCATCCACATCTACACCGGCTCCGACGACCACTACCTCAACATCGCCCAGGTTCATCAAGCTGAGCGCTGCATTCAGGCCGCCTGGGCGCTGATCCAGGAGGTGAGGTACAAGCAGCGCTTGGGTCACGAAATCCGCATCGCCTACGACGAGTGGAATGTCTGGTTTCGCGAACGCGCCGAGGGGCTGGAGGAGCGCTACAATCTCTCCGACGCGCTGGCAGTGGCTACCTATCTCAACATCTTCCAGCGGAACCCGGAGAAGGTGGGGATGGCCAATCTGGCTCAACTGGTCAACGTCATCGCCCCCATCTTCACCAGCCCTGAGGATCTCTTCCGCCAGGCGATCTACTGGCCGCTCCAGCTATACTTAACCCACGCCCAACCCATCTCGCTGGACGTGTGGGTGGAGAGCGATACTTTTGTCGCCGACACCGATCC
Organism: Chloroflexota bacterium; assembly: GCA_034718215.1. Taxonomy (GTDB): domain Bacteria; phylum Chloroflexota; class Anaerolineae; order JAYEMR01; family JAYEMR01; genus JAYEMR01. The sequence continues at coordinate 3,496 of JAYEMR010000098.1, forward strand.
GCAGGACCGCCGCTACCTGGCCCCGCTGATGCCGCTCCCTTATCTGGATGTCTCGGCTACTTGTGACGAGTCGAGGCAGGTGGTGGTCCTTTTCGTCGTCAACCGCCACGCCGGCGAGGATATCGAGACCACGATCCGGTTCACTGATTTCGCGCCCGTGTCCACAGCCCAAGCCTATGAGGTCAACGGGCCTGACCTCAAAACGGTGAATGATTTCGGCTCAGAGCGTATCCGGGTGGTGCAGAAGGAGGTGGTGGATGCGGCTTCCGCCTTCAGTTACACCTTCCCAGCGCATTCGGTAACTGTTCTGAAGCTGAGGGAGTAGGAACTTCAGTTACTGGCCTTAAGATTTTCGTCCAGGAAATCCTTGATGGCCTCAAGGGCTATCTGGGCCGCCGGACTGTGAAGCTTCCAGATAAAGGCGTGGCCGGCGTTTCTTATCGGCAGGAAAGTCACGTCGGCGCCCGCTTCTTCGAGGGCGTCGGCCATTCTCTGCGAATTTTCGATATCCACTGCCTCGTCATCGACGCCGTGAATCAAGAGCGTGGGAGGCACGTCGGCTGACACATAGTTGATTGGCGAAAACATCTTGCATAGATCGAGATTGTCCTGGCAGGGTTCGCCCAGCAACTTGGTTATGATCTGCTTTGCGTTACTACCTTGCTCAGCATAGAGGGCTAGGTCCATGACGCCAAAACAGGAGATGATTGCCTGTACACTGAGATCGGTCTCCGAATCGCCGCAGGAGGGTTCCCAGGAAGGATCAGTGACCAGTCCGGCCAGAGCAGCCAGATGTCCACCCGCCGATGTTCCCAAGACGGCGATGCGCTCAGGATCCACATCGTACTCTGCAGCGTGCTCCCGTACCCAGGCGATGGCACACTGCACATCAGCTATTTGTGCGGGGAGTGGAAATTGAGGGGCCAGCCGATAGTTTATGGCAAAAGCAGCATACCCCCATTCCACCATCTTCTTTCCCAAAGGCTTTTCAGCTGACTTGTCGAGGCTCTGCCACCGGCCACCGTGGATGAGGATCACGGCGGGATGCGGGCCCGGAACCCCGGGAAGATAGGCATCAAGCTCCAGCGAGGTCCCTTCGACGGTGGCAAAGGTTATATCAGCGACCTGGCCGGTCGTGGAGTCTAGCGGCGCTGGCGTATCTTCTGCGCAATCCTCAGGGCAGTTCTGGGCGTTCTCCGGCCCGTCGCAGACGCCGTCGCCGCAGCGCTTCTCGCTTTCGCCGGCCGGCTTGGTGGACGGGATAGGCCGAGTGGGCGTGGGCAGCTCGACGGTATCCGTAGGTGCCAGAGAGGGTATGGGTGTGGCGTCCGGTTCGAGCACTGAGGCGCCAGTACAGGCCGACAGTGAGAGAATGAGTAAACTGATGCAAGCAGCCATGCGCTTCATTTGTAATCCCCCTTCCTTCTCAAAAATGGTGGGCATCCCCTCTAGTGTTGGTAACGTAGAGAGCGGCATCGCCATTGGCCCTCACCTACCCCCGCCCTTCGGGCACCTCCTCCCTCTCCCAATTTTGCCAGTACCTGGTACAGGTGAAAGGAGGAGCATTTTCAGGCCTCAGAGGTTTTGGATGAAGCAGCAGGTGAATCACCCTTGCCCGCACCTGTTTTTAGCACAGAAGGGGAATGATGTCAAAGAATGCATGGCTACATCATGCACTCATTATCCGCCTCTTCGCTTGGCTCCTTGGATGACCTCCGAGTGGTAAATCTCCTCTGCCCGCTCCAAATCCTCTGGAGTATTGATGTTGAAGAAGGAGAGATGCTGTGGATCGAAGCGCTCGATCTCATCGCCTTCGACATAGCACACCCGCACTTCTGAGAGGAGATCGCTGACCCTGAAATTCCCCGCCTCGATTTGTCTCTCGATGGACTTGAGGCAGTCTCTGGAATAGATGGCGTGCAAAGGCTCCAGATAAGTGCCCAACCGTGGGATGACCACATCGTAGCCCGACGCCCTTTTCACGATGTATCGAAGCAATCTTATGTTCAGAAAGGGCATGTCGCAGGCCACAACCAGGCTGTGAAAGTTGGAGGCCGCCGCCAGCCCGGCGTGGATTCCGCCCAAAGGTCCGCAGCCGTGGTAAATGTCGGCCACCAGACGGGCGCCTGGCAGGGGATAAGGAAAAGGGCCACCGGCGACGATCACCTCGTCGCTCAGAGTGGCCACTTTTTTCACCGTCGCTTCCAGCAATGTCTCGTCGTCGAGGCGGAGAAGGCTTTTATCAAGGCCCAGCCGGCGGCTCCTTCCGCCGGCTAAGATAATCGCGGTTATCCTCTTCACTTTTCTCTAAGCTGCCTCCACCTTCACCGCGCAGACCTTGAGCTCAGGGATCTTCGATGTGGGATCGAGGGCGGCGATGGTCAGCTTGTTGGCCGCCGCCTCCGCGAAGTGCCAGGGCATGAAGACTACGCCGGGCTTAGGCTTGTCGCTCACCTGCACCTTGGCTGTGACCTCACCGCGCCGCGAAGTGACTTTCACTATCTGCCCGTCGGCGATGCCCAGCTTGGCCGCATCTTGGGTGTTGAGCTCCACCACCGCCTCCGGATAGATGGCATCCAGGCCCTTCGAGCGGCGGGTGAGGGTGCCAGTGTGCCAGTGGTAGAGCACGCGGCCGGTGGTGAGGATGAGGGGATATTCCTCGTCGGGCTCCTCGGCCGGCGGCTGCCACTCCACCCCGGTGAAGTGCCCCAGCCCGCGGGCGAACTTGCCCACGTGCAGTATCGGCGTGCCGGGGTGGTCGGGGCTGGGGCAGGGCCATTGCAATCCCTGGGTGTCGAGGCGATCGTGGGATATGCCGCCATAAATGGGGGTCAGCGGGGCTGCCTCGTCCATGATCTCCTTGGGTGAGCTGTAGGTCAGTCCATCGTAGCCTATTCGGCGAGCGACCTCGCCGACGATCCACCAATCCTGCCTCGCCTCGCCGGGCGGATCCACCGCCTTGTGCACCATCTGGATGCGCCGCTCGGAGTTGGTATAGGTGCCATCCTTCTCAAATCCGCTCACCCCCGGCAGCACCACATCGGCCAGTTGGGCCGTCTCGGTGAGGAAGATGTCCTGTACCACCAAGAAATCGAGGCTCTTCAGGCACTCCTCCACATGCTTGATGTCGGGGTCGGACATCATAGGGTTCTCGCCCATGATGTACATAGCCTTGACCTCGCCCGTCTCGGCGGCGTTGATCATCTCCACCACCGTGAGGCCGACCTTGGGCGAGAGCTTCACTCCCCAGGCCTGCTCGAACTTCTCCCGTGCTGCCGGGTCGGTCACCTTTTGGTAGCCAGGATAGACGTTCACCAGCGCTCCCAAGTCGCAGGCGCCCTGGACGTTGTTCTGGCCGCGCAGGGGGTTGACCCCGCCGCCGGGCAGGCCCATGTTGCCCAGGAGCATCTGCAGATTGGCGGTGGAGAGGACGTTCTGATGGCCGCAGGTGTGCTGGGTGATGCCCATGGCGTAGAGGAGAGCTCCGGGACGGTTCTCGGCCAGAAGATGCGCTGCCTCGACGATCTCGTCCGGGGTTATGCCGCAGATCTCCGCCGCCCTCTCCGGCGGATACTTGAGCACTGTCTCCTTCAGTTCCTCGAAGTTCTCGGTGCGCCCCTCCACAAAATCCTCGTCGTAGAGTTCCTCGGTTATCAGCACGTTCATAATTCCATTGAGCAGGGCGACGTCGGTGCCCGGCTTCTGGCAGATGTGGAGATCGGCGAAGTCGGCGATGGGGATCTCACGCGGGTCGCAGACGATCAGCTTGGCATCCCGCTCCTTCACCTCCTGGCGGATGCGCATCCCCAGCACCGGGTGTTGCTCAGTGGTGTTAGAGCCGATGATGAAGTAGATCTCGGCCTCCTCGGCGATGTCGTCGAAGGAGTTGGTCATCGCTCCGGAGCCGAACGCTGTGACCAGGCCGGTCACAGTTGGGGCATGGCAGAGGCGCGCGCAGTGGTCAATGTTGTTGGTCCCTATCACGGCCCGGGCGAACTTCTGCATCGCGTAGTTCTCCTCGTTGGTGCACTTGGCGGAGCTTAGGACCCCGATGGCATCGCTGCCGTGCTTCTCTTTTATCTCGCTCAGCCTGCTGGCCACCAGGTGCAGAGCCTCGTCCCAGGTGGCCTCGACAAACTGGCCGTCTTTCTTAATCAGTGGCCTGGTCAGCCGGTCGGGGCTCTCGTTAAAGTCGAAGCCGAAGCGCCCCTTGACGCACGTCAAGCCATGGTTGGCCGGTCCGTCCCACACCGAGCGCACTTGCACGATGCGGTTGTCCTTGATATTCAGGTCGAGCTGGCAGCCCACGCCGCAGTAGGGGCACGTGGTCTGCACGTGTCTGAACTCCCACTCGCGTCCCTTTCCCTTGCGCTCTATGGGGATCAGCGCCCCGGTGGGGCAGACCTCCACACACATCCCGCAGAACTCACAGGGCGAATCCTGCAGGCCAGCGTCGAAAGCCGTGCCGATCTTGGTCTCGAAGCCGCGCCACAGCGAGCCGATGGCTTCCACGCCGTTCATGTATTCGCAGGCCCTCACGCACCGTCGGCAGAGGATGCATTTGTTGTAATCCCGCTCGATGAAGGGGTTTGAGTCGTCAATGGGATATTCGTGCTTCTCGCCGGCGAAGCGAGCCTCTTCGGGGTTAACTCCGTATTCGTAGCACAGATCCTGCAGTTCACAGTTCCCGTTCATCTCGCAGGTCGTGCAATCCATCGGACAATCGGAAATCAGGAGCTCCAGGGCAACACGCCGCGCCTCTACAACTCTGGGCGAGTGCGTCTTTATCTCCATCCCCTCGGACACGGGAAAGGTACAAGACGGCTGCAGGGTGCGCTGTCCTTCTATCTCCACCACGCAGACCCGGCATACCGCTTCCGGGGGCAGGGCGGGATGGTAGCACAGAGTCGGAATCTCGATCCCGGCCTCTGTAGCTGCCTCCAGCACGGTCTGACCTGCCTCGGCGACGACTTGACGGTCATTGATAGTGATGTTAACCTTTGCCATGACGTTACTATCTCCTTCCCATCTGTGGTAAGAGTGCTCTCATTGTTCATTGGACGCTATTACCCATCGGCGGTGGTCGGAGGTTCCCACGTACCTACTGGGATGGGTTTCTCAGGAACCGGAATCTTCTTCCCCGAGACCTTTTTCACAGCGCTGAAGGGTTCTGGGCACACATCCAGGCATGTGCCGCATTTGATGCATTTGCTCTGGTCAATGACGTGAATCATCCTCTTGTCACCTGCTATCGCCTGAGCGGGACAGGCCCTCCGGCAAATGCCACAACCTTCACACTCTTCAGGAAGGATGTAGAACGAGACAAGTGCTTCGCAACTCAGTGCTGGGCAGCGCTTGTCCACGATGTGGGCGATGTACTCGTCTCGGAAGTACTTCAGCGTGGTAAGTACCGGGTTTGGGGTGAGCTGCCCTAAGGCGCAGAGGGAGGCGTCGGCCATGACCTTAGACAGCTCCTCCAGTCTCTCCAGGTCCTCCATCTCGCCCTTGCCCTCGGTGATCCTGGTCAGTATCTCCAACATCCTCTTGCCGCCTATCCGGCAAGGAACGCACTTGCCGCAGGATTCGGCCTGGGAGAACTCGAGGAAGAACTTGGCGAACTCCACCATGCAGGTCCCTTCGTCGGCCACAACCATTCCCCCGGAGCCCATGATGGCCCCTGTCTCGGTGATCGATTCGTAATCAACGGGGGTATCAAGCATCTCCTCCGGCAGACATCCGCCCAAAGGTCCCCCTATCTGCACGGTTTTGAATTTCCCGTCGCCCTCAATTCCCCCGCCGATGTCGAAGATCACCTCCCTCAGGGTGGAGCCCATAGGGATCTCCACCGTGCCAGTGTTTTTGACCTTCCCAGTCAGGGCGTAGACCATCGTCCCCTTGCTCCGCTCGGTGCCCATTGAGGAGAACCAATCGGCCCCCTTGAGGATGATCTGGGGGGCACAGGCGTAGGATTTGACGTTGTTGATGTTGGTGGGCTTGCCCCACAGGCCGGAGGTGGCTGGGAATGGAGGTCTCGGCCTGGGCATGCCCCTCTTGCCCTCGATCGAGTGCATGAGGGCCGTCTCCTCGCCGCAGACGAAAGCTCCCGCTCCCTCTTTTAGCTCGATGTCAAAGCTGAAGTCCGTCTCCAGGATGTTTTTGCCTAGGAGGCCGTATTCCCTGGCCTGCTCGATGGCATGCTTCAGGCGCTTGACGGCCAAGGGATACTCGGCGCGACAGTAGATAAAGCTCTTCCTGGCCCCGATGGCGTAGGCGGCGATGAGCATCCCCTCCAGGATGGAGTGGGGGTCTCCCTCATCGAGGCTGCGGTCCATAAAGGCTCCTGGATCTCCCTCGTCGCTATTGGCGATGAGGTACTTGGGCTCGCCCTTGGCCTTGCGGGTGAACTCCCATTTGAGGCCCGTGGGGAAGCCAGCTCCGCCGCGCCCCCTGAGCCCTGAGTTCTTAACTTCCTCGATAACCTCCTCTGGGGTCATATTGGTGAAGACCTTGGCCAGGGCGGCGTATCCATCGCGGGCGATGTATTCCTCAATGCTCTCGGGGTTGATGAAGCCGCAGTTGTGCGTGACAACCTTCTTCTGGTGCGCGAAGAAGGGGAGTTCCTTCCAAGCTGGGATATCCCTGAAGGGTTTTTCATCGATCACAGCCAGAGCGAGATCGGGGCGAGGATCGTCTCCTACCACCCAGTCGTCGATTAACTCTTCAGCTATCTCAGGCGTGACGTGCTTGTAGCTGATACGCGGACATCCCGGCTTAACGATATCAACCAGGACCTCGCTGGAGCACATCCCAATGCAACCAGTCTTGACGAGGTTGGCTTCTATCGCATCCTCCTCCAGCTTGCGTTGGATGGCAGTCCAGACCTCTTTCGCCCCGTTAGCGATCCCGCAGCTTGCCATGCCCACCATTATTTTGGGAGTTGTTTTCTCACGCTCCTCGATTGTGCTTTTGATTTTTTCCCTTGTCCGCTGTAGCTCTCCAATTGTTCTTATTTTTGACATTTTAATCGCCTCTCAAATCTAGGGAACTTGATTGTCATTCAAGATTCTCTATGATTCGTATCATCTTATCCGGGTTAAGCTTCCCCACAACTTGGCCGTCAACTAACGCCGCTGGCCCTATGGCGCAGCAGCCTAGGCAGTAGACCACCTCGTAGGTGAGCTTGAGGTCAGGGGTCGTTTCGCCCGCCTCTATGCCCAGCTCCCTCTGCACGGTGTCAATTATCCTGCTGGCCCCTCGCACGTGACAGGCGGTGCCGTCGCATTGCTGGATGACGTGGCGACCACGGGGGGTCAGGTGGAACTGGGAATAGAAGGTGGCCACGCCGAGGACGCGGCTGAGGGGGACGGACAGCTTCTCAGAGATGGCCCTCAGGACCTCCTTTGACAGGTAGCCATAGGCGCGCTGCGCCCTCTGGAGGATGGGGATCAGAGCCCCCCGCTCCTCCCCTACTTTCTCTATGATTTCGTCGAGCTCGGTGAGATCAAAGGCTTCTTTCATGAGTGAGCTTCCTCCTTTGTATAGAATACGAGAGCATTCAGAAACTCCACGGTTTGACCCTCCACGGCGCTTCCTTCATGCCAGACCTGTACCAACTAGGTACAGGTCACATCTAGAGCTAGCTTGACTCCCGATCTCGCTTAGGGATCAACGTCTGATCTCGCGCGATGCCCCTATTCGCGGCCATAGACATACCAGTAAACCGCGCCCACAAAGAAAGCGCCACCGACAACGTTTCCCAGGGTTACGGGAATCAGGTTATTGATGAAAAGCTGCCCCCAGGTCACCTCAGCACCATAGAAGATGCCCGCCGGGATGAAGAACATGTTGGCGATGCTGTGCTCAAAACCCAGCGCTACGAAAGCCATGATGGGGAACCAGATACCCCATATCTTGCCGATGACATCATCTGAGGCAATGGCCAGCCACACTGCCAGGCAAACCAACCAGTTACAACCGACACCCTTCAAGAAGAGCTGCCAAAAATCCTGGGATACCTTTGCTTCAGCGATGCCGATGGTGGTATCCAACCATGGATTCTTGGCTACTAGGCCGGTTAGATAGGTCAGAAAGAAGGCCACGAAGAGCGAGCCTAGAAAGTTGCTGATGTAAGACAGGCCCCAGTTCCTGACGCAGGCGGTCCATGATATGTCCTTGGATAGTACTGCCGGGATACAACAAGCCGTGTTGCCGGTGAATAACTCCGCGCCAGCGATCACGACGAGCATCAGCCCGACCGGGAATACACCGCCAAAGATGAACTTTTGCAGTCCGGGATTATCAGCCTTGATACCTGGCACGCCACCACCGACGACGATGGCCAGCAGCCCACCAAAGGCTATAAACGCACCTGCCAGAAAGCCCAGCGTCAGCAACTGGGACCAGGACAGGTCGGCCTTGGCGCAACCGACGGCGTCAACTTCCCTCACTGTTTCTTTAGGTGATCTGAACCCCATTTTTCTTTCCTCCTTTTAGGTAGTCACTCTCTTGCGTGTTGGTTAGGAATAGGTAGGGCAAAACGGCGTTTTGCCCTACAACTTGCCGCTAGCATATCTTTTTCAGGGCTATCTCGGCGGCATTGACCAGTGGATAGGCGATGGGTGAGGCGGTGAGCGCGGGGTGGGTGCCCA
>JAYEMR010000099.1:0-12021 GCA_034718215.1 Chloroflexota bacterium
TAGAAACTTCGAACAGGCCTAAGGGAAGCTGGATACACCATTCGCCATTGAGAAGAAGGCTTGCTCCCTCATAGGGAGAGCCCTGGGCGAATATGAGCATGTCCAGATACTTAGGTATCAGAGTGTAGTCAATCCGAGGATGAGGTGAGGGGCAAGAAGCGTCCGTTCTCCCGCTCCGCTTTTCAGCTTGGAGGTAGGTTGGTATAATCATTGTAACTGCAACTCGGCGCGATCAGAAAGCAAGGTGAGGTGCCATGTCCAAGTGGGTTCAAAAACGGCAGCGCGATCATTACTTTCGCAAGGCCAAACGGGAGGGCTATCGGTCGCGAGCGGCCTACAAGCTCAAGCAGATCAACGAGCGCTATCACCTTATCCACCGCGGGGATTTGGTGGTGGACATGGGATGCGCCCCTGGAAGCTGGTCGCAGGTGGCCGCTGAACTGACAAGCTCCGAGGGTAAGGTCGTTGGAATTGACTTGCAGCCTGTGAATCCCATCCCCGATGTGACGATCCTGCAGGGCGATATGCTGGATTCAGAGGACGTCACTGCGCTGGAGAGGGCGCTGGGGGGACGGCAGCCCAATGTCGTCCTATCTGATATGTCCCCCCGCATCACCGGTCGCCATTTGCGAGATCATTTCCAATCCATAGCCCTGGCCGAAGCTGCTTTCGACTTCGCCCGTAGCCGGTTACTCCAAGAGGGTAACATAGTGGTCAAGGTTTTCGAAGGTGAGGACCTTCCCGAATTCCTGCGCAGAGTGGAGGCCGTATTCCGCTTCTGCAAACCCCATACTCCCCCAGCCAGCCGCCGGGAGAGCTCAGAGATCTATGTGATAGGGCGAGGATTTTATGGCAGCTAGGGGAGACCGGCCGGTCGTCCCTACTGCTACAGGGAGGAAAGATTTGACATAACCCCAATTTTGTGGTATAATATAAATACCTGGGCGGGAATGGCGATGAGAGCTGGCTAAGGGGGCACGGAAGAGTTGGGAAAGGTATGTTTCCCTGATCTTTTTCCTGTCCCATAAATCCAAAAAGAATGGCACTCCGCCGATGGTTGAGCTGTCGGCGGATTTTTTCGGCTGCTTATATTCCCTCGTCCTTCTCTGGTTTACAAGTAGCTCCTGTCCGTCGCCTGCGCCTGCCGCACGTGCGGTGCGCAGGCGGACCCTGTCTCCCGTCTGCACGGACAGGGCACAGGCAGGAGACGGGGGAGACGGGATATCATGGAGGTTGAGATATATGATGAGTACAGTGTTGACGGTAGGAGGAGGCGTCGTTAAGCAGATTTTGAAAGAGGCAGAGGAGCAGGGTTTCATCAGCTTGGATGAGATATGGGAAGCTGTCCTAGAAGCCGATAAGGATCTGGAGATGGTTGAGGATGCGATTGATATCTTACAGGAACGTGGTGTGGAAATCTTGGACTCTGAGGATAATTCTGATGATCAAGACGGGGCCTCATCATCCGTTGAAGAAGACGATGAGGAAACAGCCGAGGATACCCCTGACCTGGAGGGTATCGAGGCCGATGACACCATTAGCCTCTACTTTAAGGAGATGGCCCTCGAGGCTCTGTTGACCCATGAGGAGGAGATACAGCTGGCCAAGGAGATGGAGCGGGGATCCAAAGCGAAGCGAGCCCTGGCTGAAGGTGACTATCAACCCAGTGAACGCGACAAACTGCAGCGGGAGGTGGAGATTGGGGAGGCCGCTCGTCGACGCCTTACCAGGGCCAACACCCGTTTGGTGATCAGCATCGCCAAGAAGTACCGGGGCCATGGGGTCTCCTTCTTGGATCTCATCCAGGAGGGGAACTTGGGGCTTATGAAGGCGGTGGAGAAGTTCGATTACCGCCGTGGCACCCGATTCAGCACCTATGCCACCTGGTGGATTCGTCAGTCTATCACCCGAACCCTACCTTCTCAGGGACGCACCATCCGAATTCCCATTCAGATGAGCGCGCGCATTCGGGGTATGTACAAAGCCTCGCAGCGTCTTGAGCAGGATTTAGGGCGCAGGCCTACGCCAGAAGAGATCGCGGAGGAGATGGACTTAGATCCTGAGAAGGTGCGGCTCATGATCAAAGCCTCCTACCATCCCCTATCCCTAGAAAAGCCAGTGGGCGAGGAGGAGGAGGACAGCGAGCTGGGCGATTTCATTGAGGATGAGTTCATCGACTCCCCGGCGGATAGGATAGGACAAGAGCTGCTGGCGGAACGGCTCGAGCAGGTGCTGGACACGCTGACCCCTCGCGAGGCTCGTATCCTGCGCCTTCGCTTTGGCCTGCAAGGTGGACACAGCTATACACTGAAGGAGGTGGGGCAGAAGTTCAACCTCACCCGCGAACGCATCCGTCAGATCCAGAACAAAGCCCTGCGGCGGCTGCGCCATCCTCGACGAGCGCGCTTACTGCGCGACTACCTTGATAAGCGGTAGTTATTCATGCCTTAAACCAGAAAGCGGCCCAAAAAGACAAACTTCGGGCCGCTTCTCTATTTGAGACTGGACCTCCGGCTCCTCATATTTTATCCGTATCCAATACGATAGTGACCGGCCCGTCGTTGTGAATCCTAACCAACATGTGTTTTCCGAAAGCCCCCGTCTCGACCAGGACAACCCCTGCTTTACGAAGCGCTTCCACAAAGTGCTCGATCAACGGCTCTGCCACGTCTGGTCGGGCCGCCTGGGTGAAGCTGGGGCGCCGCCCATGCCTACAGTCAGCATACAGGGTGAACTGAGGGATGACGAGAATGCTCGCCCCGACGTCCAGGGCTGAGAGATTCATCCTCTCCCCCTCATCCTCGAAAATACGCAGGTTAGCTATCTTGTGAGCTAGTTTCTCAGCCTGAGCTGCCCCATCATCATGCCCGACGCCGATCAGCACCACCAGGCCGGCCCCAATCTCCTCCACCACCTGTCCATCTGTGGATACATCGCCTCTCTGAACTCGTTGTAGAACCGCTCGCATTGGAGTGTTTATCTCCTCTCGACATGATCGAATAGCCTTCGGTAGGTCCCCAACCCCCTCTGTTTTACCTCAGCAAATGGCTCGGCTTGAGCCACTACCTCATCGCTTAGAGGAGGATTTAGATATGGCCTCGATGTCTAGTAACAAGTTAGCCATCTCGATAGCTGCCTCCGCTGCGTCGAACCCCTTGTTACCAGCCTTAGTGCCGGCCCGCTCAATGGCCTGCTCAATGGTGTCCGTGGTGAGAATTCCGAAGAGGATGGGGACCCCGGTTTGCAGACTTGTTTGAGCGACGCCCTTGGAGGCTTCGGCGGCGACATAGTCGAAATGAGGGGTCGCGCCGCGGATCACAGCCCCTAAGCAGATCACTCCATCGTAGCGGCCCGTCGTGGCCAGCTTCTTAGCCACCAGGGGTATCTCAAAGGCCCCTGGGACCCAAGCGATATCCACGTCATCCATATCCACACCATGGCGGCTAAGCGCGTCCTCAGCCCCCTCCAGCAGCTTGCCTGTGATGAACTCGTTGAAACGAGCTACAACGATAGCGAATTTCAACCCTTCGCCGATTAATTTCCCCTCAAGGGTCCTGCTCACGATTCCATCCCTCCCAACTTTCAACTTGAAACTAGACGTGCAGAAGATGTCCCAGCTTCTCCCGTTTTGTCCTTAGGTAGCGGATGTTGTTGGGGTTGGGAGGTATCTCGATAGGCACCCGCTCCACCACCTCCAGCCCATGGCCTCTGAGAGCTACTATCTTTCGGGGGTTGTTGGTCAAAAGCCTCATCTTCTCGATCCCCAAGTCCACCAGGACCTGAGCACCGATGCCATACTCCCGCAGATCGGGTGGAAACCCCAGACGCTCATTGGCCTCCACTGTGTCCAGACCCTGATCCTGTAGCTCATAGGCCCTAAGCTTGTTCAAGAGGCCGATACCCCGCCCCTCCTGCCGCATGTAGAGCAGCACCCCGCGTCCTTCCTCGGATATCATCCTCATGGCGGTGTGAAGTTGATCCCCGCAGTCGCAGCGCAGCGACCCCAGTGCGTCGCCGGTCAGACACTCGGAGTGGACTCGGGTCAGTACCGGCTCCCCTCCCGCCACATCGCCACTCACGAGCGCCACGGCCGCGTAATCATTCGTGACCAGGTTCTCATAGGCGATGGCGTTGAAATCGCCGTAGCGAGTGGGGAGTCGGGCCTCGGCCACTCGCCTCACCAACCTCTCGTGGCACCGCCGGTATTCTATCAGATCAGCCACGGTGATGATTTTTATCCCGTGCTCTGCAGAGAACTCCTCCAGACGGGGCATGCGTGCCATCGTCCCATTCTCGTTCATGATCTCGCAGATCATCCCCGCTGGGTAGAGCCCAGCCAGCCTGGCCAGGTCCACCGAAGCCTCGGTCTGACCCGCGCGCACCAACACGCCCCCTTCCTTGTAGCGCAGGGGGAAGATATGGCCTGGACGGGCGAGATCCCGCGGCTTGGTCTTGGGGTCGAGCACGGTCTTGATCGTGTGTGCTCTATCGTAGGCGGATATGCCGGTGGTGATCCCCTCCTGGGCATCAATGGATACGGTGAAGGCGGTGCCGAACCGGGAGGTGTTCTCCTGCACCATCATGGGGATCTGAAGCTCCTCCAGCCGCTCGCCGATGATAGGAAGGCAGATGAGCCCCCGCCCGTATTGGGCTATGAAATTGATCGCCTCCGGCGTCACCTTTTCCGCGGCGATGCTGAGGTCCCCCTCATTCTCGCGGTCCTCATCGTCAACGATGATCACCATCTTCCCTTGTTTGAAGTCCTCAATCGCTTCCTCAATTGTCGCTATAGCCATATTTCACCCCTTGTCGCCTTGTTGACTCATCATCCAACAAACCCATGCTGGGCTAGAAACTCCAGCGTGAGACCTTCGTCTTCCCGATGTAGTAGCCTATCCACATATTTAGCCAGGATATCCACCTCCAGGTTAACTCTGTCCCCCACCTGCTTGCGGGGGAGGGTGATGTGAGTCTGAGTGTAGGCCACCAGCGAGACGGAGAAGGCAGAGTCCATGACCTCAACCACAGTCAGGCTCACGCCGTCGACGGCGATGTAGGCCTTAGGAACCAAGTAACGCATCACCTGCGGTGGCGCGCTGATGGTGATCCACAGGGCGTCCAGCTCCGGGCGCTGGGCCGCGATCCGTCCTACCCCATCCACGTGCCCCTGTACGAAGTGACCGCCCAGCCGCCCCTGAGGCGCGAGAGCCCGCTCCAGATTCACACCATCGCCGGGGTGCAGATCACCCAGGTTGCTCCGCCGCAGCGTCTCAGGCATCAGGCCCACGGTGAAAGTGCGTGAGGTAAGCTGGGTCACGGTTAGACACACACCGTTGACATTGATACTATCCCCCAGCTCAACATCATTCAGAACCATCTTGGCGGCGATGGTCAGGAGGTATGGGCGTTGGCCCACCTCCAGCCGCTCGACTGTGCCTATCTCCTCGACGATTCCGGTGAACATATCTACTCAAAGTAATGAGTCAACGAGGTATGAGGTAATGAGTCCTCGTTCACTCGTTGATAGAGACCGCACGGGTATCCTGTCTGCCTGTACCCGATCACCTGTACCTGCCTGCACCCGATCAGGCACGGGCGATCAGGTGCGGGCAAGGGTGATTCATCACCCGCTGCTCCGTAGCCTGATGACTTCATCGTCGGGCTTGGCTCGTTGCCTTATTTACCCGTATACCCCACAATCAGCACATCCTCCCCCGCCCGCTCGACGCTCACCCGTTCCAGGCGAATGGCATCTTTTAGGTGGAAGACTCCAGTGCCCTTCACTGGGGTCGGAGCGTCACGACCGCCGATGATGATCGGGGCCACGAAGGCCAGCACTTTATCCACTAATTCCTCTTGGAATAGAGAGGCCAATACCGTCCCCCCTCCCTCCACCAGTAGGCTGATGACCTCTCGCTCGCCGAGGCGATCCAGCAGGGCAGCCAGATCCACGCGGCCCTGCCCGTCGGAGGGCAGCGCCCACACCTCAACCCCCTGAGCCTCCAGCGCATTTCGATGGTGGGTAGGCATAGCCTGAGTGGTAGCTACGATTGTCTCACCTGGCAGGGTGGGATCGAATACCCTATTGGTCAGCGGTGCCCGCCCCCGCGAGTCGAGGATCACCCGCAGTGGGTGTCTCACGTCGGGCTTGCCCAGGCGGGTGGTGAGGCGTGGATCGTCGGCCAGCACGGTGTTCACCCCCACGCAGACAGCATCGCTCACATCTCGCAGCTCGTGCACGCGGCGCCGGGCGGCTTTCCCCGTGATCCAACGCGACTCACCTGTGGGGGTGGCGATCTTCCCATCCAGGCTCATGGCGAATTTCACGGTCACGAAGGGGCGTCCGGTGGTGATGTACTTGATGAAGGTCTCGTTGAGCTGGCGTGCTTGGGCCTCGTGTTCGCCGACGAAGGTGCGGATGCCGGCTGCCTCCAGCGCTGCTCGCCCTCTTCCGTGGACCAGGGGGTTGGGGTCCTCCATAGCCATGTGCACCTCGGCCACGCCAGCTCGGATAAGCGCCTCGGTGCAGGGTGGGGTCCGTCCGTAATGGCAGCAGGGCTCCAGGTTGACGTATAGAGTAGCTTCTCTGGCCTGCTCTCCCGCCTGGCGCAGGGCGAGTATCTCGGCGTGGGGCTCCCCAGCCTGGTGGTGAAAACCTTGGCCGACGACCTCCCCATCTTTTACCAGCACCGCCCCCACCATGGGATTGGGGCTGGTGCGACCACGAGCACGCGCGGCCAGCTCCAGCGCTTGAGCCATGTAGTCCATCTCTACCCTTGAAAGCCTCCAGCTTAATCTTGATCTTCCAACCTTCTGAGCGCTTCCTCCAGGACCCGGATGGAACGCAGGTACTCGGAGATCAGGATATGCTCGTGGGGTGTGTGATCCAGGGAGGAATCGCCGGGGCCATAGGCCACGATGGGACAGTCCCAGGCGGGGCCCACAATGTTCATGTCTGAGGTGCCAGTCTTCACCGCGAAACGAGGCTCTCCTCCCTGAGCTCGAATGGCATATAGAAAGGCCCGCACCAGGGGGGTGGACTTGGAAGCACGGAAGGGGAGCTCCTGTCCACGAAAGGAGAGGCTCGCCTCCCCGGCCTGAGCGGACAACTGACTCTTGAAAGCCTCCACATCAAAGCCCGGCGGGATCCGAAGGCCCACCGTCATATCCACTCTCTCAGTGAAACTATCATTTGAGGAGTTAATGGAACGCAGGTAGAGGTCGAGTTGATGAAAAAGCCTATTCCGCCCCTCATTCCAACGGTCGGCCCGGTCGCGGATCATCTGCCAGAGGGAGATGGCCTCCTCACACACGCCCCCGCCCGGCCCGGCGGTGTGACCCATCTCCCGCTGAAGCTGGACATCAACGAGCAGCCGGCCTTTGTAGCCCACGGTGATGCGATCCCAGCCACTGGGCTCGCCAATGACCACCGCCTGGGGGGCAAAACGGTCCAGCAGTGCCCTCGCACCCCCCGATTTCGCCTCCTCCTCCACCGCGCCCACGAGAAATAACGGTTGGTCAAGTGAAGGACCAACCCGGGCCGCAGCTACGCAGAAGGCAGCCAGTGCGCCCTTGGCATCCACCGCCCCCCGACCGTACAGGTGATCCCCCTCCCGATGCACAGGGATGAAGCCGGGTACAGTGTCTAAGTGGCCCAATAGAAGAAGGCCCTTGCCCTCACCCTCTCCCAAATTTGGGGGAGGGTGAGAGGCTCCCACCGCATTCCCCGCCTCATCCCGCCAGGCGCCAAGACCTGCTTCTCTCATCCAGTCCACCAAGAACTCGACCAACGCCCGCTCGTGGTAGGAGGGGCTGTACAGACCGATCATGGTCTCCAGAAGTGCGACAGCCGCGGTATCGCTCACCATGTTCATTGCCCCTATTGGCTCTGTTGAACTTAGACGTGTATGGAAATGCGTCCCACAAGATGGAGTAAACTCCCTGCCCACCGAGATTGCGGTAGGGATAGCACGGCAATCAATGTATTTACTCGATCTCCAGGGTTCCTTGTGGATAATCTATGAGTACCTGGTAATCTCTCAGATAAGACCCGCCAAGGAGGCCATCCAGTCCTGTCTCGGCCGGCAGATTGATGATCACCGCCTCGACACCCTCCGAACTCATGCCTAACACCTGTACTCGATCGAGACGTATCAGAGGCATCTTCTCGAAAGAACCCTGGGCAGTTAAAATGCGCGTCGTCTGATCCAGGTTAACCGGCACACCCAGACCTTTGGCCACTCGCATGGAGATGGCCGTGTACGTCGCCCCGGTATCTAAGAGCATATTGACAGTGACGGATCGTCCGGTGACTTGGTTCGTTAACCCAACGGCAACGACCACGACCGATGTACGGGGCCGGAAATGTGCTCTGGGCATCAGAAGATCACCGCCATGTCCTTAAGAACCTCACCAGTGTAAAAGATGTAGAACTGCCCCTGCCTTGCAGCGACCTCGTCCCAGAGCGCCTCAGGGTCCTGGCCATGAGCGAGGAGTCGTCCTTCAACAGGTACACTCAGCGCATCCTTCTCCTCCACTGCCAGGAGTATCCATTCATTGGGGTATTGATGCCTCAAGTCTTCAACCCTCATAGATATCTCCTTCCCATTAAAGAGAAACCTCTTACATCGCCCGCGGGTAGGAGCCCAGGTTGCGGAAGAAAGTTGTGATCTCCTGCAAGTGATTGATGGCGTTGCGGCAGCGCTCCACCTGCATGGAACCGGCGAAATCCAGATAGAAGAAGTACTCCCAGGGGCGGTCCCGTAAAGGGCGGGATTCGATCTTGGTCAGGTCAATGTCGCGCAGGGCGAAGACGCTCAGGCACTTGAAGAGCGCCCCTGGTTCATCCTCCACTGAGAAGACGATGGATGTCTTGGCAGATTCTTCAGGCACTACCTCCTCTGGGTGGAGGATGAGAAATCTGGTGTAGTTCTGGAGGTTGTCCTCAAAGTCGCTGGCCAAAATGTTCATCCCATAGATCTCCGCCGCGCGCCGGGAGGCGATGGCCGCGCCATCGTGGATACCCTTATCCCTGAGCATACGCACGCTGCCTGCGGTATCATAAGCGGGCACCCCCTCCACGTCGCCCAATGCGGCCAAAGATCCCTCACACTGAGCCAGCGCCTGGGGATGGGAATAGATGCGCCTCACATCCTCCAGCTCCACCCCAGGCAGGGCGATCAAGTGATGAGCGACGCGCAGGTTGACCTCGCCTACGATGAAGAGCTCGTGGCGCAGGAGCAGATCGTAGTTGCGGTGGATAGAGCCCGCCAGCGAGTTCTCAATGGGCACCACGCCGTAGTTCGACTCTCCGGCCTCGACCTGAGCGAACACCTCCTCAAAGGACTCGCAGGGCACAGGAATGATCTCCTCGCCGAAGAAAGCCACGGCCCCCGCCTCGCTGTAAGCGCCCCGCTCGCCCTGAAAGGCGATCCTCACTCCTTGTGTTTCCTTACCCATCTGTCTTCCTCATCAAGTTTCAAGTCAGAGAATACGAAAGGAAATGGATAGTTGATTATACTCGCTTTCCTGATTTTGGCCAAATCTCGTGTAGACTGGACCACTTGGGGGCCTGTCCGTGTAGACGAGGGACGGGGGAGTGGTTAAGATTTAGATTTATCCCAACTGTTCAGGGCCACAAGGTAACTTCCCCTTTTGGTTCTTGCCGAAGGGGGAAGTTTGTGGTATTATAGTAGATGTAACCCCATGAATTGTGCACTACATACGCTTAACTACACCTTGTCGGTGGTGGTAGGAGCTAGGGAAGGGAGAGGAAATTATGAGATGCCCTTATTGCGACAGCGATGACACGCGGGTGATTGACACCCGCCATTCGGGGAACTCGATTCGGCGCCGAAGAGAGTGTCAGAGCTGTGGTCGGCGGTTCACCACTTATGAGCGTGCGGTTTTGAATGCTCCACAGGTGGTAAAGCGGGATGGACGGCGGGAGGATTGGGATTTTAATAAGCTTCTGGGAGGTCTTCGCACCGCCTGTGCCAAGCTGCCTATCGCCTCCGAGGCCATTGAGCGCCTGGCTCGGGAGGTAGAGGTGGAGGTTATTGACCTGGGACAGCAGGAGGTCGAAAGCGAGGAGATAGGCTCTCGGGTTTTGGAGAAGCTGCGTGATCTAGATAAGGTGGCTTACATCCGCTTCGCCTCTGTCCATCTACCTCTGGCCGACCTGGAAGCCCTAAAGCAGGAGATGGATCGACTACTGGAGCAACGGTAGCGACCTGATTGACATGTAAGTGAATATGCTGCATACGCAACGAAATGACATACGCAGCGCGTTAAACCCCTCGGGTTTCTGGGAGTTCAAGCTGGACCCCGATGAGGTAGAGGAAGTGGAGTCAGTTGCAGGCTCGCGGCCGCATCAAGCGGCGTCGGTGCAGGCCCTGTACCTTGCGCTGGGACCGCCAGCCTGATCTCGCAATCGGGGCGAGCAATCGCCCAGCACGTTTTCACCTCCGCCAAGAATTCATCGGCGGCAGGGATAAGGGGTGTCGTCAGCGATGTTTACAACTTAATTCCTCGTAGCCATAATACGGAGGAGGTGTTATGTCTAAGGCATTGATCACTGGTGTCACCGGCCAGGATGGATCCTACCTGGCCGAGTTTCTGCTGGAGAAGGGGTATGAGGTGATAGGTATGGTACGCCGAACCAGTACGACCAACTTCGGCCGCATCGAACATATCCAGGATCAACTCACCCTTGTGTCAGGGGACCTGCTGGATCAGATGTCACTGGTCAATATCCTGAAGGAGCATCATCCTCAGGAGCTCTACAACTTGGCGGCGCAGTCATTCGTCCCTACCTCGTGGGACCAGCCAGTCTTCACTGGTCAAGTGACAGCCCTGGGGGTGACCCGTGTCTTGGAGGCCATCCGGATGGTAGATCCTTCCATCCGATTCTATCAAGCCAGCTCCTCGGAGATGTTTGGCAAAGTTCGCGAGGTTCCGCAGGATGAGGAGACACCCTTCTATCCCCGTAGTCCCTACGGAGTGGCCAAGGCCTATGGCCACTGGATCACGGTCAACTACCGAGAGAGCTATGGGATCCACGCCACTTCGGGCATACTCTTCAACCACGGCTCCCCTCGGCGTGGCTTGGAATTCGTAGAGCGCAAGGTAGCGCATGGGGTGGCCCGCATCAAGCTGGGGCTGACTGACGAACTGCGCCTGGGCAATCTGAAGGCTCGTCGCGATTGGGGCTTTGCCGGAGATTATGTACAGGCTATGTGGCTCATGCTTCAGCAGGATGAGCCTGACGACTATGTGATAGGCACAGAGGATACCCACTCAGTGGGTGAGCTGTGCGAAGTGGCCTTCAGTTATGTGGGGCTGGACTACCGGGATTACGTTGTGCGAGATGAGCGCTTCTTCCGCCCGGCGGAGGTGGATATATTGATAGCCGACGCCTCCAAAGCCCACCGTGTTCTGAACTGGGAGCCTACCGTCAGCTTTGAGGAATTGATCCACATGATGGTGGACGCGGACTTGAAAAGATTGAGGGGAAGGGAATAGAGGGACAGCACCTCCTTCAAACGGAGGGCCCCAGCAGGTGGAATGCCTGCTGGGGCCTTTTAGGTGGCGGCGACAGGACTTGAACCTGTGACCAAGGGCCTTATGAGACACTTGAACTATTGTGGTTGTCCAATTCTAGGGGGTCACTACACCCGCTTGACTTCGACGGACTGGTCTGCGCCTGAAAAAAGTTGCACATGACGTATCGGGCGACTTCTGTTGGTACGACCCAGCTTGCCGCATTGTCCACCGATTGATCGCGTCGTCCGGTGTCGAGTCAGTTCACCGCCCCTCACGGATAGATTCCCCGGATCCTAGTGGCCTGCGCCACCCGCTCGATGGCCAGGATCAAGGCCGCGGTGCGCATGGTCACCCCCTTCCTCTCGGCTATGGCCAACACCTCCTGGAAACTGCGCACCATCACCTGATGTAGCTGTTTGTTGACCTCCTCCTCTGTCCAGAAGAAGCGCTGCAAGCCCTGCACCCACTCGAAGTAGG
>JAYEMR010000100.1:0-11936 GCA_034718215.1 Chloroflexota bacterium
GGCCTCGGCGATTGGCTGGCAGTCAACGGGGAGGCGATCTACGGCACGCGGCATTGGCACACCTACGGCGAAGGCCCTACCAAGGTGTCAGCGGCTCAGTTTAGGGAGAGGGAGAGCAAGCCCTTTACGGCCGAAGACATCCGCTTCACGGCCAAAGGCAATCTCCTGTACGCCATCTCTCTGGGCTGGCCCGAGGGCGAATGCACCATCAAATCGCTGGGATTACCTGTACCCGATCAGGTGCGGGCAAAAGGGACAGTGGCCGCCGAGGCCATCGCCGATATCACGATGCTCGGCTGCGATGAGAAACTCACCTGGTCGCAGGACGAAAATGGATTGACCATCCAGATGCCCTCTCAAAAGCCCTGTGAGCATGCCTACGCGTTCAAGCTCGTCCTCAAGAGCCCTGCCTGATGCTCTTCTCTTGAGCTGTTAGTAGAAAGGAGATCGCTTTGAAGGAGAACCATCCGAACATTCTGTTCATCATGTCCGATGACCACGCCTCACATGCCATGAGCTGCTACGGCAGCCAGATCAACGAGACGCCTAACCTCGATCGGATCGCCGAAGGCGGCATGCGCTTCGATAACTGCTTCTGCACTAACTCCATCTGCACCCCCAGCCGCGCGACGATCCTGACCGGCACTTACAGCCATGTCAACGGCGTGACGACGCTCGCCCCGCACTCGAAGCTGGACGGCCGCCAACTGACCTTCCCCAAGCTCCTGCGAAGAAGTGGCTATCAGACAGCCATGATTGGGAAATGGCACCTCGGACATGGCGGGATCCACGACCCCACCGGCTTCGACTACTGGAACGTCCTCGCCTGCAGCAGAAGGTCGGCGACGAGCCGTGTGAAAAGGAGCGCATACTATGAGTGAGTCCACATCCCTCGCCGGTTATCATCCCTGTACCAGGTACTGGTGAGAGCGCTTCGAAGTCACAAGCGGCTTTCTCCTGTCTGCCTGTCCTGCCTGCGCAGACAGGACCCGATCACCTGTACCCGCCTGCACCCGATCAGGCACGGGCGCGCAGGTGCGGGCAGGCACGGGTGCGCAGGCAGGAAAGCCGGATTCATCCGGCGCTGTTTACTAGCCCGGCGATGCAACCTTCGGTTGTCCTGATTATAATAGGAGTACCCGAAGGATGAAGTCGCTGGGCTCCATCTTTTAAGGATAAGGAGGCTCAAGGCGAATGAGGGTACTGGTAACCGGTGGTGCGGGGTTCATTGGCAGCCACACCACAGCCGCCCTTTTGGCTCGGGGCGATGAGGTGGTGTGCTTGGACAACTTTCACGGCCTATACTACGATCCCGCCCTGAAATGGAGGCGCATCGAGCCCTTTCAGAGAAACTCGGCCTGGAAGCTGTATCAGGGTGACATCCGCGACACTGAGCTCCTGGAGGAGATCTTCGAGGAGGAGGAAATTGATAAGATCATCCACATCGCGGCCCTGGCTGGGGTGCGTAACTCACTGAAGTATCCCCAGCTCTATGAGGAGGTCAACGTCAAAGGGACGCTGAATGTGCTGGAGATGGCTCGCAAGTATGAGGTAGAGAACTTCGTGTTCGCCTCCTCCTCCTCGGTGTACGGTGAGCGGAGCCGCGCGCCCTTCCGCGAGGACGAACCCGCTGACTGGCCTGTCTCCCCCTACGCGGCCACGAAACGGACTGGGGAACTGCTGTGCCACACCTATTACCATCTCTACGACCTCCCCACAACCTGCCTTCGCTTCTTCACCGTCTACGGACCTTGGGGACGCCCCGATATGGCGATGTACATCTTCACCTCGGCCATCTTCGAGGGGCGCGATCTGCCAATGTTCGGCGATGGCACCTCTGAGCGGGACTATACCTTTGTTGACGACATTGTGGCTGGCGTGCTGGCCGCCCTCGACGCGAACTTAGGGTTCGAGATCATCAACCTGGGCAACTGCCGGACCACTATGTTGCGGGACTTCATAGCCCTCATCGAGGAGGCGTGCGGCCGTAAAGCGCACATCCGCCAGCTCCCCACGCAGCCCGGCGATGTGGGGCTCACCTGTGCTGACATTGCCAAGGCCCAGCGCCTGCTGGGATACGATCCTCAGACCCCCATCGAGGAGGGGGTGAGAATATTCGTGGATTGGTACCGGCGGGAGATGGTGGGATGAGGCAAGGGGTAACGAGTGGATGGGGCACCGAGTGGGATGGGCCCGCGTTGACTCGGTGCCTCGTTAACTTGTATCCTCTTCTGGATCGGTCGCCTGAGCCCCCTGCTTGCCCGCACCTGTCTGCACAGGCGGGGGACAGGTGAGGCTATGTCGCTCCAGGAAGAAGAGGCCCATGGTGTAGAGGGCGCCAGCCACAGGGATGCCGAAGACGAAGCCCCAGAAGCCGATGAGTCGCACACTGATCATGATCGCGGCCAGGGTGAGCAGCGAGGGCATGCCCACCATCTCGCTCATGATCCTAGGCATGATAACTCGGAGCAAAACCTGCTGGTAGGCAGTCATGGCGATGAGGAGAGGGATTACAGCTCGGGAGCCCTGGATTAGGGCTATCAGCCCGGGCAGGAGCATGGCTATAGGCTCGCCGAGGGCAGGTATAAGCGTGATGAAGGCTGTGAGGGAAGCGATGGCCAGAGAAAACCTCAGATTGCAGAAACTCATGGCCATGAAAGCCCCCAGACCATACAGGATCCCTATCAAGAGCTCCCCCCGGATGAAGGCGCCAAAGACGCGGTCAATGGTCTGCGAGGCAAAGGCGACCTCATCTTGGTACTGGGAGGGGATGAGTTCTTTGAGGATGTCAAGCAGTTTGCGCCCATCAAGCGCCATGTAGAAACTGAGGACATAGACCAGCAGTAGGCTGGTTGCAATATTTGCTATACGGGCCGCAATGGAGAAGGCAGTCTGGGCGATAATGCTCCCCAACTCCTGGGCCTGCTCAGTGAGGTCAGGAGGTGGATACAGACTTTTGAGGTTAATTTCCAGATTGAGTTTGTCCAGCTCCCGCTGAGCACTGTCCAGCAGGTCCGGCATATCCGAGATGTAGCGAGGAAAGTTGCTGCCCAGCGTAGAAAACTGGGAGAGGACAGCGGGGATGAGGAAGATAGCCAGGACAATGGTGATCACTAGCAGTCCCACATAGACCATAACAACTGATGCGCTGTAGGACAGGTGAATTTTTCCGAGCCGATGGGCGAATTTGCGGCCCAATCGCCGACGGATGGGGCGGATCACGAGGAAGGGAATGGGGTGCCCGCTGAGCCAGCTTACAATCGGCTGCAGGGTAAGACTCAGAAGCCAGGCCGAGGCCAAGAGTCCGATAATATCCAGGAAGGCCCGCCCTAGGATGAGCAGTTTATCGGCCAGGTAGTAAGCGGCTGCTATGCTCAGCAGAATGGTCAGAATCCGAGTCCAGCGGTCGTGGGATATTTCGCTTCTCCTCCTTCTTCAGCAGTGGCCTCAATATTATACAACGCGTGGGAAGATTGGGCAACTTTATTGAAGCTTTTGCTCATGGGGCTGAATTGTGGTATACTAGCTCATAATGATGATGACCGGAGTTCCTTGGAAGGGAGGGAGTGGAGATGAGCGGAAGGGCGATTATAAGGGCGGCTCTGCTGTTGATCAGTATACTGCTTATTGGTACAGCCTGTACTAAGCCTAAGCCGAAGGAGGAAGGGGAGACGCCCACTCAGCCGGAATCAACGTCCCAAGTGACCTCTACTATGCAGCCTACCCCTGGGCAGGAGGCGGTCTCAGCGGGGGAGCCCTCCATGACCCCGATGTTCACCCCCCAGGTGCCTACGGCGCCTTTACCCACGGCCACTCCCATTCCTACAGCGTCGCCGGCCCCTCTTCCCACAGCGACACCTACCTCCATCCCCCAGAACGTCCCCACTCCCACGCCTTCTGGTGGTTCCACTACCCACGTGGTCCAGCAGGGGGAGAACCTCTTCCGCATCGGGCTGAAACATGGGGTGCCCTGGCAGGACATCGCCCAGGCTAACGGGATCGCCTACCCCTATCGAATCATGGTAGGTCAAGAGCTGGCAATCCCCAGAGGCGAAGCGCCTAGTGCGCCAAGCGGAGAGCGTATTCACATCGTTAAGCAGGGAGAGAACCTCTTCCGCATCGGGCTGAAATATGGGGTGCCCTGGCAGGACATCGCCCAAGCTAACGAGATCGCCTATCCCTATCGGCTCCTCGCGGGGCAGAGGCTGGTGATCCCCTAGAGGCGCGAGAGCGCTTCCCATCATAGTCCTTCTCCCAAACGGTATGCCACTGCATGGGGCGGATTTGGTGGTGGGGGAATTGCGGTAGGCAGGGTAAGGAGGTAGAAAGAGCCAAGGTGGCGGTGCATGACCCATATGTTTCTGAATATCAGGGGAACCTGGAGGAGCGAATCCAGGGTTGTGATGCGGCGGTGGTTAGCGGCAAGGTGGATTATGCCCAAAGTGGTCGTCTGTTCGGAGGTAGAACCCCGAGGAGGATAGGATGAGTACACCAGAGACCGAGAGCATTCAAACGCCGGAGCCTATCGGTGTTCCGGCATTCATCCGTCAGCTTGAGGAGAAGCCGAATCTCAGGCGACGATTGGCTGAGCTGTTGGCTTCAGTACAACCCGAATCCCGCCGGCGGCGAATGAGCTACGAGGAGTTCCTGGACTGGGCAAACGAGGACACGCTGGCCGAATGGGTGGATGGGGAGGTGGTGATGTACAGCCCGGCATCGAGACGTCATCAAGGTATCGCCGATTTCCTGACGAGTGTGATACGCAGTTTTGTCGAGCAACACAACCTGGGGGTTGTTTTGAGTGCGCCCTTCCAGATGAAATTGGAGCATTCTGGCCGGGAGCCAGACCTGCTCTTTATAGCGAATGAAAACCTGGATCGCTTAAGGGAGACCCACCTGGAGGGCCCAGCCAATCTCGCGGTGGAGATCGTCTCACCGGAGAGCGCAGGGCGAGACCGTGGGGAGAAGTTCTACGAGTATGAGGCCGGTGGCGTTTCAGAGTATTGGTTGATTGACCCTCAGACGGAACGAGCCGAGTTCTATCAATTGACGACTGGCGGTCGGTATCAACGGGCATCGCCTGACACGGAAGGGATCTATCGCTCGGCGGTGTTGCCTGGCTTCTGGCTGCGAGTGGAGTGGCTGTGGCAAGATCCGCTGCCCCCCGTGCTGGACTTGGTGCGTGAGTTGAGTTTGATTTGACCAAGCTGCCACTTTCACCATCACCATCTGGGATTCGCCATGCGCTGTCCAACCCTGAGCGACCTTCCCGCGCCTCCGCCGGGCAAGACCGGCTGGCCGTGGAGGTAGAGCGGAAGCCCTTGGGTTACCCAGTTGGACGAGATCCAAGGGTGAACATGTATCGAACGGTACGAGAGGAGAAAGCGATGCAAACGTTCAAAGAGCTTGTCGAGCAATTGCCACCGGACATGCAGCAGGAGGTGCGGGATTTTGCCGAGTTCCTGCTGGAGAAATGGCAAAAGAGGGCCAAAGGCAAACCCAGTTTTGACTGGGCTGGGGCATTAAAGGATTTACGCGACCAGTACACTTCGGTTCAACTTCAGCACCAGGTGACGGAGTGGAGGCTCGGCAAGCAATGAGACTCCTCATCGACACCAACATCTTTCTTGAGGTGCTGCTGGAGCAAGACAGAGCCCAAGAGACCCGGCGGATGCTGTCCAAGACCGACAGACACGAGTTCTTTATTTCCGACTTTTCGCTTCATTCCATCGGGCTTCTACTGTTTCGTCGCCACCAGCAAGAGGTTTTTCGAATATTCATGTCCGACATGTTTCGCAAGGCTGGTGTCGTTACACTCGCCCTGTCACCAGGAGAACTGGAGGCCGTTATCCAAGCGGCTCAACAATTCAACCTAGACTTTGACGATGCTTATCAATATGTGGTTGCTGAGAAGCGTGGTCTCCAGGTTGTTAGCTTTGACAGCGATTTTGGCCGAACGGAGAGAGGCCGCCGGACGCCCGACCAGGTAGATCCTTGACCATGCAACACCTCCTCCTCAACATTCAATCGTAATGAGGTCCCGTGCACTGCCCAATTCTGAGCGAACTTCCCGTGCCTCCGCCGGGCAAGACCGGCTGGCCGTGGGCGAGACAAAGCCCGCAATTAATGGGGAGCTGGCCTACTGGAGAGCCGACGACTGAACTCAGGAGGTCTCGATTATGGGAACAACCCACGTTGAAGGTACGGTCACTGGCCCCACCGGCAAGCAGGCTACCGTGCGCTTTCTGGTAGACAGTGGGGCGACTTATACCCTGTTGCCGCATAAGGTCTGGCAGGCGATGAAGCTTTCGCCGAAACGCTCCCTGACATTCACCCTGGCTGATGGCACTTCTATCCAGCGGCAGGTCTCCGAATGTCACATTGCGCTCCCCCAGGGGGAAGGCCACACTCCGGTCATCCTGGGGGAGCCTGGCGACGAGCCGCTCTTGGGCACCGTCACATTGGAGATCCTGGGTCTGGTACTGAATCCCTTCACCCGCAAGCTGCAGCCAATGCGCATGCTACTAATCTGATCGGTGATGTTCGCAATCTGCAATTCTAGGTGACCTGTGCGCTGTCCAACCCTGAGCGAACTTACCGCGCCTCCGCTGGAGGTGCTCAATCCGATCGATTTTGTGATGGTTGTTACAGGAAGGTGAAGGTGTCTGTGAAAGTCAGCAGCGAGCAGGCGATCCTGCGGGAAGCGGAGGCCATTCTGCAAGCGGGTGGTGCGGGGCGGGTTCTGGGTTTTTGCCCTGCGGATCGCCAGCCCTGTGGAATACTCTATTTCACAGGGCTGGCCGAGGCCTGAGCCTCATCCGCACCATCGTCCTGGCCCGGGTCCTGGCTCCCAGCGATTTCGGCCGGAGTGGGGATCGTCAGCAGGCCGATGCCCACTCCGGCTTCTTGTGTGCTTAGCGCCATGCAGCGAGAGTGTCCGTCGGGGACGGATGAGGAAAGTATAGTCGAGGCGATGAGGGCTTCAGCCCACTGGCAAGTGAACCGCAATCTTGGGGAGCGGTCGGGTAAGTGATTGGAATGGAGGGGAAGAATGGTTACAGATGTAAGGGATATACAAATGGCAGAAGAGGGGTTGTTGTTGGAAGAGCCCCTGCTGCGGAAAGCCCGTCTGGGCCGGCGCGTGCGAATCGTTGTTCGGGAAGGCGAAATTAGCATCTTGCCAGCTGAGGAGGACTGGGAAAAGGTTCTCGATGAGCTGGCAGGCTGCTTGGGGGAGGAACCGGCTCAGAATTATGACTTCAAGCCGAAAATCGGGGGCTTCCACACACGTGTTCTCAGGTCGAAGGAGGGGTAGGATGACGAGGTTACAAGCAGTGCGTGCAATCTATAAGGAAGGAGCACTGGTCTTCGCTGATCCAGAGTTGGTCCCCAGGGATGGGGCAGAGGTAGTAGTCACCTTTCTTGAGGGGCGCGAGATAGATGTAACCACCGAAGTGGATCCGATCCGGGCTTTGCGAGGCCGGGGTAAAGGCGAAGGTTTGGTGGAAAAGCTGTTGCAATCGAGACGAGAGGATCAAGAGCGGGATGAACAAAGCCGCGAGCGCTTACGTGCTTGATACTTCTGCCTGGCTGA
This sequence comes from Chloroflexota bacterium, assembly GCA_034718215.1. GTDB lineage: Bacteria > Chloroflexota > Anaerolineae > JAYEMR01 > JAYEMR01 > JAYEMR01. The sequence goes on from JAYEMR010000100.1 coordinate 7,595, forward strand.
CCCTGATTGAAGATGAGGCGGGAGCCGACGTAGTACAAGACATTCTGGAAAAGGCCCAGGCAGGTGAGACGATTGTGCTTGTCTCGTTTATGAGCTTTATGGAGGTGTATTACATCACGCTTCAGGAGCGTGACGTGAACGAGGTTCGGGAACGGGTGAACCTAATGGCGGCTCTGCCCGTACTACGCGTTGAGTCAACCAGAACGCTGGGTGTTTTGGCTGCTGAATTGAAGGCTGCTCACCGTCTCTCGGTCGCCGATGCCTGGATAGCCGCTCTAGCAAAGGAACGAGACGCTACGCTGGTTCACAAAGATCCTGAATTCGAGCAGGTCGAGGCTGTAGTCAAGGTCCTGAAGTTGCCCTATAGATCGGTGGCTGTGTGATGGAAACTGTTGCGAGTTCCGCTTTGAGTAAGTGACCGGGCTCCGGCGTCACTGGGTGTTCAACACGCCAGCGCCCTGACTGGCTCCGGTGAGATGCAAAGAGCGGCTCACTCGCGGAGCCCGCTGAGGGCGTGGAGAGAAGAGGATGAACGAGGCGGCGGAAAGGGCGAAAAGTCTACTGTTTGAGCCGGGCGGTACCCTCTCCCAGCGGGTGGTGCGGGGCGGGTTCTGGGTATTCGCCCTGAGGGTTTTGGGAGAAAGAGGGGCGGAGAGGTGGAAGTAGCTATTGAGGGGAGGAGGTGAAGAGATATGAACATGGTGGTTCCTACGCTTGATAAACTTCAAAGTTTAGAGCGACTTTACCGCCAGGGTTTCCGTAGTGAGGTGATTGATAGGGCCGTTGATAAGTTGCTGGCTGCGGAGATCGAGCGAGCATATGCGGAGCGGCGTGATTTAGAAGCCCGACTAGCCGATTATGAGAAGAGATATCATATGTCGTCTGAGGAATTCCATCGCCGCTTCCGGGCTGGCGAGTTAGGAGATGGGATGGATTTCGTCGAGTGGAGCGTGTTCTATGAGATGTATCAGGCTATGCTTGAGCGGTTAGAAATGTTAGAGGTGGACAGGTGATGATCACACCTGCCGAGTATGTGCTCCAGCTCAAAGCCAAACTGGCGATCAGCCTAATCGTTGCATCTTTCGACATCGTTGAGGAGAAGGTATGGTCAGATAGAGGATACATTCGCATAAGGATGGCGCTGAGCAATGGGGACTTTCTGGAAACAGCGGAGTATTTCGTGTTGGAGGATGAGGAGTGCGTTACGCATCGCTATCGGTATCAGTGGATGGATGGGGAGCGCCGAGAATTGCGTAAGCGATGGGACAATGTCGAACATCATCCCGATTTGCCGAATTTTCCCCATCACGTGCATGTTGGAAGGGAGGAGAACGTCGAGGCCGGCGAAAGGCTTAGCATCGTTCAGTTGTTGGACGTATTGGGCAGCGAGATCCTGATGGAGGAGAGTTGATAAGGAGGGAAAGGATAGGTGAGGGCGTTGAGGTACTGTAGGCGCGGAGAAGAGGAGGAGCCCTTTTGCACTCCAGCGCCCTGCTTAGCTGGATTTGTAGATTGAAGTGGTTGCAGGTATACCTATTGCGGACTGAGGAAGGATGGGAAAGAGAACGGAGGGAGAAACATGGCGTTGCGATTACATATCCCTGATTCTGTAGCCCAGGCTATCCGCCTGCCGGAAGAGCGAATGGCACAGGAACTGGTGGTCGAACTGGCCATCGCTTTGTATGCCCAGGGGCTATTATCCTTTGGCAAGGCCAGAGAGCTAGCCGGCATGGGAAAATACGAGTTTGGTCAATTACTAGGGAGGCGTGGAATCCTGCGGCACTATGGACGGGAAGAACTTGAGGACGATCTGACCTATGCCCGTAGTGAGTAACACTTCCCCGCTCTTAAATCTGGCCATCATTGGTCGGCTCTCTTGCTTCGTGAACAATTCGGGGAAATACGGATTCCGCCAGCAGTTCTTGAGGAGCTACGAACTGAGGAGGATTTGCCTGGCTCTCAGGCTGTGCGTGAGGCAATAAAGGCGGGATGGCTTCGAGTTGAGGGAGTTAAGGATCAGCCTTTCGTGCGGGTACTCCAGCGCGACTTGGACAAGGGTAATGCAGAAGCCATCGCTCTAGCTTTGCAGGTGAACGCAGAATGGATGCTCTTAGATGAGCGGGAAGGACGCAGGGTCGCCAAATCGCTAGGACTGAAGGTGACAGGGGTATTGGGTATCTTGCTTCGGGCGCGGCGTGAAGGCAAATTGCCATCGCTGCAAGAGGCAATCGAAGAGCTGCATGAAAAGGCGGGTTTTCGCATCAGTGAGGAGTTGCTTGCCGAAGTTCTAAATCTATAAATCCGCTGTTTGAACAAATTGAGCAATCAGAAGAGGATCCCAAGGTACTGCGAGGATTTGATGTGAATATGAGCAAGGCAGCACAAAGGGCGAAAAGTCTACTGTTTGAGCTGGGGGACACCCTCTCCCAGCGAGTGGTGAGGGGCGGGTTGTGGGCATTTGCGTTGTGGTTCTTGCGACGCTAGGTTCGGCTTGAGTGGAACATGAGAGGGGTGAAAGATAATGGCAAAAGTTGTTATGCTTCTAGACGAATTAGATGTGTTGGTTGAGCGGGGCATTTACGAGGATAAAGCAGCATTGCTGAAGGATGCGATGCGCTCCCTTTTGCGAAGTAAACCGGAGCTCCGCGCTCAACTGGCGGTCGAGCTTTATCGGCGCGGCAAGGTCTCCCTCTCGCGCGCTGCCGAGATAGGGGGGATGGATATTGAGAGCTTCAAGGAACTCCTGCGCGAGGCTGGTATCCCCAGGACAATTCCTTCGGTAGGTGAAGCTGTTGAACAGGAAACCGAATGGCTGATGCACCTGAGGGCACGTGAATGAGCGATGTAAAACTCATCGTGGATACAGATATCCTGAGCATGTTTGCCAAGGCAGGAGCTTTGGAGGTGCTTACGGAGTTCTTTGGGGAAGGAAGCGTGGCGGTCACCTCAGCCATCCGCGATGAAATTGCCATACCTCTGCAGTATGGATATACATTTCCAGAGGCCGTACTGTCGGAAGTCCCCGTGGTGGCCTTAACAGAGCAAGCTTGGGGAGAGCACGAGCGATTATGGACGATTGGACGGTCCTTGGGAAAAGGGGAGTTAGAAGCCATCGCTTTTTGCAAGGCCGAAGGGGCGTTTTTCGCCACCAATGACGCCGTTGCTCGAAGGTTTGCTCAGGATCAAGGTGTGCAAGTCATTTCTCTGCAGACCATTCTGAGGGGGCTATGGCTGAGCGGGATGCGGAGCAAGGCGGAGGTACGGGAGTTGTTGGAGTGCATCCAAACAGCCGACTACCTTGAAGTGCCGCCTGAGCTAGAGGCGGAGATTTTCGGCTAGCGCTCAGCCGATGATTGCCATCGTTGAGGGGAGGATAGCCAGCTGATTCTGGAGAAAGACGTGGCTGATGATGTTCTTCTTCTCGCTGCTCAACCTGTGCCTTAAGACCCAAGGTGGAGCGGGCATGCCTGGTGGAGAGCGGGGGAGTAGGAGTGTTAAAGCGATTTGAGGCGAGGATGAGGAAGGCAGCACAAAGGGCGAAAAGTCTACTGTTTGAGCCGGGGGACACCCTCTCCCAGCGGGTGGTGCGGGGTGGGTTCTGGGTCTTTGCCCTGCGGATCGCCAGCCGAGGATTGGCCCTCATCCGCACCATCGTCCTGGCCCGGGTCCTGGCTCCCAGCGATTTCGGCCTGATGGGGATTGCCCTGCTGGCTATGTCCGCCCTGGAGACCTTCTCCCAGACAGGCTTCCAGGCGGCTTTTATGCAGAAGAGTGAACATCGGTAGCGATGGGTATGTGACGGTGGACGAAGTCGCTTCGCTTCTGGCAGAGGGTGATTGATGTCTCCGGCAAGGAGATCCACGTGGAGCACGCGGAGGGCCCCGTTGGCGTGCAGGCGCGGAGTTTCGACAAGGCCAAGATCAAGTCGCTGGGATGGGAGGCAGGCACGAGTCTTCGAGAAGGTATCACCAGGACGTATCAATGGATTGAGGGACAGGCAAGGCAGACAGAGGGTGAAAGGTGATAGATGATCATCGTCCTTGACGGGATGCAAGTATACTATGGCGTTGCCTGAGCTCAATGAAGTGGGTGATTTGCCTCCCGGTGTGTATGAGGCTACCCTAGAGGAGGTCGTGAGTCGCTTTGGATCTACTCAAGGACAGCGCGGTGTCTGCACTCGGCGTCTGCGACACGTCTATGCGCTGGCCAAGCGCACAGAGGAGCTTCAACGATTCATCATCTTTGGTAGTTATGTCACCGCCAAGCCAGATCCAAACGATGTAGATGTTGTACTGGTGATGGCCGAGACTTTCCGGTTGGAAGATTGTCCTATTGAGTTGCG
>JAYEMR010000101.1:0-11491 GCA_034718215.1 Chloroflexota bacterium
GCACAACTGTACCACTCCGCACGCTCAATCCCACCCCTGCTCTGCAGCGGGTTGACGTAGAAGTATCGCCGACCGTCAAGGGATACGCCGCTCAAGAACCCATTGTAGAGTGAGCGCTCGAGCACATCCGCGTAACGCGGTTCCCCGGTGGCGAGCAACATCCGCCAGTTCCACATCATGCTGGCGATAGACGCGCATGTCTCACAGTAACACCGGTCACTGGGGAGCTCATAGGCTTCGCCGAAGGACTCGCCGACGAATCGAGCGCCGAAACCGCCGGTGATGTGCATTTTCCTGGTGGTCATATCGTGCCACAGTTGTGTCAATGCCTCAAACAACGCCTGCTCGCCGGTCTCCAGGTAGACGTCCGTCACGCCTGCGGTCAGATAAAGCTGGCGCACAGCATGGCCTTCGACGACCGTGGCCTGGCGGACCGGGACGCGATCCTGGTGGTACTCTGGGCCATAACGCCCGTAGCCACCCATCACGCCGCGACCACGCTGGTCGATGAAGAAGGCAGCCAGATCGAGATAGCGTCGCTCTCCGGTTTCACGATAGAGCTCGACCAGCGCCAATTCAATCTCCGGGTGTCCTGGCGCGCCCTCGCGCCTGCCCGGGCCGAACATGGAATCAATGTGATCGGCAAAACGGCGTGCGATATCGAGCAATCGCTCGTCGCCCGTGGCTCGGTGCATCGCCACAGCGGCCTCGAAGAGGTGCCCGGCGCAATAAAGCTCGTGATCGTGATCCAAATCCGTCCAGCGCTTGTCCGGCCTGACAACCTGGTAGTAGGAGTTGAGATACCCATCGGCTTGCTGGGCGGCGACGAGTAGGTCAATCGTCTCATCCGCCATACGCTTCACCTCCGGGTCGCGGACGTTGGCCAGGTCGCAAGCCAGAGCCTCGAGCCACTTGTAGACATCGGAATCCATAAAGACCGGCCCCTGGTACTCCCCTTCGCCGGAGCCTGCGGCGAGCCGGAGGTTGTTGAAGTTGCCCGCTCGCTCCAGTTGCTCGTAGCCGTGGCGCAGGCTGACCTGCCGGTTGAGGGCCTGCTTCTGAGCCCAGATTCCTCCGGTGATAGAGATATCTCCCAGAGGCAGCGTGCGCCACCGAGCGTGTGAACTCGTTTGCGTCGATACGTGCATAATGTCCTCCCCATTATTCAAGGGACAAAGCCCCCTGTGAACCAAGGGACGGAGGCTCTGCAAGAGCGATGACCTCGTCTTGCAACGCTTTGCCAAGGTCACAGAAGTAGGCATGGTTCACAACTCTCGGGACGCTGCCGGATGGGCCTGGCGCAGTTCAGGCGCCATACGGCCATACGACTGCACTCTCAGCCATTCGGTGTGTTTGCCCCGCACATCACCCAATCATTCCTCCGCCTCATACCCAGCCACCTCGTCGGCGTAGAGGATGGTGTAGCTGTAGCCCTGCTCGGTGAGAAAGAGCTGGCGATTGGCGCTGAATTCCTGATCCCGGGTGTCCCTGCTGACCAGGGTGTAAAAATGGGCCACCAGCCCATTCTGCTTGGGACGCAGAATCCGGCCCATCCGCTGGGCCTCCTCCTGCCGGCTGCCAAACGTCCCACTGATCTGGATTATTACGCTGGCGTCAGGCAGGTCAATGGCGAAATTACCTACCTTGGAGATGATCAGCCGCTGTACGGTGCCCTCCCTGAACTTCTGAAAGAGCTTGCGACGCTCGCGCACGGTGGTCTTGCCGGTGATGAGGGGGTAACCGTAGCGTTTTTGCGCCTGCTCAAGCTGATCCAGATACATCCCGATGATGAGTGTTTTGTCGTCCGGATGTTTGGCCAGCAGTTGATCCAGCACATCGAACTTGCGCGGGTTCTCAGCCGCGAAGCGGTACTTGTGACGCCTGTCGGCGACGGCGTAATCCATCCGCAAATCGCGCGGCATGGGAATGCGAATCTCGGTCACCTCGGCGGCGGCGATCCAGCCCTGTCTCTCCAGGTCTTTCCAGGGGACGTCGTATTTTTTGGGGCCGATGAGGGAGAAGACGTCCTCCTCCCGACCGTCTTCGCGCACCAGTGTGGCAGTGAGCCCCAGGCGACGGCGGGCCTGAAGCTCGGCAGTGATGCGGAAGACGGGCGCCGGCAGCAGGTGCACCTCGTCGTAGACGATCAATCCCCAGTTGCGTTCGTTGAACAACTGGAAATGGGGAAACTCCTCGAGCATAGACAGCCCACGCCCCTTCGTCCCCCGCTTGCGGTAGGTCATGGTCTGATAAGTGGAGATGGTCACCGGCCGGATCTCCTTGCGATGGCCGGAATACTCGCCGATCTGATCTCCGGGCAGGGTTGTTTTATCCAGCAGCTCGTCGATCCGCTGGCGCACGGCGACGGTGTTGGGGGTGAGGATCAGGGTGTTGCACTGCATCATCTCCATCACCGCCATACTGACCATCGTCTTGCCTGAGCCGCAGGGAAGCACGACGACGCCTGAGCCGCCGTAGGCCGCGCCGCCAGCATAGAAGATCTCGGCTGCCTCCCGCTGATAATCGCGCAGCGCGAAGGGCTTGCCGCTGGCTGCTATCTCCAGCAGGTGGAACTCCAGTGCCTCGCCGTCCACGTAGCCGGCCAGGTCCTCGGCCGGATAGCCGATGTTGACCAGCGCCTGCTTGATGTGCCCGCGCCGTGCGGCATCCATCCGCAGGGTCATGTCATTGAGTTGATCGGCGATGTAGGGGATGAGTTTTTTGTGGTGGATCAGTTCGGTGACCAGCGCGATGTCGTCGGAGACGAGCAGCAGATCGCCGTCGCGCCTGATCAGCTTAACCCGACCGTAGCGGGAGATGTAGTCCTCGATGTCCACCCGCACGTTGCTGAGGATGGGGTACTTGTTGTACCTCCGCAGCCCTTCGAGGATCGTCTCGGCGCTCAGGCCGGACGCGGCGGCGTTCCAGAGTGACAGGGGGGTGATGCGATAGATGTGGACGTACTCGGGGCTCTTCTCCAGCTCCGCGAAACGCGCCAACACATCGCGAGCGTCACTGTAGTGCTCATTATCGACTTCCAGGAGAACACTCTTGTCCCCCTGGACGATGACGGAGTTCTGGGAATTGTAGCTCATATCAGCATAATTTTAAACGCCAAACTTATCTGATGGCAAGAAACTTATCTGATGGCAAGCATCGCCCCTCGCCGGGTTGCTCTCGACGCTATTTCATGTTACACTAAATGCGTGTAATCAGCAAGATGGCGATGGCTGACAGAGCTTTTCAGGGGGCCGAAGGCTGAGGAGGCGTGTGGCCCAGTGAGAGAGGGCCGATCGTGCCTCCTGTTGAGGCTGCCATCTACGTCTTTTCCCAACTGGAGGAGGAGGCCTGGGTCCGCGCCGATCAACTATCCCTGCCGCTGAGGATTTTCTGCGATGAGGAACTGAGCGATGAGGAAATCTGCGCCACCGGCTGGCGATGGGGCTATCTGGCGAGGCAGGAGGTGAACGGCGTCACCTACTACCAGCCGGCGGAGAAAGAAACTGAACTCGATGTAGATCCCGAGTATTACCTGTATGCTCCCGCCGACCAAGATTTGGTCGTGAACCTGGAGACCATTCCATATCAGGAGTTGGAATACCTGGCCCGGATATCCGATCTGCTGATGGCGGACGCCAGTGGGCCCTGTCTGGCCGCTTCTCCCAACCTGATCAAGATGGGTCGGGTGCTGAAGACCATTCAGGAACAGCCGCTCACTCAGTGGCTGCGAGAGAACGCGCCCGCCTTCCGCCAGGCGCTGGAGGCGGTGGAGCACCGATGGAGCAAGCAGATCCTGCACGAAAACCTCTTCATTGCGCAGGTGAATGACCTGGGGTTGAAGGTTCAGCTGGAGAGAGCGTTCCCGGATCCGAGGAAAGTGGCCTTCCTGCCCAATGACTACATCGCCTTCCCCCGCCGTATGTTGACGGAAGTCGAAACGGTGGTCACCCAGTCCGGCCACGTGATCAGATTTATGGAGAACGATGATTGAACTGACGCCTACTGATGTCACCGACCTGGATGTCTTCAGCGTCCCCTATGACCTCCGCCGCGATCTGCCCGCCTTCGTCCAGTACATTCGGGAGCGGGAGGTCAAACGGTTGGTCCGCAGCAACGATCTGAGCAAGGCCGACTACCGGCGGCTGGCGAAGTTGGTATCGGACCCCGAGGCAGCGGACGAGGTGGAGGCAAGCGGCCGATCAAGCTGGGTGGATTACGTGGATTGGCTGGCCCTGAAGCTGGGTCTCGTCAACTACGATACTGAGGGGGTTTACCGAGGGTACACCAGCACGAAGCCTTCCTATCCCGACAACTACGTCATTTTCAACACCCAGGAGTATCAACAGTTTCTCGATTCACCGCTGATCGAGCAAGAGCGGCGGCTGCTTGATCTTCTGATCGGTGAGGAGGATGGCTGCCGGAGCGAGTTCTTTCACAGCGGCTACTTCGGGAAGCTGGGAGGCTTTGCCAGTCGTGGGTGCGCTACCAAGGTCGTGCCGATGCTCGACTTTCCCCAGGCCCGGCGCTTTCTGCTGAACCTCCTGCGGCAGTGCGAGGTCGGCGTCTGGTACAGTACATCATCCCTGGTGCAGTATCTGAAGGAGCATCACCCCTACTTTCTGATTCCCGAGGAGACGCCGCCGTACAGGCTGGGCTGGCGAGAGACAAAGCGGACCCGCTACGGCAACTTCCACGAGGGCGAAAGCCGCTGGGAAAGCGATGAGGCGATCCCAGATGACGCCCCGGATGGCTTCGAGCGAGTGGAGGGACGATACGTGGATCGCTTCCTGGAAAGCGTCCCTCTCACCCTGGGCTATGTGGAGGTCGCCTATGACAGCGGGCCGTACGAAGGCATCTATCCCCCCATCGGCCGCCTGAAAGCGTTCCGGGTCAACAGCCGCCTGGTGCACGCGGTCGAGGGAAAAATTCCCGCTCCGAAGGTAACGATCCAGCCCAACTTCGAAATCTACGTGGAATTGGAGTTCTACCCGACCCAAGTCCTCTCCCAACTGGCCCCTTGACCGACCTGGTCTCGGAGGGCATCTTGACCATCTTGAAGTTAGACAGGGAGAAGGTCGCCGCTGAGCTGGCTTACAATGAGGATCTGGACGCCGTCGCGCTGCTGAACCGCTTGACAGACCATGACCTGCCGCGGAACGTCGTGCGGGGGTTGGAAGAATGGACCCAGCACGCGGAGAAGTTCACCCTACACGAGGGATTCACGCTGTTAGAGGGGGATGAGGATATGCTGGCCTCTGACCCGCTTATCAACGAGCTGACGGTGGAACGCATATCGCCCAACATCCGCATCGTCCGTTCGCCCGGCGTGCTGTTTGATCACCTGGAGGAAGCGGATTTGGTGCCGCTGCGAGTAGAGCACTCCGCATCCTCTCTAACCCCGATGCCCCAGGAGGCCCGCACGGTCTTTGTCAAAGAGTCCCCAACAGCCAAGCCAAAGCCTAAACGGAAAGAGCGGGTGGACTTGATGCGCTCCACCGCCATCACATTTCACTGCCCCAACACAAAATTCCTGGAGGTGTTCCGCCAGGCGTTGTTGGATGCAAAATGCCCCGTCAAGGTGGATAAGGATGCCCTGGCCCTTACCTTCTCCGGGCGATACGAGGATTTGGTGGCCGGTGTCCTCCAGGCGTTGGGAAAGGAGTACCGGATTCACTTTGTATGATGCCCCTTTCGATGTAGTCCTCTCCCCGGCCACAGCGGGCCGAGATTGGACCTACAAGCGGACCCTCACCCGCTGTGGAGTGCGAGAGTATTGGCTGGTGGATCCGATGGAAGGAACAGTTGAGGCGTTGACTCTGGGTGAGCGGGGTTCGAGCGGGCAGGGGACAGGCCGCTCACCGCTCCTGCAGGGATTGAGAATAGACCTTCAAGAGATATTCTAAGATGGAGGACAGTAAAATGAGCACAGCGTTTTCAATTTCCCCTCACGGCGGTACATTGGTCAATCGCGTGCTGCGAGGGGTGGTCCGCGAGGCAACGCTTGAGCAAGCGAGGGAACTACCCAGGATTCAGCTCGATCCTGTTAGCATCTCCGATCTGGAGCTGATCGCAGTGGGAGCTCTCAGCCCTCTGACCGGCTTCATGGGCCGAGCGGATTACGAGAGCGTGGTGGAGACCATGCATCTGGCCAACGGGCTCGTGTGGAGCCTGCCCATCACCCTGCCGGTGGAGAAGGAGAGGGCAGCCGACATCGGCGAAGGGGATGAGGTCGCTCTCCACGAGGGAGATCACCTCCTGGGGCTGATGAGGGTGGAGGAGAAGTTCACCTACGACCAGGAGCGCGAAGCAAGGGAGGTTTTTCGCACCACCGACGAGGCACATCCAGGCGTGGCTCGACTTTATGCCCAGGGCGATGTACTCCTCGGCGGCCCCATAACCCTGCTCAATCGGCCCCAGGATCAATCCTTCCCCCAGTTCCGACATGACCCAGCCCAGACCAGGCGTATGTTCGCTCAGCGGGGCTGGCGTCGGATCGTCGGCTTCCAGACCCGCAATCCCATTCACCGCGCCCACGAATACATCCAGAAGGCGGCGCTGGAGATCGTGGATGGGCTCTTCTTGCACCCTCTGATCGGCGAGACCAAGCCGGGCGATGTACCTCCCGATGTGCGCATGAGAAGTTATCAGGCCATCCTGCGCGACTACTACCCCCCCGAACGCGTCATTCTCGGCGTTTTCCCCGCTGCCATGCGCTACGCTGGCCCTCGGGAGGCCATCTTCCATGCCCTATGCCGCAAGAACTACGGCTGCACCCATTTCATCGTGGGACGGGACCACGCGGGCGTCAATGATTACTATGGCACTTACGACGCTCAGCTGATCTTCGACCAGTTCCGCCCAGGTGAGATCGGCATTACCCCTCTCTTCTTCGAATATGCCTTCTACTGCAAGAAGTGCGGTAGAGTGGTCACAGCCAAGACCTGTCCTCACGATGAAAAATATCACGTATACCTGAGCGGTACCAAGATACGAGCTATGCTAGCCCGTGGCGAGGCCCCGCCCCCAGAGTTCACCCGCCCGGAGGTGGCGGAGGTGCTGATTGAAGGGTACAGGACGGTGCAGGAGGGGAGCAGTGAATAAACTCTTCGTCATCGGATTGGACTGCGCTGAGCCCTCGCTGGTCTTCGACCGCTGGCGGGAGGAGCTGCCCAACCTCAAGCAGTTGATGGAAGCGGGGACCTACGGCGAGCTGGAGAGCACCATACCGCCCATCACCGTCCCCGCCTGGACTTGTATGCTCACCGGCAAGGATCCAGGCCAACAGGGCTTCTACGGCTTCCGCAACCGGGCTAATTATTCGTATGAGCAGATGAGCATCGCCACCTCAGCGGCGGTGAAACACGCGCGGGTGTGGGATCGGGCCTCGGCCTCGGGCAAGCCGGTAGTGGTAGTCGGTGTGCCCCAGACCTATCCACCCCGCCCCCTCAACGGATACATGGTCACCTCCTTCCTCACCCCCTCCACCTTCAGCCAGTACACCTACCCCCAATCCCTGAAGGCGGAGATCGCCCAAGTTGTGGGGGACTATGTGCTCGATGTACGGGATTTCCGCACCGAGGATAAGGACTACCTGCTTGAGCAGATCTACGAGATGACCGAGAAGCGCTGCAAGCTGGTCAAGCACCTCCTGCGCACCAAGCCCTGGGATCTCTTCATGTGGGTGGAGATAGGCGTGGACCGTGCTCACCATGGCCTCTGGAAGTACATGGACCCCGCTCATCCCAAGCACGAGCCAGGCAATCCCTACCAAGATGCCATCCGCGATTACTACCGCTACTTGGATGAGAAAATCGGCGAGATGCCGGAGCTGGTGCCCGATGACGCGGCGGTGCTGGTGATGAGCGACCACGGCGCTCAGCCCATGGAGGGCGGGATCTGCTTCAACGAGTGGCTGATGCGCGAGGGATACCTAGTGCTGGATCACCAGCCGGAGGGGCTCGTGCCCCTGGCTAAGTGCGAGGTCAACTGGCGGAAGACAAAAGCCTGGGGCGCTGGCGGGTACTATGGACGGCTGTTCCTGAATGTGAAAGGACGTGAACCACAGGGCGTGATCCCTCCCGAGGAGTACGAGGCCACTCGTGAGGAGCTGACAGCCAAGCTGGAGGCGCTCACCGACCCCCAGGGCCGCGACATCGGCACTCGCGTCTTCAAGCCGGAGGAGGTCTACCGCGAGATCCATAACATCCCCCCTGACCTGATCGTCTACTTTGGCGACCTGGCCTGGCGCTCGATAGGAAGCGTCGGCTTTGACAGCATCCACACCTTTGAGAACGACATCGGCCCCGACGATGCCAATCACGCTCAAAATGGTCTTTTCATCCTGACCACGCCGGGTCAGTCTGGGCAGGGGCATGTGGAAAGGCGGAGCTGGCGGGCTGTCGCGCCCACCATGCTGGAACTGCTGGGGCTGGATGTGCCACCGGATATCGAAGGCGAGTCGTTGTTGAGTAGGAGCGACCGGCCGGTCGCCCCTACTTGCAACCTATTGGAGGAATAGGTGACGGAGCAAAAGGGCTTCACCCTCTGGTTTACAGGTTTATCCGGCTCGGGCAAGACCGCGCTGGCTAAGGCGGTGGAGGCGGAGCTCCGCAGTCGAGGCCTGAAAGTGGAACGACTGGATGGGGATATCGTCCGACAGAGCCTGACCAAGGACCTGGGTTTCACCAAAGAGGACAGGGATACCAACATCGAGCGAGTGACCTTCGTGGCCAAACTGCTCACCCGCAATGGCGTGGCCGTGCTGTGCTCCTTTATCTCCCCTTACCGGAAGCGGCGGGCTAAGAGCCGGGGCGAGATCGGCGACTTTGTGGAATGCTACGTGGAATGCCCGCTGGAGGTATGCATAGAGAGGGACGCGAAGGGGCTCTACCAGCGGGCCATGGCCGGCGAGATCGAGAACTTCACTGGCATCTCCGATCCCTACGAGCCGCCGGAGAACCCGGAGATAGTGGTCAACACCGCTCAGCAGACCATAGAGGAGAGCGTGGATGTGATCCTGAGGCGGCTGGAGGAGTTGGGGTACATGAGTTACAACTAGGCCTCCCCGAACTCATCCACGATCTGGCGCATCTCAGCCCTCTGATCGTCGCTGGCCAGAAGCTCCAGTTGCCCGATCCGGGCCAAAAGCTTGTCGAGCGAGATGTTCACCTGTGCCGAGACAGGAGCCACAGGCGCAGGCAGCCGAAAGATCCCTGGATACTGGGTGGGCTCTCGCTCCTCAAGACCCTCATAGATGGGTTCCTCCCGCAGTTTCTCCCCCGGCCGGATGCCTGTGTAGATGATGTCAACGTCCTTCCCCACCCGCAGCCCCTGCAGCCGGATCATCTTCCGTGCCAGATCCACGATCTTGATCTCCTGCCCCATGTCCAAAAGGAAGATGTCTCCTCCCTGGGTGAGCGTCGCCGCCTGGATGATGAGGCTCACCGCCTCTGTGTGCGTCATGAAATAGCGGCTCATGCGCTCGTCGGTCACAGTGACCGGCCCGCCCTGGGCGATCTGGCGGGCGAAGGTGAGGGCCACGCTGCCCCGGCTGCCCAGCACATTCCCGAACCGCACAGCGGTGAACAGGCTGTTGTGAGAGGAGTTCAGCGCCAGGATCAGAAGCTCGCCGATCCGCTTGCTGAGCCCCATCACACCGGCGGGATGGACCGCCTTATCAGTGGAGATCAACACAAATCGCTCCACTCCATGCTGTTGAGCAAGCTGGCACAGAATGCGCGTCCCCTTTACATTGACCCGCACCGCCTCCTCAGGGTGAGCTTCCATCAGGGGGACGTGTTTATAGGCGGCGGCGTGAAAGATGATCTGGGGGGCCTCTCGAGCTATGATGGTCTCCATCTTGCTTTCATTGGCCACATCGGCGATGATGTAAGCAGCCTGGTTTCCTGCGAGTGGGTCCAGCTCCAGCCGCATATTGTGCAGGCCCGTCTCGTTGTTGTCCACCAGGAGGAGTTTCTTCGGTTCAAAGCGCGCGATCTGGCGACACAGCTCCGACCCGATGGAGCCACAGGCGCCGGTGATCAGCACCACTTTATCTCGAAGCAGCTCTTGGCAGGCCTCCTCATCCACCGGCACCTCCTGCCTCCCCAGCAGGTCTCGGAGCTCCACATCACGTACGGGCGGGAAGGCAGCCGGCTGCTTTAACAGGTCCAGCACATCGGGCAGTACTTTGATCCGAGCCTCAGTCTGCTGACAGCGAGAGAGTATCTCCCGGAACTGGGGACCACTTATGCGATGGATAGCGATGATGATGAGGTCTACCCTCCGCCGGCGCGCCAGCTGAGGGATGTCCTCTCGGTTGCCCAATACCATCAGGCCATGCACTATCATCCCCTGTTTTCGGGGGTCATCGTCCACAAAACCCACCAATTCATACTCGTGCCGATGGTCATGGTGCTGCAACTGCCAGGCCAGGAGCTGCCCCGCCTCTCCGGCCCCCACAATGAGCACTCTACGACGGTCAGGGCCGCCCACCACTTGCCCCAACTGCCTGATCACAGCGACGAGAAGGCGATGATGGTAGCGGACTATAACAAAAGCCCCGGTTGTGAAGATCCCCCCAGCTACCACCACGCTTAGGGGCACAGGACGCCGCACATACATCAAGATCTCGACGATGAGGATTATTATCGTCGTCATTGCCCCTGAGGCCGCGATAGTTACCACTTCCTGAACGCTGGCATACTGCCACAGCCTACTGTACAGCCTCCAGGCTCCATTCACAGCACAGTAAGCGATGACCAGAATCCAGATGGCTTCGAGGAACCGGGAGGAGTAATAGTGTGGAACCCTCCAATCGAAGCGCAGCAGGAGGGCCAGGCCATAGGAGGCCGCGACAGCCAGGGCATCGAGGAGGATAAGAAGGCCGTATCTGGCCAGCGCCCGCTCAATGGACTTTCTCATAGCTGGCCTCCGATCACCTCTTTAAGTTCCTGACACACGTGAGCTACCTCCTCCTCGGTCAGCTTTCCATGGAAGGGCAGAGCCAAGGTGGAGCGAGCCACCTGCTCGGTGATGGGGAAATCATCCTCCTGATAGCCAAACCGCTCCCGATAGAAGGGCTGAAGATGGATGGGAGGAAAGTAGGGACGAGTGGGGATACCTCGCTGGGCAAGCTCCTCCATCACCGCCCGGCGGTCGAGGTGGGAAGCGAGCCGGATGACATACACAAACCAGCTCATCCTGGTCGTCGAGAGAGCGATGTGAGTGATCTTTACCTCCTCCAGGCTGGAAAGCCGCTCGTTGTACCAAGCAGCTACCCGCTCTCGCTTGTCCAGGAGCTCCTCAATGCGCTCCAGTTGGGCCACTCCCAGTGCCGCGCTCAGCTCATCCATCCGGTAGTTGTACCCAAATTTGACAATTAGCCGCGAAAGGCAATGATAGCTCAACTTCCAGTGGCCTTGTGCTGCCCTTTTGGTTAGCGAGAGTGGCCTGGATGGCCCTTTGGATGGTCAGCTGGAAGCCTATGGAC
>JAYEMR010000102.1:0-11254 GCA_034718215.1 Chloroflexota bacterium
TTTGCCAACTTCCAACGACGAATCTTGGTTGAAGCGGCCTAAGAACGTTTCCAACAAGCTTAAAAAGCGCTTTCACTAACCACTTGTTGAAGACAGCCCGTTTTTCACAAAGTTTGACGAAGAGCCAAAATCAATTGGGTGTATTTCATTTGGATCGTAGGGGCACCCCTTGCGGGTGCCCAGGATGGGCGCAAGGCCCACCCTTATCAACCTATTTGAAACGCACCCCAATCAATTGGCCATCTTATAGCGTCCCAATCAGCATCCAAGGAGGAGGAAAGTGGATATCATTAAAGTAGCCACCACATCCAGACCACCCTCCGTCGCTGGAGCCATTGCGGGGGTTGTTCGAGAGAGAGGACGGGCAGATGTACAGGCCATCGGCGCCGGTGCGGTCAATCAAGCGGTGAAAGCAGTAGCCATCGCCCGCAGATACCTTGCCGCGGATGAAATTGACGTGATCTGCATTCCTGCTTTCATCCAGGTGGATATCAACGGAAAGGAGCGCACCGCCATCCGCTTCGTCGTAGAGCCTCGGTAGAGGTTGACGATACCGGTGCAGTAGATAGTTTCAGTAGATCACAATTGATGGCAAAGAGTTGCACTCCGAGCCCTAGTTCGCCTGTGCCTGCAGCCCATGCGCAGGCGGGAGTACAACTCCCTCACATCGGGTGAATTGTGACCTACTGAGTTTGCTTCACCCATAACCCCGGTTCCCCCTGAACTAGATGGAGAGGCCAGGGTTAGTTTGCTTCCAGAGAAGCAATTCTTTGTAAAATCGAGGAAATATGTACAGCCTGGATGATACCATTGCCGCCATATCCACCCCGCTGGGCGAAGGAGGCATCGGCATCGTACGGCTCAGTGGGCCAGAGGCGCGTTCTATCGCGAAGAGGCTTTTTCAGCCCCACCACAAGGGGCAGAAGCTGCGCTCCTATCGGCTGCACTATGGCCACATCGTTGACCCAGCGGATGGCACAGTAGTGGATGAAGTGCTGGTCTCCTTCATGCGCGCTCCCCATTCCTACACCCGACAGGATGTGGTGGAGATCAACTGCCACGGGGGAGTTGTCCCTCTGCGCCGAGTGCTGCAACTGACCTTCGCCGCCGGCGCTCGCCCGGCTGAGCCTGGTGAGCTGACCCTGCGAGCCTTCCTCAATGGCCGCATTGACCTGGCTCAGGCGGAGGCAGTGCTGGATATCGTGCGAGCCAAGACCAGTGCCGCCCTGCGAGTGGCCATTGACCAGCTGAGTGGTCATCTCTCGGATCAGGTCCGCGCTCTGCGAAAGCGAATGGTGGACCTGCTGGCCTATCTGGAGGCCACCGTTGATTTTCCCGAGGATGAGATTCCCTCTCGGGAGGTCGCTCCGGAACTGGAGGAGCTGGAGGAAGAACTCACCAATCTCCTGGAGGAGGCGCAACAGGGCCTCATCTACCGCCAAGGGGTGCGAGCAGCGATCGTGGGTCGGCCCAACGTGGGCAAATCTAGCCTCTTGAACGCGCTACTGAGAACCAATCGGGCAATTGTAACCCCCATCCCCGGCACCACACGTGACACGCTGGAGGAGAGCTGTAACCTGCAGGGCATTCCCATGACCTTGGTGGACACAGCGGGAATTGGCACCGCGGAGAATCCGATCGAGGAACAGGGGATAGAGCGCAGCCGACAGGCGCTGGCTCAGGCTGATTTAGTACTGTTGGTGGTGGATGGCAGCGAACCGCTTCAAAAGCAGGACTGGGATATCTCCGATTCGATAGGAACTCAGCCAACACTGGTGGTGGTCAACAAGCAGGATCTATCCCAGCGGGTGAAGCTGGACGGGTTCCTGTCCCGAGCCTCGCGCGTCCACATATCTGCTCTGACAGGGAAAGGACTGGATGAACTGGAGCAGGCTGTTGTGGACCTGGTCCTCTCCGGAAGCGTGCTGGCCTCCCAGACCCCCTTAGTGAGCAACCCTCGCCACCAGGCCCTCCTCCAGCAGGCTAGGGAAGGGGTCCGCGCCGCCCAGGACACTCTGACTCAGGGACTGCCCAGTGACTTCGTGGCTATAGATCTCACTGAAGCGATCACGGCTCTGGGGAAGATCACAGGGCAGACGGTCAGCGAAGACCTGCTGGAGTCCATCTTCGCCAACTTCTGTGTGGGGAAGTAGCCCGCTCCCTGCGACGGAGCGCTAGAAGGGAATTTCCTCCTCTTCCTCTAGTATCGCCCCCTCCTCCCCGCCTCCTGCACCTCTTCTGCCCAGGAACTTGACCGTCCGGGCCGTCACCTCGTAGGAAGCGCGGGCGACGCCGTCGTTCCCTGTCCAGACCCGAGGGCCTCCGGTATCGGGATCGGGGTTCAGGCGCCCCTCCACCAAAACCTGACGTCCTTTTGTGAGATACTGAGCACAGGTCTCGGCCTGGCGCCGCCAGACGGTAACCCGGAACCAGGCAGTCTCCTCACCTTGAGAGCCGTCAGTATTGGTCCAGCGCCTGTTAGTGGCTACGGAGAAGTGGACAACAGGGGTGCCCTGAGGGGTATAGCGGAGCTCTGGATCGTTGCCCAGATTTCCTACGATAAAGATTTTCTGATACATGAATCGCTCCTTTCACTTTCCCTAAGAGCCTCTCTCAACTGATTTCTAATTTTAGATAATCTAACATCCCTTCGAACAAGCAAGCCTATAGTACGCTTAAGCTCCCTGACGGTCTGTTGAGGAGTAAGGCTAAGCTTTGAAGATTTTTTCAATCGATGGTTAGTGTTTTTTTGGAACTTCTTTTTCACATTAAGTAAGTAGTTTTTCTAACTTATCTATAATTTCATCTGCACCCTCATTAAGTAATTCAATGGCAGGTACAGTATTAGTAATACCTATAGCATAAATTCCACATTGCCGGGCCATAGCCATATCGTCTTTTCCATCTCCTACTAGAAATGCTTTCGAAGCAAACTCCGAAAAAGAGAGACCAACGCTTTTAGCGAAGACTTTAATATGCTCCTTTCCTTTAGGAATTTTCTCTGAGCCTAAAATTAAATCAAAATAGTCAGCTAAACCAGCCTTACTTAAGCTGATTTTGACGTTTTGAGTGCTATTACCACTGGTTGAAAAAAGCCTCAAATTCTTCTGGAGCTGACTTAAAACCTCCTTTACTCCTCCAAAGCAAGGAGATGAATCTTTCCCTATTTTTTTCAGAAACAGCTTAGTTAGCCTTTGAACATCTTTTTTCTCGTAATCGGTATTTTTATGGTAAGTGATCAGGACTTGCTCAAAAATTTCCCGGACAGGCAACCCAGTATGAGAGTTAAGGAATTCTATACTTTCCTTTTGAGGAAGACCTAATTTCTCTTTCAAAATTTCTGCAAATACCCGACGGATAAGGGGCATGTTATTTATTAAAGTCCCATCCACATCAAAAATAGCAAAATCAAAATATTTCTGAATATTTTTCTTCATAATTTAGTAATTGAAGATAAGCAAAAAAGAGTACTGTTATTCCCCTATTGCACAGACCACCTTTCTCGACAAATGGGTGGTTGAACCGCATGGGTAGTAGGGGTGACTGGCCGGTCGCCCCTACCGACTGCACAGGATACGGCCGCAACTGGGGCAGAATTGCATGTCCTCCGCCTGCCGTACCTGTTGGACAGTGCTCGTGGGTAGCCGCACACCACAGCCCCCACAAGCTCCGTCCTGAAGAAGCACCACCGCTACTCCATTTTCCCGCCGCCGCAGATCCTCATACATAGAAAGCTCCTCAGGCTGAAGCTCCTCCTGAAGCACGGAGCGTTGAGTTTTTAACTGCCTCTCCTGGGCCTCAAGTTCCGCCCGCTCATCCCGCAGCGAGGTCTGCTCCTCCTGCCACTCAGCTGCGGCCTGGTTCAGCCGCTCCTGATGATCCCTCAGCTCTACCGCCTGTTCGTCTAGGAGGATCATGGCCTCCAGCAGGTCATCCTCCAAACGTCTCTGGCGCCGCCCCAGATACTCCATCTCATCTTGAAGCGATTCCAGCTCGCGAGGATTGGTCACCTGCCCTCCATAGAGCCTCTCATGGACGTCAGACATTTTCTCGCTGAGGCTCTGAATCTCCAGCTCCAAGTCGCGCACCTGAGCCCGCGAGCGAGAGACCTGACTTTCCAGGGAGTCCACGGAACGCTGAAGGGCCTGGAGTTTCTCATTCCCCGCCAGGCGCTCCTCAATCTCTCGCAGCCGTTCACGGGCCGATGCGAGGGCCTGATCAACGGTCTGCAGCCGGTATAGGGTGCGTACGCTCGCCATGGCCGCTCCTTATTCCAAGAGGAAGCCTCCACTGTTGCGGGCCATTATACTATAGGATGGGCAAAGGGGCAAGTGAAGGGGCAACGAGCCTGTCCTGGCCAGGGTCAACGAGGCACCGACGGACGAGGACTCACCCCACTCTTTCCTCATCCCCCCGTTACTCGTTGCCTCCCCCCGCTTGCCAAGTGAGGTGTTCCTTGCTACAATAGCCTGCGAACTGGATGATCTCCAGCCTATGCGCTGCATTTCATATCATCCCGGAGAGGGACAGCCCTTTGCCCACTGTTGCAGTTATCATTCCCACCTACAACGAAAGCGAGAACCTGGAGCGACTGGTGCGGCTGATCCTGGATCTGCCTTTGGAGCCGGAGGTCATCGTAGTGGACGACAATTCCCCCGATGGCACGGGCCAGATCGCTGATCGCCTGGCCGCTGAGAAGGGGAGGATCCACGTCATCCACCGCCCTGGCAAGCTGGGACTGGGGACGGCTTACATCGCCGGCTTCCGACGGGCT
Organism: Chloroflexota bacterium; assembly: GCA_034718215.1. Classification (GTDB taxonomy): domain Bacteria; phylum Chloroflexota; class Anaerolineae; order JAYEMR01; family JAYEMR01; genus JAYEMR01. Next base: position 4,775 of record JAYEMR010000102.1, read on the forward strand.
CTCTCCCTGGGCGTCGAATGCATAATCACCATGGATGCGGATTTCTCCCACCATCCCCGTTACATCCCTGATCTCGTGGCTCACAGCGACGGAGCTCAGGTGGTCGTGGGGTCGAGGTATGTGCAGGGTGGTGGCACCCGCTACTGCAGCCTCAAGCGACGGCTGCTCAGCCGGGGGGCCAATGGGTTCGCCCGGCTGATGCTGGGCTTGGAGGCCCGTGACTGCACAGCTGGATTTCGCTGCTATCGTCGCCGGGCGCTGGAGGCCATTGATCTCGACGCCATCCTCTCCGATGGCTATTCCTTCCTGATAGAGATGCTCTACCAGTGCCAGAGTCGGGGTTACCACACAGCGGAGGTGCCCATCGTTTTTGAGGATCGCCGCCACGGCGTGTCGAAGATATCCAGACAGGAGATATTCAAAGCTATCTACACCGTCCTGCGCTTGGCCTTGGATCGGCTCTGAGGGAGGGCGAGACACACTGTGAAATGGGTGGCCTGCAATCTCTGCGGGAGTGACGACGCGGGACCGCTATATCCCTCCCTTCTGTCCCAGGCTAACAACCCTGATAGAATCGCCCACTATCGCTGTACCTCTGCGTGGTACAGACGACATTACGCTATCGTGAAATGCCGGCAGTGCGGACTGGTGTACGCCAATCCGCGCCCACCTGAGGAGGAGGTGCTGAACGCCTATCGAGAGGTCGAAGATCCCCTCTACCTTCGGGAGGAGTTGGGAAGGGTGCTCACCTTTCGGCGTCATGTGGGAGCCATGGAGGAGGTGATGGGGCCCCCTCAGGAGGGACGTCGCCTCCTGGACGTGGGTTGTTACGTCGGACTTTTCCTCGAGGCTGCGAAGGGGCACGGCTGGGAGGCCTGGGGAGTGGAACCCTGCCGATGGGCCGTGAAGGAGGGTCATCGTCGAGGGCTGACCATCCTTGAGGGGACGCTGAGAGAGGCTTCTCTCCCAGCTGAGAGCTTCGATGTAGTGACCTTCTGGGATGTCGCGGAGCACTTGACCAATCCGCGCGCCACTTTCGCGGAGGCATGGCGCGTGCTCAAGCCGGGGGGATGGATTATCATCCAGACTATGAACATCGCAAGCTGGACGGCTCGCCTTCTAGGCTCCCACTGGCCCTGGTTGATGGAGATGCACCTCTATTATTTCTCCCCCCGCACTTTAGCATGCCTGCTGGAGCGGGTGGGCTTTACGCCAGTCAAAACGGCTCGGCTGGGCCGCTATCTGCGGTTGAACTACCTGGCCTCGCGGCTAAGATCCCTGAGCCCCGGGCTAGCCCAGGGGCTGCAACGAGCCCTGAGGAGATTTCATATGGCAGAGTGGCCGATATTGATCAATCCCCCCGATCTTTTCACCCTCTTCGCCCGGAAGGAAGGGAGTTGAGATATGGAGTTCCGGCGAGGGAAGCGCGGCTTTAGTAAGTTGGAGTATTTCCTCATCTCCCTCCTGGTCGTGATCATAGCCTGGACAGCGTGGATAATGTTGGAGCCGGTGATCAGGCCAGCCATTGAGCGATTTATAGAGAGCGCGCTCCAGGCAGGGACACCAACACCCACACCTTGATCTTAGAGGGCTGCTTGGTCAGGCCCGGATTAAATTGCAGAATATAGAGAGCAAAAAGGAGACAGGATGAAAGATATCAAATCACTAGACGCCGAGGCACTGCGCTGGCGCTGTGATCCTGAGCAGTTCGACTTTGAAACCACGGAGGAGATGGAGGAGCTGACGGAGATCATCGGGCAGCCGCGGGCGGTGGAGGCCGTGCAATTTGGCCTTGGCATCAAGCAGGAGGGCTACAACATCTTCGCCCTGGGCCCCACTGGTACGGGGAAGCGTTCCTTGATCCGCCAGTTCTTCGAACGGCAGGCAGCGAGCGAGCCAGTTTCCCCCGACTTCTGCTATATTCACAATTTCGAGGAACCACACAAGCCCCAAGCTCTGCAATTACCGTCGGGGATGGGCATAGAGCTGCGCCAGGACATGGAAGACCTGGTGAAAGAGCTGCGCACCGCGCTGTCGGCTGCCTTCGAGAGCGAGGAATATCAGACACGTAGACAGGTCATCGAAGAGGAGTTTGCGGAGCGACAGCAGGAGGCTTTCCAGGAGATACAAGAGCGGGCGCAGGAACAGAGTTTGGCCGTGGTCCGCACGCCAGCCGGATTCGTGTTTGCGCCCATGCGCGAAGGTGAGGTCCTCTCGCCCCAGGAACTTCAGGAGCTGCCTGAAGAGGAACGGGAGAGCCTGGAAAAGAAGGTGAAAGAGCTCCAGGAAAAGCTTCAGGAAATCCTCCGCCAGATGCCTAGTTGGCGGCGAGAGATGATGGAGAGGGTGAGGGAGCTGAACCAGGAAGTCACGGACTTCGCCGTAGGCGATCTGATCGACGAGGCACGTCAGAAATACGCCGATTTTCCAGAAGTTGTGAAGTACCTGGATGCCGTGCGTGAGGATGTGCTAGAGAATGTGCGGGATTTTCTACCTCAGGGAGGAAACCGACAAGAGGAAGAAGGAGGCCCTCTCCCTTCAGGGGCTGACAACCGAATGAGGATGAGGCCCTCATCCCTTCGTCGCTATCGAGTGAATGTGATGGTTGACCACAGCGACTTGGAGGGGGCGCCGGTGGTCTACGAGGACAATCCCACCTACCAAAATCTGATCGGTCGGATCGAGCACACAGCTCGAATGGGGGCTCTGATGACCGATTTCAACCTGATCAAGCCTGGGGCCCTGCACCGAGCCAATGGTGGCTACCTCATGCTGGATGCCCGAAAGCTGTTAACGCAGTCCTTCGCTTGGGAGGGGCTCAAGCGAGCCTTGCGATCCGGCCAGATACGAATCGAGTCTCCAGGCCAGATGCTCAGCCTGATCAGCACCGTCTCCCTGGAGCCGGAGCCTATCCCCTTGAACGTTAAGGTCGCCCTACTTGGCGAGCCGCTGCTTTACTACCTGCTTTCCGCGCTTGACCCTGACTTCAGTGAGCTGTTCAAGGTGGCAGCGGACTTCGATGTGCGGATGGATCGCGACTCCGATAGTCAGTCGCTGTACGCCCGCCTGATAGGCAGCCTAGCCCGCAAGGAAGGGCTGCGTCCCTTCGACCGAGGTGCTGTCGCCCGGGTCATCGAGCACAGCGCCCGTATGGTGAGGGATTCGGAGAAGCTCTCCACCCGAATGCGGGATGTGACTGATCTCCTCCGTGAGGCGGACTACTGGGCTGACGAGGAGGGGAATGGGGTAGTGACCTCAGATGACGTCCAGCGGGCAATTGACGCCCAGATCTATCGCTCCGATCGGCTTCGGGAACGGGTTCAGGAGGAGATCATGCGAGGCACGATCCTCATTGATACCGAGGACGCGAAGGTAGGCCAAGTGAATGGCCTCTCCGTGATCCAACTGAACGATTTTGCCTTTGGCCGCCCCACTCGCATCACCGCTCGGGCTCGGCTGGGCACAGGGGACATGGTGGACATCGAGCGAGAAGTGGAACTGGGTGGGCCGATCCACTCTAAGGGAGTGCTGATACTGTCCGGCTTCCTCAGATCCCGTTACGCTATACATAGCCCTCTATCGCTTTCAGCCAGCCTGGTCTTCGAGCAGTCCTACGGCGGCGTGGAGGGCGACAGCGCCTCATCCGCGGAGCTTTATGCGCTGCTCTCGGCCATCTCCCAAGTGCCCATCAAGCAATCCCTGGCCGTGACCGGATCGGTGAATCAGCACGGTCAGGTGCAGGCCATCGCCGGGGTCAACGAGAAGATCGAGGGCTTCTTCGATGTGTGCAAAGCCAGGGGGCTGACGGGCGAACAAGGAGTGCTCATCCCAGCCTCCAATGTCAAACACCTGATGCTGCGGCAGGATGTGATCGAAGCGGTGGATGAGGGAGAGTTTCGCATCTATCCCGTCGAGACGGTGGATCAGGGGATTGAGATATTGACTGACATGCCGGCTGGTGAACAGGATGAGGAAGGAAATTACCCGGAGGAAACTATCAATGGTCTAGTGCAAGCTCAGCTGATCAGATTCGCTGAGGAGCGAGCGGCGTTCAATGCCTCAGCTAAGGGAGGTGAGGGATGAAGGAACCGGAACGTGAAGATGTTATTAAGCATATCCTAGTGGCCTTGGATGCCTCGCCCCATAGCTTGTCGGCTTTAGAGACGGCTGCTGAGCTGGCTGCTAGCCTACGAGCCGAGCTGTCGGGCCTGTTCGTCGAGGACATCAACCTGCTGCGGATGGCCGAGTTGCCCTTCACAAGGGAGGTCGGCTTCTTCTCAGGCAGTCTCCGCAGGTTGGACGCCCAACAGGTCGAGCGTCAGTTCCGCGCTCAGGCTGGATGGGCGCGCCGGGCCCTAACTAGGATCGCGGAACGAGAGAGGATACGATGCTCCTTTCAAGTCACCCGAGGCCGGATTACATCGGAGCTGCTGGCGGCGGCGGTGGAAGCGGATCTGATCATCCTGGGGAAGGCGGGCTGGTCCAGACAGAGACGCCTTGGGTCCACCGCTCGGGCGATGCTATCCCAAGCCCCGGCCTCCGCCTTGATCCTCCAGCGAGGCGTCCGCTTAAGGATGCCGGTGCTAGTACTCTACGATGGCTCAAGGGGTGCTCAAAGGGCGCTGGCTACAGCCGCTCAACTGGCGCAGGGGAAGAAGGGCTCACTTATCATTCTCATCCTGGCCGATAGGCCGATTGCCGCCCAGAACCTGCAGCAGGAGGTCGCTGAATGGTTAGGGGAGCGGAAGATGCAGGCGCGTCCTCGCTGGCTACCCCAAGCGGATGTGGCCAAGCTATGTCAGGTGGCGCGAGATGAAGGAAGCGGCGTACTGGTGCTGCACGGCGATACCCCACAACTGCAGGGCGAGGTACTCGAGACCCTGTTGAACGAGATAGAATGCCCTGTGCTACTGGTGCGATGATCGGTTGCGAGCCAGGAGAGCTTCCCATGCCTGTTATCCCCCGCTCGTGGGCAGCTACACCCAGCCGCGTAGTTTACAGGCCGCTGCCACGCGGCTCACAGCCACGATGTAGGCGCCCATGCGATTGTGGACACCGTACTCCTGCGCTGTCTCGTGCACGGTATGGAAAGCATCGGTCATCTTCTTCTCCAATCGCTCGTAGACGGTCTCCAGATCCCAGTAGTAGTCATAGGCATTCTGCACCTGCTCGAAGTAGGAGACGGTCACGCCGCCGGCGTTGCACAGGAAATCGGGGATGACGTAGACGCCCTTCTCGAACAGGATCTCGTCAGCCTCCGGTGTGGTGGGGCCGTTGGCGAACTCAGCCACGATGCGGGCTTTGATGTCCTCCGCGTTGGCCTCGGTAATCTGGTTCTCCAACGCCGCCGGGATCAGCACCGTGACGCCCAGTTCCAGAAGCTCATCGTTGGTGATGTTCTCCGCGCCGGGGAAATCGATCACCGATCCTGTATCCTGCTTATGAGCGAGGACGGACTCGGGATCGAGCCCATCGGGATCGTAGATGCCGCCGCTGGAGTCGGAGACGGCCACGATCTTGAGCCCCAGCAGTTCCTGGCCCAGGCTGTGAGCGAACGAGCCCACATTGCCGTAACCCTGAACAGCGGTCGTCGCGCCCTCCAATTCGATACCCAGGACCTTGCCCGCCTCGCGGATGGTGTACATGCCGCCGCGGGCGGTAGCATCGCCTCGTCCCTGGGAGCCGCCCACCGGGATCGGTTTGCCGGTGATGACGCCGGGGACGTTGTAGCCGCGCATGAAGGAATACTCATCCATCATCCAGGCCATGATCTGCGGCGTGGTGTAGACGTCCGGGGCCGGCACATCGGTCTCCTCGCCGATGATCTTGCCGACCTGACGGATGTAGGCGCGGCTCAGCCGCTCCAATTCCAGATCCGACATCACCTTGGGGTTGCATATGATACCGCCCTTCCCGCCTCCCAGGGGAATGTCAACCACGGCGGTTTTCCAGGTCATCCATGCGGCCAGAGCGCGGACGGTATCAATAGTCTCTTTGGGGTGGTAGCGAATACCACCCTTCGTGGGCCCACGGGCGTCATTGTACTGGACGCGGAAGCCGTGGAAAATCCTGGTCATGCCATCATCCATCCGCACCGGAAGCGTAACGTGCAGTTCACGAATCGGCCAGCGCAAAAGCTCATGTGTCGCCGGATCAAGCTCCATAACCTCAGCGGCTTCATCCAACTGTTGTTGAGCAATGGCAAAGGGGTTTAATTCCTCCGGCATATTCGGCTCCTTTCAGGACAATGGTTCTGGTGATTACCCACATGTCCTACCTACTCCCTATTATAACTCGCTTTCCTGATTTGGGCCATAATCTCGTGTAGACTCGACCACCCCCGGCCTCTCCCCCAACTTTGGGAGAGGGGATTAGGGGGAGAGGGCCACTGCCGAGTGACTATCTCCGCCGGCAGCCCGTCAGGTACAGGCCAGCGAAGACCAGTCCCGCGCCGGCGATCTGCACCAGCGTCCACCGCTC
>JAYEMR010000103.1:0-7963 GCA_034718215.1 Chloroflexota bacterium
GGACGAACGCCCCCTATGGCTCACTCCTGTCTGCGCAGGCAGGCCTGTCTGTGCAGACAGGAAAGAGCCCTAGTGGCGGCGACAGGACTTGAACCTGTGACCAAGGGCTTATGAGTCCCCTGCTCTACCTCTGAGCTACGCCGCCGACTTGGCTGAAGTTCATGGCAGATAGCTTGACCTCTTTTCAGGAGGTGCCATGATTTATCTGCCGCTCGCTATTTGCCAATTAGGTAGCGGGGGTAGGATTCGAACCTACGACCTCCGGGTTATGAGCCCGACGAGCTGCCTCTGCTCCACCCCGCGTCGCTTGTTATTATACACGCTTTAGGCTGCTTGGTCAAGCCCCAATTTTTACGAAGGCCCGAAAAACAGCTTCCACCATCGTCGCCAACAGGGAAGCATCTCCTCTTCCTGAGGTTGATGAGCTTTCAAAACTGACCACAGGGACTCGGCAGGCTGCCGACCATCACGCAAAATAGCCACCCTTACCTCACCTGGCTTAGTCAATTTAGCGACTGTACGAGCCCACTCCTCCACAAAAGCATCGCTCTGGATATAAGCCTTTCGGTCCTTCAGCGCTGCTGCCTTCGCCTTCTCCTTGGCTACAGACTGCTGCAATCTAGTCTCCTCACAGCGAAGCCTGTAGACCACCATAGCCTGGCGTCCCAGCTTGAGACTCAAGGCCAGCGCGATCACAATGGCTACAATAGCTATAAGCCGGGTAAAGGAGGGACGCCCATGGCTCGATGTACTCATACCTTGCCCTCTGAGCGAACAAGCCCAGGCTGACAACGCTGATCTGGGCTCTCCAGTACAGATGCCGAAGGTGGGATTTGAACCCACATGCGCGTCAGCGCACGGCGTCCTGAACACCGCGTGTCTGCCTATTCCACCACTTCGGCATTTCTACCATCCTCTAAAAGAGGACTGCCTATATTTTACCACAAATTCCCCTGCTTGTCAAATTCCTCATAGCCCGACGACTCCATCCGAAGGTTGCATCGTCGGGCGAGCTCCCCACCGCATCCGCTCATCCTCGCCTCCGCCAAGCGCGGATCGCGAGGATCAGGATGGGGATGGGGATGGCGACGAGGATCAAGATAGGCAGTCCGACGATGATGAGCCAGATGCCAGCCTTGCCGATAAATCGCAGCACCTGGATCAGAGTCCGCACTGCGTTGGCCGCTGTCCCCTTGGGCCGCCAGCGCCCCACGGTGAGTGGCTTGCTGAGCACATCAGGGGTCAGTTCGATGTTGACCGTCGCCAGGGCGCTCATCTGCTCCAGATACTGCATGCGGCCCTTGATCTGCTCGATCTGGCCCCGGATCTTGGTAAGCTCGCGGTACACAGCCAGGATGTCCTCCGCCTCGCCGTTGCGCTGGCGCACGGTCTTCAACAACGCCCGCAGCTCCTCCTCCGCGGCCTCCAAGTTCCGCAGGCGGGCCTCCAGGTCTGTGTACTCCTCGGTCACATCCTCGCCTGAGGTGGACTCTCTCTCCACCTCAGTGGCCATGGCCCTGATCTCCTTCAGAGCTTCATCCAGCCGCTCGGCGGGGATGCGCAGGGTGAGGCGGGCGCGAAGGTGCTCCTCCTGGTGCCAGGTGTTGGCGCTGGTCACATAGCCTCCCATGTCCTCGGTCAAAGCCTGGATCTCCTCGAAGCTTTGCTCCACGTCCTGGACATACATCGCCAGCTCCACGTTGCGGATGATCATCCGCTCGCCGACCGGAGCCAGCGCTGCTTCCTCAGCGCCCATGGCTGGCATGGGCGCCTCCACGACCTTCTCTACCGGCGCCTCTCTGACCACCTCTTCCTCAACGACCTGAGGACGAGGAGCAGGACGAGGAGCAGCTGGAGCACAGCTTACAGTAGTGATCGCCAGCAGAGCTGCTATGAGAATGTACGTTGCCTTCCTCATTTTAATTTCTCCTTTCATTCAGGTGGACGGAAATTCTGATCACCATCCGAAGGCCAAACGAGCTGCCAGGCGTGAGGGCAGGTCCGCCTCCATCATCCGCGCCTGGGTGCGGCCGATGGGGTACTCCACGCGGTAGAATCGGATCGAGCCGGCCTCCTGATCCAAAATCGCGAACGAGGCCCTAGGATCTCCATCGCGGGGCTGGCCTACACTGCCAGGGTTTATGATCAGCCGCTCCTCACTCAGAGCTAGAGGCGCGTCCAGGGAGGGAGGGGACATATCAGCCTGGCGTGCATCCAGGTGGCGGAAGATGACCTGCACGTGACTGTGCCCCACCAGGCAGTATGGGGTATCGAAATGGGCGAAGTTGGCCGCCGCCACGGAGGGTACGTGAATATACTCCCAGATGGGATGCCGGGGACTGCCGTGCACGAGCGTGAAATCCTCCTTTACTTGCACCTGGGGTCGCTCCTCCAGATAGGAGACGCTCTCCGGGGTGAGCTGCTCCCGCGTCCACAGCGTCGCCCTCTGAGCATCAAGGTTAAAATCCTCCAGCGGAACTTTGCCCAACGCCGCCCAGTCATGGTTGCCAGCAATGCAGAGAGCCTCCATATCCCGCACCTTCGCCACACACTCATTTGGGTTCGGGCCATAGCCCACCACATCGCCCAAACACCACACCCGGTCATACCCCTGCTCATCGGCGGTCCTCAGCACCACCTCCAGCGCGGCCATGTTGCCGTGGATGTCGGAAATTATCAGAATGCGCATAAATTCCCCTCCTTATCTACCCAGCTTGATGATACCATAAACTCCTCTTTTTGGCTAGGCGAGGTGGAGAAGTGGCGAGGTTCCGCAGTTCATGGTATTATTTGCCCTGGCATGTACCCCGCCTGTGCGGGCAGGACCACAAAATGGGTAGAGCTGACACTGATCAGAAAGGAGCGTTCCATGGCTGAACTAAAGGCTGGTTTCGGGGTCTCGCTCATCACCCCCAAGATGGGGAGCGAGATGGCAGGTTACAGCAACCGCGAGGGGCCATCAACCGGCGTCCACGACGACCTGCACAGCCGGGCACTGGTGGTGGAGGGTGGAGATTGCATCTGGGCGCTGAGTTCCAACGAGATGTGCTTTCTCACCGAGCCCATCGTGGCCCAGATCCGCGAGCAGGTGGCAAAGCGCACCCCAATCCCGGCCGGCAATGTGTTCATCTGCACCACCCACACCCACTCCGGGCCATACGACAACCATCCGGAGGACTGGGAACGGCCTCTAGCTGACCTCGTCGCCGACGCCATAATGCGGGCCTATGAGAGCCGTGTGCCGGCCCGCCTCGGCGCCGGGCGCGGACGGCTGGATGGCTACACCATCAACCGCCGCTTCATTGACCAACCCACCGATCCGAGCATGGCCGTGCTCCGCGTAGCGGACCCACAGGGCAACGTCCTGGGGCTGGTGGTAAACTGGAACTGCCACGCCGTGGTGCTCGGCTACGACAACCTGCTTATCTCCGCTGATTTTCCCGGCCTGGCCTCCACTGAACTGGAGGAGCGGTTGGGTGAGGAGGCGGTGGTGCTGTACGTCAATGGTAGCACGGGCAACGTCAACCCCTGCACCAGTGGCGTGCGGGCCAAGCTCACCGGCGAGTACGCCATTGACACCATGGCTGAGGGCATCCACTACTATGGCACAGCGGATACCGAGCCGCGCTTCCACATCGGGGATCGAGGCGGTGGCACCTTTGAGGAAGTAGAGGAGCTGGGCCAGGCGGTGGCGGAGGAGGCATGGAAGATCACCCAGACTATCCGGGCCGGCGAGCCCTCCCGTCCGCCGTGGGTGGGATCGGCACGGGTGAAGATCCGCCGTGATGATGCGCCTCCTCTCGAGGGGCGGCCGCGGGCCTACGTCGGCCCGGAAGGCTTCGACACAGTGGAGGTGATGGCCCTAGGTGTGGGTGAGATGGCGCTGGTGGGCGAGCCCGGAGAGGTCTTCGTCGAGACCTTCGTGGACTTCAAGCGCAAACTGTGGCAGATGGGGTTTGGGGTGCCCATGGCCGCCAGCTACGCCAACGGCTTTTTCGGCTATCTGGTTCCCGCTCACGCCTTCCCCCAAGGTGGTTACGAGGTCGGCTGGGCCCAGCAGCTGGGGCTGCGCGAGGATATGCAGGAGCGGATGTGGGAGACACTGGAGCGGATAATAGGTGATTCAAGGAGGTAAATCCATATGGCTAAACTAGCGATCAACGGCGGTCCCAAGGCCGCTGAGAAACTTGAAGTGCCTCAGTGGCCGATGCTCGACGACGAGGACAAGGAAGCCATCCTCGAAGCCCTGGAGAGCAGAAGGTGGTGTCGGATATATCCTGGCTCTCGTGTCGAGGAGTTCGAGAAGGCCTTCGCCGAATATCACGGAGCCAAGTATTCAGTAGCCGTGAGCAATGGCACTGTGGCTTTGGAACTAGCGCTCCTGGCCTGCGGAATCGAGCCTGGCGACGAGGTATTGGTGACAGCAATCTCCTTCATCGCCTCGGCCAGCGCGATCGTCACCTCCGTGGGGGCGGTGCCAGTCTTCGTTGACATCGAGCCGGAGACCGCTTCAATCTCACCGGAGGGGATCGAGGAGGCGATCACCGACCGCACAAAAGGGGTGGTGGTCGTCCACTACGGTGGCTATCCCGTTGACTTCGACCGTATCCTTCCAATTGTGGAGAAGCATGATCTCGTCCTGATCGAGGACTGCGCGCACGCCCAGGGCACCGAGTGGAAAGGGCGTAAAGTTGGGACCTTCGGGGACATGGGCGCATTCTCCTTCCAGGAGTCCAAGGCCTTCACGGCTGGTGAGGGAGGTATCGTTCTCACCGATGATGAGGGGATCGCCGAGCGGGCTCGGTTGCTCCATAACATCGGGCGGGTAGTGGGAAGGCCTGGCTACGAACATCATGTGCTGGCCTCCAACTACCGGATGCTAGAGCTGCAGGCAGCGCTCCTTTTGGCCCAGCTGCGCCGCTATCAGCGAGACCAAGTCAGGGTCAAGCATGAGAATGGGGAGTTCCTGGCTCAAGGACTAAAGGAGATCGGCGGGGTGGAGCCTTTGAGGCGAGACGAGAGGATCACCCAGCGAGGCTATTATCTCTTCGTGATCCGCTACGACAGTGAGCAGTTCGGGGGTGTGCATCGAGATCGATTCGTAGAGGCGCTGAGGGCTGAGGGGGTGCCTTGCGGCGCTGGTTATGGAATGCCCTTGTACAAGCAGCCAGCTTTCGAGCGGGAGAGGATCGAGCCCCTGCTCCCCGAATCCTCCAAGCCCTGGCCGGATTACGAGAACATGTACCTGCCAGTGGCCGAGCACTTCTGCGCGGAGGAGCAGATCACCCTACCCCATCAGGTGCTCCTGGCCGACCGCTCAGGTTTGCAGGCTATCCTAGACGCGGTGGCCAAGGTCAAGGAAAATGCAGACGAGATAGCAGCCGAAGGATGAAGCTCCTTATCGCCACCCGCAACCGGGGCAAGCTCCGTGAATATGAGGCCCTATTGGCTGGGTTGGAGCTTCAGTTGGTGGACTTAACCGAAATGGGGATCTCCTTGGAGGTGGAGGAGACGGGGGAGACCTTCGAGGAGAACGCAGTGCTCAAGGCCCGGGCCTACGCTCAGGCCAGCGGCCTGCTGACCCTGGCCGATGACTCCGGGCTGGAGGTGGACGCGCTTGGGGGCGAGCCGGGCGTGCGCACCGCCCGCTACGGCGGCCGCGGCGCCTCCGACGAGGACCGCTATCGGCTGTTGCTGCGCCGTTTGGAGGGAGTGCCCAAGGGAGAGCGAGGAGCACGCTTCCGCTGCGTGATCGCCATCGCCACCCCGGATGGAGAGCTGCACACCGCTGAGGGTGTATGCGAGGGCTGTATCGCCTTCCAGCCCCGAGGCTCCCACGGCTTCGGCTACGACCCCGTCTTCTTCGTGCCAGAATACGGCTGCACCATGGCCCAGTTACCTCCAGAGGTGAAGAACCGCATCTCCCACCGAGCGCGCGCGGCGGAGGGGGCGAGGGAGATACTTCATCGCCTGCTGAGAGGATAGTTGTACGAAATATCTGCCTGAACAAGGGTGAAAGGGGGCATGAGTAAATGGATCCGACAACCTTAGCCCAGAACATAATAGCTTTCCTGACACCTTTCCTCCCCTACCTGCTCAAGGCCGGTGAAAGAGCAGGTGAGAAATTCGGCGCCGAGGCCTGGGAGCAGGCCAAGGCGCTGTGGATCAAACTGCGCGGAAATGAGGAGGTGAAGAAAGCAGCGCGGGATGCCGCGGCCATGCCTGACGACTCCGACGCCGAGGCCGCCTTGCGCCTGCAGTTGAAGAAACTGCTGGCCCAAGACGAAACCCTGGCAAAGGAACTAAGCCAGATGTGGTGGGAAGCCCAGGCTACAGGCGTGACGGTCACCGCAAGCGGTGAGCGCAGTGTGGCCATTGGCGGCGGTGTGAAAGGCAGCACTATCATCACCGGCGACAGGGATGTCGGCGGCGATCACAGCCGCAGTGAGGTGAAGTAGTAGCAAGATCACCAAGGGGGTTGAGATGACCAAGGCACAGGACACGCGCAGCGTCGCCATCGGCGGGGATGTCATTTCCAGCATCGTTGTCACCGGCGACGGTAACATCGTCTACCAATCCGGCGACCGCCGCCTATCCTTCTACGCCCTGGACGAGCCCTTCCGGCGCCAGATGGCCGAGCGGGCCCCCGCCGATTTCTACGGCGGCACGCGCCCCAATTGGGCCAATATCGCCCTGGAACATGACGCACCTCGCATCCTCTATGAGGGCATGCACGATTTTGTGGAAGATTCGGATCTCCCAGCCCAGCGGATGGAGCTGCTCTTGGGATTGGCCGGCGAGGGTAAGACCACGCTCCTTATGCGCCTGGCTTGGAACCTGGCCGAGGACGGATACACCGTGCTTTGGCGCCACTCCGGCGTGGCCTTCACGAGCCCCGTGACCGGTCAGGAGTTCACTCTCCCCCGCAAGCGTCCACTGGTCCTCTGCTTTGACCAGGCTGACTTGGAGGAGCACCTACCGATCCTGGCCCAGGAACTGGCCGAGCGCGGGGTCCGCTTCGTCGCTCTGGGCACTGCCCGCTTCCATGAATGGCAAGCTGCCGAGATGGAGGGGCAACTACGGGCCCTGCACTTCCAGAAGTTTCGCCTACCCCGCTTGAAGAGGCGCGAAGTGGAGGCCCTTCTGGACAAACTGGCCACTGCCGACGCCCTGGACCGGCTGGCCGAACTATCCCGCGAGGAACAGATACGCCACTTTATGGATCGCCTGGAGGCGGATAGACAATTGCTGCCGGCCCTCCTCACCGCCCGCCGCCGCGCGGAGAGTTTCGAGCAGATCGTGCTGGATGAACTGCAGCGCGTGCATCGGTGGAACGATGGCCCCTTTCTCGTCCGCGCGTACGCCTTGCTTAGCGCCGTGCACCGCTTCGGCTTCTGGCTCTCCCGCCCCCTCTTCGCTCAGGCACTGGGGATCGAAGAGCGCGAGGTGGGGCCGCATATCCTGGGCCGTCTGCCCGGCCTTCTGGAGATGACCGAGGTCGAGGACAGGAGAATCGGTGGTCAACGGCTATACACCCGCCACCCCGTCATCGCCGAGAAAGTCTTTGACCTTGCCGCCAGCTCAGAGCGGCGATGGGTAGAGTCCGGCTACCTCTATCAAGATCTCTTCAAAGGCCTGAAGAAGCGGCTATCGGTCTTTCCTCACACATCCAGTCGCAAGTTGCTTACCCTTCTTCCATTGGCGTTGAAGCGGCGGGGAGATTACAACGAAGCTCGCATTGTCTTCCGATTAGCTTCCCAGGCCGATCCTACCTCAGCCCCCACCTGGCAGTCGTGGGCGCTGATGGAGGAGGAGTTGGGGAATCACGATGAGGCCCGGCGGCTCTTCGAGCAAGGTTCCCAGGCCGACCCAACCGACATCTATACCTGGCAGGCCTGGGCTCTGATGGAGAAGGAGTTGGGGAACCACGACGAAGCCCGGCGGCTCTTCGAACAGGGTACTC
>JAYEMR010000103.1:8063-11249 GCA_034718215.1 Chloroflexota bacterium
CCTGGCAGGCCTGGGCTCTGATGGAAAAGGAGTTGGGGAATCACGATGAGGCGCGGCGGCTCTTCGAACAGGGCATAAAAGCCGACCCAACTGACGCCCCTACCTGGCAGGCCTGGGCTCTGATGGAGAGGGAATTAGGGAAGTACGATAAGGCGTGGCGGCTCTTTGAGCGGGCTTCCCGAGCCGCCCCCGGCAATTCATACATCTGGCAGAACTGGGCGATGATGGAACTTCGGCGCGATCCCAAGCGTGCTTCCGACTTGCTCAATCGGGCTCTTCAAAACGTTCAAGACCCTGGCTCAAGAGCGGTGTTGCTGGGCACCCGCGGCCGTGCCCTGACTCACCTGAAGCGCTTCGACGAGGCCAAGGAGGCCTTCAAGGAATCCCTGCGCCTGGATGAACGCAACCATTATACCCATTATTTCTACGCCAGAGAGCTTCTGGAGCCTCTGGGATGCACGGAGGAGGCCTGCGCTCACTATCGCCGGGTCCTGGAACTCGATCCTAGTTATAATCCGGGCGCGGCTAAAGGCCTGCGGCGGCTGGGATGTAAGTAGCCAGAGGTGGAACACAAAGGTCAATGGCTCAGAGCATAGCAGAAGAGAGGGTCATTCTTCGAGACCTGGGAGATGGATTGGTCTTGCGGCGAGCGACGGTGGCGGACACCGAGGCACTGGCAGCCTTCAATGCGGAGATATTTGACGAAGGGGATGCGGCTGCGACACGAGACCTAATGTCGGGCGATCATCCGACCTGTGACGCAGGCGATTTCACATTAGTGGAGGATACAAGCACCCACGCCATCGTGTCCTCGCTCTGTTTGATCCCGCAGACATGGGCCTATGGCGGGATCGAGTTCGGGGTGGGGCGACCAGAGCTGGTGGGCACCCATCCGGACTACCGGCGGCGGGGATTGATACGCGCTCAGTTTGAGGTCATCCACCAGTGGAGCGCTGAGCGAGGCCATAAGTTACAGGCCATCACCGGCATCTCCTATTTCTACCGCCAGTTCGGCTACGAGATGGCCCTGGAACTGGAAGGTGGACGCGTGGGATACAAAACGCATGTGCCGAAGCTGAAGGGGGATGAGAAGGAACCATATCGCGTGCGTCCGACCACAGAAGCCGATCTGCCCTTTGTCGCCCAAGTGTACGAGCAGGCAATGAAGCGCTCATTGGTGGCCTGTGTCCGCAATGAGGTATTGTTGCGCTATGAGCTGCAGGGGTGGAGTGAGGAGAGCTCCAATCGGTCGGAGCTGCGCGTGATAGAGAGTGTAGAGGGAGAGCCGGTTGGGTTCCTGGTGCACCCACCGAAGTTGTGGAAACAGAGGATGGGGGTCAACGCTTACGAGCTGAAGTCGGGCGTCTCATGGCTGGCCGTGACCCCGACTGTGATCCGGTATCTGTGGGCCACGGGCGAGGAGTACGCAGCGCAGGACGAGGAGCAGGAGATGGAGGCCTTCGCCTTCTGGCTGGGGACAGAACATCCAGTGTACCAGGTGATCCACGACCGGCTGCCGCATGAGATCAAGCCCTACGCCTGGTACGTGCGAGTGCCGGATCTTCCGGATTTCCTGCGTCACATCAGGCCAGTGCTGGAGCGACGATTGGCGGATTCAGCGCTCGTGGGACATACAGGGGAGCTGAGGGTCAGCTTCTACAGTGACGGCCTACGGCTCGTATTCGAGGACGGGAGAATGACAGCGGTGGAGAAGTGGATTCCGACGGCCGATGATGAAGAAGCCGCGAGGTTCCCAGGCCACACATTTCTACAGCTTCTGCTCGGCTATCGGACGCTAAGAGAGCTGAAGTATGCTTTCCCAGACTGTGGGGTGGAGACCGACGAGGCGCAGGCGCTGTTGAAAAACCTATTTCCCAGGCGGGCCTCAAATGTGCTGCCGGTGGGGTGATAGAAGCCTCGCCACTATCTCTCCCAAATTACCCGCGCACCAGATCGGCGCGCCCAGTCGCTCGCTCAACTGGCTGGGCGTCCATTCGTCCAGCGTCCGCTCCCCAGACGCATCGAACATGGTCCTGGGCAGGATCACCGCATCCCCCAGTTCTCGCCCTCTCAGGGCGCCGACCACATCCTGGCCCGTTAGCAGGCCCGACACGGTGACGGTGGGGCCGAAGAAGTGATTGACGACGGGAACCACATCTATGCTGGCGCCGATCAGCGCTGAGAGCTCGTGGGCAATCCCCTCCAGGGTGGGAGCGATCAGTGTGCCACACACCAGGGTCAGCCTCGATCCTCGAAAGGACACGGGTTGACCAGCCTCCAGAGCCCCTTTGCTTTCCTCCCAGTTATCCACCAGCTCCCTAACCAATCCTATCCCATTCTCCAGCTGAGGAAAGCCATCGTAAGCCTCGGCCGGGGGGATTGGCTCCCCGGCCAGCAAATACCACTCGTCGGCGGGGTAAACGAAGTTTACGCCCCATCGCCTACGGAAATCCCGCCTCCAGGGAGCAACCTGGGCCAGCAGCCTCCTTGCCTCAGCCATAGTATAAGGCCGACAGCCGCCGCGATGGTACTTGGTCAGCCCAACAGGGACGAGGGCCACCGATTCCACCACAGGGTAGAGCTCCGCAAGGTCGAACACCGTGCGTCTCAGATGGAGGCCATCATTAAGTTCAGGGACGAGGACCACCTGGGAGTGGATGTGGATGCCCAACCTGCCCAATCGCCGGATCTGCGAGAGGATGTCGGGAACTGGGCGGCCGAAGATGCAGCGGCGCAGAGAGGGCTCGGTGGCGTGCACTGAGACGTAGAGAGGGCTGAGATGCTGCTGGGCCAGGCGCTCCCAGTCAGCCTCAGTGAGGTTGGTCAAAGTGACGAAGGAGCCGGTCAAGAAGGACAACCGGAGGTCATCATCTTTTATGTAGAGGGAGGAACGCATCCCCTGGGGAAGTTGATTAACGAAGCAGAACTTGCAGGCATTGGAGCAACGGCGAATGCCATTAAACAGTGGCTGGACGAAGTCGAGGCCCAGCTCCTGGCCGTACTCCCGCTGAGCCTCGATAGAGAATTCCCTATCGCCGCGGCGAACGCGCAGCTCTAGGTACCTTGACAATGTCACATTTCTTCTGGTGAGTTGACTAAACTCGCTCCTGCGGCCAAAATAGGGAGGTAGAATCCTATTCGCCTGGTTCTAACGTTTTCCGTGGTTTGAGCATGTCAGTGGGGAAT
>JAYEMR010000104.1:0-11125 GCA_034718215.1 Chloroflexota bacterium
ATGATCCTGTAGAGGATAGCCCTGCTCCCGGTAGAAGCGGAATTTATCCCGTGCCGCCTGGCGGATCGCCGGCTCCTCGACCACCAGTTCGGCCAGCTGCAAGATGCTCTTAGCGACTAAACTTTTGCGATGACTGATGACCAGAGGCACCCCTCGATTGAGGCTGTGGATAACGGCTGGAGCATCATTGAGGATAGACAGCCCGATTCGATAGTTGAGGTAGCCTTCTATATCCCCTGCTTTTACGCCGGCCTGGACCTCAGCCCGATTGAGTATCAACAACAATTGGGATGGCGGATAACCACGCGATTCAGCCCACTCGAGAAACCGCCTGGTATGACGGAGGGTCAGCATGTCTGGAACGGTCACCAGCAAGATCTTATCGCTCCTATCCAGCAGGGCTTTGGTTCTATCATCGAGGAGGGTTTGATCGTCCACAACTACGTAATCGAACATCTCCTGTAACTTTAGGAATATCTTCTCCAGATGATTGGATTGGATGTCTCCAATTACATCGGATCGGGAAGGGGCCAAGAGTGCTTTGATACCCGATGAGTGGGATGCTAACACGCTTTCCACCAATTCCACATCCAGTTGCTCCGAATGGGGCAGCAGATCGGCGATGGTCCGGCGAGCGTGGATGTTCAGGGCCACATCGACATCGCCATACTGCAAGTCGCCATCAACCAGGACCACCTCCTTCCCCTTCTCTGAGGCCAGGGCTACGGCTAAATTGATGGCGATGGTCGTTTTTCCCACCCCTCCCTTGGGGCTGAAAACGGTCAGGATCCGTCCCCTGAGAGCCAGCTCTGCTTCGCCCCTGGTGGCCAATCGGTGGATCTGGCGGACGGTGCTTACGAACTCGGTCTCGCTGAAGGGCCTGAGGAGGAAGCCTCGCGCTCCGGCCAGTGTGGCTTCCCGCAGCCAGTCTATATCCGAGTGTCCAGCCGTGGCGATCACCGTCGTCCCTGGCGACTGGGTCAACCGTTGGATCAAGGAAATAGTATCCTCGCCCTCCAACTCGCTGTCCACTAGGATCACATCCGCTTCTTGGGTCAGGGCCTCCTGGGCGCTAGAGGCGACGCCCAGGAGATGAAGCTCATCATCGGCCTCACATATCCTGGCCACCTCGCGCTGGATTGAGCTGGGCCCCATCATAAGAAATATCTGGATGAGCCTATCAGCCATCTGCTCCTCACCTCTCTCAGCGACGGAGACGGTAGCGGTCGGATAGATAATCCATGTCCACGGGCTGGGTCTCGAACAGGCGCTCGTTGGTGGGCGCTCGCAGGGCGACGTCAACGATGCTTCCGGAATCTATCAAGTGCTTGAGGATCAGGGCATCCTGCGGGTCGAGGGCAAACAGCAGGGCCGAGGGCTTCCCCGCTTCCGTCTCGCCTGTCGCTTTCTCCTGGGCTTTGGAGCCCGGCGTGACGATGGCTGCTATCTCCAGGTTCTGCAGGGTTTGAACGGTGATAAGTCTCCCTTCTTTATCGAGGGAGACCAGGATGTCCACTCTATCGCCGGGCTTCAGGAGTTCGATATCGCTCATCAGATCCAGGGGAGGGATGGCTATGGTCACTTTGTCTTCCTCCATGGTGAAGGCGATCTGCCCTGCCTTTCCCTGCACCGTGGGATCGGCCAGCCGGGAGGAGATGACGATCTCCTGGGGGAATAACTCAGCCGTGGCTATCTTGCCCACAGCCTCCTCCACCTGGCGCACCGCCCCCTCGGGCACCAGGTCAGCGGGCATCTCCTTGAGCTCCACATCCTCCTTTTGGATGACTCTTCGCAGGGCTATCCTGTGGACAGCCACCACAACCTGACTTCGATTTTGGGAAACCTCTACGCCAGCAGGTTTGGTAGCTGTAGCTCTTGTTAAGGTCACGAAAGCCACCCCGCCGGCCAGAAGGGCCAACAATGCGCCTGCTGCTAGCCAAAGCCAACCTTTTTTTCTTTCCATCTTCGACCTTCCTACCTGGTGAGTTTAACCACTCTAACACCGTGGTCTGGGCCTCCCCATTCGCCGTTGACCACAAGAGGTTTACATTTGCCTTTGATCCACTTCGGGCTGCCTGTGGACTTCACATCCGTTATCTCGAAGGCGACGAAGAAGGAGATATGGTAATACCACTTTCCATGTTCCTTGTGCATCTGGTCGTAAGCGCCGCATACCACGGTTTTCCCGATGAGGTCCTCGACCTCTTGTAGCACCGATGTCTTTTCCCCCGGCTCCCCCTCGACCTCATCGTCTATGCTTATCTCGTCACCATAGCCATTCGTCACCCAATCCCTCAATTGAAAGGCACCGCCCCCGCCCCCATCGAAGTCGAGCCAGCCCCGCTGGCTGTCTGTAATGGGCTCAGAGTGCCAGATAGTATACTCAGTGCCAAAGTCGTAATCTTTTTCCTCGACGGCTATGGGACGAAGCCCCGTTGTGGATTTAGCTGGCTGGCAGCTGGCTTTTGCCTCGGCACTGATGCTCATCTCCGGAACGCCTATCACACCAGCGAAGAAGGTGTCGAATGTCGTGTGTGCCGTCACAGTCACTGTGTTTCCATCGATGTCTACATCGTCCTCATCGACGTCCTCGGCTCTATTGCGTTGGGCATAGTCGACCGCCGTTGCCTCCGGGTTGCCCTCCTCCGAACACAGCTCCCGCGCACCAGCCAAGGCTCCGGCATCGGCTGCGTTTTGCATCCGGCGCCTTTGGAGGTAGGCGTAACCTCCGTCCAAAACCAGAGCTGACATGGCCAGCATGGCTGTCATGGCCAGGGCGACGATGACCATCACCTGGCCTCTTTCACACTTCATCTTCTCATCTCCTTTCGCATCGCGTCATTCAACGTACATAGTGGCCGAACTCGATATGTCAATAGAGCTGCCTCCCCATAGGTTGCTGGTGACAGGTTGAAAGGGATAGGTCACCGTCACCTCCACCGTCCCTCCAGAGTCCCTGCTCCCAGAGGGGTTGATGGTCACATCCTCTTCGCTGAGGCTCAGCCCTGGGGCTGTCTGGAGAGCCGCAGTTTTGATCTTCGCATCGGTGGCCTTGACGAAGATACCTGTCCTGGCTCCTTCCCGCGCTGCGTTTGCTACCGCGTTGTAGGCATAGATGGCCCTGCCCAGGTCGAAGATGCCCGTAAGAATGAGTATGATGACAGGTAGGGTGAGGGCAAACTCGATGAGGACTTGTCCCCTCTCGCTCCTATTCCCCAAGGATGACCATCTCCGCCGAACTAACAAGTTGTATCGCACCTCCGCTGACCACGAATCCAGTGAGCAAGGGGAAATCGTGGTGCACTTCCACACAAATCGTATTTCCAGGCTCGCAAGAAGGGTCACATGTTGGAGCAGGAATATCGCCCTCCTCGACGCTCACCCCCGACCCCGCTGCCTCCCCCATGACTCGGGCCTTGATGCCGTTGGTGTCCGTGGGATTCAGGGAGCCATACCGCGCCCCCTCGCGCGCGGCGTTGGTGATGGTTATGTAGGCGTTGAAGGCTCGTCCTAGATCAACGACCCCTGTCAGGATGATCATCAATATGGGCAGAAGCAGTGCCAGCTCGACAACGCTCTGTCCCTTCTCCGCTTTCAACATGGGATCCCTACCTCACGCATGATCAGGCCTGGTAGTCCCCCTGTTGGGTGTTGGTGGTATTTGGGGGCGTTTTAATCTGCACTCTCCTTCCCCCCGGCCCCCTCCCTCTCCCAATTTTGCCAGTACCTGGTACAGGTGGGAGAGGGAGGGGGTGCCCGAAGGGCAGGGGTGGGTGAGGGCCAATGACGATGCCGCTCTCTACGTTACCAACACCATAGGGGGTGACTACCAGCAGGCCTCGAAGCCTGCAAAAGAGCTGTTACGTGAGCAGAGCCCCACCTTCTGATAGATGGGGCTCTGCTCGTGGGCTGGACGTCTGCGCTGATTAAGGCTAGGGGGTGCCGCCGAGGGCGGAAACGACCTCCTCGAAGACGCTGCTGATTGTGTCTCCCAGAGTGGCGAGTATGCCAATCACAACGACAGCTATCAGGGCCAGGATCAGCGCGTACTCGGCCAGCGACTGCCCCTCCTCACGCTCGAGGGGCAACCTCATCCTCAGCCAGTTGATCAGATAAAGCATTATACCCCCTTTCTTTAGATGATTCGGCTCCTTCCTCTTGGGATTGATTGAAGGGATGATTGCGGCTTTGCTCCAGGTATTCGTTCAGCATCTCACCTGTGCCTGCCCGCACCTGCGCGGGTCCTGTCCGCCTGTACCCGATCAGGCACGGGTGCGCAGGCAGGACAGGTGATCAGGTGCAGGCAAGCGAATAGCGGCGGTGTCCTCCCGGTGTGCGGAAGGGGGATCAGCAACTCCTCCTTTTCCATCTTGCCCAAGGTGAACAAACTGATCCTCAGATACTCTGCTGCCTCCTTGGCCGTGAGGATCGTCTTTCTCTCCGTCATAGTGATTCACCTCGAAAGGCTGTGAGATGTTGAAGAAACCCCCCTAAAGTAAAAATATTATAGCACAAAATACCTGACTTGTGTGTAAAATGAGCATGAAAGATGCGTAAAGCACACGTAAAAAACATCAGGTTGGTCAGTTCCCGGAGGCATAGCTCCTCGCCAAGCTGGGGTTGGGAGGACGCCTGTGGGCGGCTGGTAACGCATACTTTCCGCGCTGCCAATGCTATGAGCATGGCTTGAGTGAGGCGCTCTTTAACTGTCCCTATCTCAGCGACCAGCAGGTTCTGGCTTATTGCCGCCACCAGCACGATGATGTACAATAGCAACCACTGAGCAGCGCCCGATGAATCGGGCTTTATTGGGCACAGGTGATCGAGTGCAGGCGGACAGGTGCCTGCGCCCAGTGCCTGGATAGGCGCCTGCCTGCGCAGGCAGGAGACAGGACCCGAGCAGGCGCGGGTGAGGGTGATTTATCACCCACTGCTTCGTAGCCCGACGACTTCATCGTCGGGTGGCTCTACACAAGAGCGAAGAAGGAAGTCGAAGAACTGGAGGAGGACATAAAACCTGAAACCTCAGATCCGAAACCAGCCATCCTCGGACCGGCCTCGGTAATCGCCCTGGGCAACGTGCTCAGTAGGCTGCTGGGCCTGGCCCGGGAGACGGTCATGGCCGATCTCTTCGGCGCCACCGGGCTGGTCAGCGCCTACCGAGTGGCGGCCATCGTACCCACTATGCTCCACGATCTGCTGGTGGGAGGCTTGGTCAGCTCGGCGCTGGTGCCTGTATTCAGCGAGTACGCCGAGAGGGACCAGGACGAGCTGTGGCGGGTGGCCAGCCTGGTCATCAGCCTGGCGATGGCCGTGCTGATAGGATTCACCCTGCTGGGGGAGCTCCTCGCCCCTCAACTAGCCTGGCTGCTGGGAGGAGGCTTCCCCCCGCCCCTGCTGGCGGAGACGACTCGCCTCATGCGCATCACCATTCCCGCCCTGCTCTTCCTCAGCCTCTCCTCTATCTTCTCTGGGCTGCTGTATGGGCTACGCCGCTTCGCTTTTCCCGCCTTCACCTCTGCTGTCTTCAACGCGGCCATCGTACTCGTCGCCCTCCTGGGGGCGAGGTGGTGGGGCATACGAAGCATGGCCCTGGGGTTGTTGATCGGAGCCATCCTACAGGTTACTTTCCAAATGGTTGGGCTGCGCTCCATGCGTTTCACCACCAGCTTAGACCTGCGACATCCGGGCCTGCGCCGCATTCTGCGTCTCTCCCTGCCCATCTTCGGAGGGCTGGTGATCAGCCAGATCGCGGTGGGCATTGATCGCAACCTCGCCTCGCGCACCGGGGAGCAGTCCATAGCCTGGATGCAGTGCGCCACCACCCTCATCCAGTTTCCACTAGGGATGATCTCAGCGGCCATCTCACTCGCTATCCTGCCCTCCCTCTCCCGGTACGCGGCCGGCCAAGAGGATCGAAAACCAGCTGATTTCCGCGCCACGCTGGGACAGGGCCTGCGACTGGTGCTGCTGCTTATCATCCCCGCCGCCGTGGGCCTCCTCCTCCTGGCCGAGCCAGTAGTGCGCCTGCTGTTCCAACATGGTGATTTCACCCCCACCGACACCATCCAGACCGCCCGCGCGTTGCGAGTATACCTCATCGGCCTCATCTTCGCCGCTGTTGACCAGCCATTGATCTTCGCCTTCTACTCCCGACAGGATACCCTGACCCCTGCCATAGTTGGGGTGCTAGGGGTGGGAATCTATCTGGGGGTGGCGCTGCCCCTCCTGCGGCCATTAGGGATGATAGGGCTGGTGCTGGCTAACTCGATGCAGTGGCTCGGCCACGCGGTGATTATGCTGTGGCTGTTGCGACGGCGAATTGGCGGGTTGATGAACCAGAGGGTGTGGACCACCGGCGCTCAGGCCCTCTTGGGAGCGCTGCTGATGGCCGTGGCCGTCTTGGGAGCGCGCTGGAAGATGGAGGCTCTGGGGGGCAAGACGACGCTGCTGGGCCAACTGCTGACAGTGATCTTCCCAGCGGGGCTGGGAGGGCTTTTCTACGTGGGAGGGCTGGCGGCTCTGGAGGTGGAGGAGTGGGAGATAGCCTGGCGATGGCTGCGAGGAATGCTTGACGAGCAAATTAGGGATGGATATAATTAGGGTGCGTTTCAAATAGATTAGGGGTGGGCCTTACGCCCACCCACAAAAGGTGCCTCTAAGACCCAAATGAACACTCATATAATTAGCCTCAGGTCGGAGAGTTCGCGTGGTGCAAAGTGAAGATTCTCAGCAGGAGCAGCAAATATGAGCAGACGAAGGTATCATCCAACACAGGGGAGACATCAGGAGGTAGATTTTCGCGAGGAGTACCGCTACGTGCTAGCTGACCTCAAGCGCATTGGGGCGTTGGCTGTGGTTATGATAGCCCTGCTAGTGGGGCTGGCCTTAATTCTACCTTAGGAGGCGAAGCCCGGCGACTTCACCGCTGGGCTAGTGGGCATGTGAAAAGCGTCAATCCATCTTTGCCCGCACCTATGGGTACAGGTGAACCATTCCCTCACTTCCACTTCGAGGTTGCCTCGACCCAATTTACTTGATATGGAAGAACTGAGAAACCATCTGGCCCCGCTCTCACGGAGTGTGAAGTTGTGGGCCAATCTAGCGGCCGTGATCGCCTTCGCCCTGTTCCTGTCCACGTTGCAGACAGACATTAACGGTAGCGAAGCCCCCTACGCCACCGATGTGGGCAACATCCAGAACGCGCTGCCTCGTTGGGGCCTGGTGCACCGTCCAGGATATCCACTCTACTGTTTAGGCGGCTCGCTGTTCGTCAACGGGATGCGCCTCCTCGGCCTGGAGCCAGCTGCTGGAGCATCACTGTGGTCTGCAATCTGGGGCGCTGTGACTGTGGCCTTACTGGCCATTCTGACTCACGCCTTGGGATCGCCAGTTCCGGCAGCAGCCTGGGGAGGGCTGGTGGCGGCTATCTCCACCTCCCTGTGGGTGGACGCATCTCTGGCCGAGGTGCACACCCTGACCATGGCCTTCATCGCAGCGTCCCTGCTTCTGGCCCTCCGCTTTGAGGAAAAGGGCAAACGAGCTGATCTGCTCCTACTCACCTTGGCCTTCAGTCAAGGCGTCGCCCACCACCGGAGCGTCCTCCTCTTGACTCCGGCTGTGCTGTTGCTGGTCGCCCCTCGTCTTCGATCCCTCGGCCGAGCGCTTCTCCCGATGGCTGGCCTGGCGGCCCTGGCCCCTCTGGTGTATCTGTACCTTCCTCTG
This sequence comes from Chloroflexota bacterium, assembly GCA_034718215.1. Classification (GTDB taxonomy): domain Bacteria; phylum Chloroflexota; class Anaerolineae; order JAYEMR01; family JAYEMR01; genus JAYEMR01. Next base: position 7,726 of record JAYEMR010000104.1, read on the forward strand.
CGTGCCTGGCAGGGTGTCAAATGGATGTCCAGCGTGTCTCCCGGGACTTGGCCCGGTTTCTGGGCCATGGTGGCGGACACTAAAGTCGGACGGGTGGTGCAATGGCCGAGGAGCGTACTTCAGATCTGGATGCGGGCTGAGTGCACGCTGGGCATCCTGGCCGACGATCTGCCACTTATCATGCTGGCCCTGGGACTTCTGGGACTGCTTCTCCCGGCTTTCTACGAGCGGCGCCGTCAGGCCCTAGCTTTGACACTCGCCTGGATGCCCTATGGCCTGCTGTGCATCCTGATCTGGGAAGGCCATGTATCAGATGCGTTGCTGGCGGCGAAGCTGCCCATGGTCCTTCTGAGCGGGGTAGGGCTGGCGCTGTTGGCCGGCTGGCTAGCCCGCCGCCTGCCGGGGGCCAAATTGCCTCTGGCCATTATGATGATAGGGCTGCTGCTGGGGCTGGCCGTGGCTCACCGCCCGGCGGTTCTGGCCATCAGCCGGGACCCAGCAGCGGAGGAGATAATCTCCACCGCAGAGCAGGTGGCTCCTCCTGCGGAGGGACGCCCGATCGCTTTCATGGCCCTGTGGGGGCGCGAATTTTGGGCCCTGGCCTACGCCCAGACCTTTCGCGAGCAGCTTCCTGGACTCAACCTGGTGCCCCACGATGCCAATTTCGGGGAGTTGATCGCTCGTGGAAGCCGCCTGCTGACACTCAGCCGGACGATGTACCGCTATCCGATATCCTGGTGGGAGGAGCATCTGGGGCGAGTTTACCTCTCCTCTGCCGCGCCTGGTGTAGTTGAGCTCGGCACCGCGCCTCTCGTCCACGCCTCTGAGGTCCCAGTGGGCAGGAGCTTTGAGCTGGGCAACTCCATCCGGATCCTCTCAGCGCAACTGGTGCTGGCGAACCCGAAGACCTACATGCTCACGGTCTACTGGCAGGCTGGGGATATCCCAGCCTTTGATTACAGCGTGGCCGTCCACCTGGTGGCTCACGATCCCCCGCGGGGCCCCCAGGACATTCTGATCCAGGCCGACCGCCCTCATCCCGTGGATGGCTGGTATCCCACCTCTCGCTGGAGCAAGGGGGAGATCGTCAGGGATCACTACCGGCTCCGAATCCCGAATGGGAGCCAGCCGGTGGCAGTGCGGGTGGCCATGTATCGGCAGGCAGCGGACGGTCAGTTCATCAACAGTGCTTGGCTGTCGCTGCCCCTGTCCACCTCGCCGTGACCGGCCGCGCTCCCAAGAACTATTCCCCATGCCCAAGGGCTGTTAACTCCGCCTCCATTCACCCTTCAGGATGGCATACTCCAGGCTGTCCACCAGAGCCTGCCAACTGGCTTGGATGATATTTGGGGAGCTCCCCACCGTGCTCCAGCTTTCCCCATCGTCGGTGGAGTCTATCAGCACTCGTACTCGGGCGGCGGTTCCCTCCTTCTCGTCCAGAATGCGAACCTTGTAGTCGGTGAGGTGCGCGTCTCTCAGCTCAGGGTAGATTGGCACGAGCGCCTCGCGCGCCGCCTTGTCCAGCGCATTGACCGGGCCATTCCCCTCGGCCGCGGTATGGACCACCTCGTCGCCGATGCGCAGCTTGACCATAGCCTCCGACACCAGCCCCCGCCCCCAACGGTTCTCCACCAGCACGGTGAAGTCCAGGAGCTCGAAGGGCGGCTGGTATCCGGGCTGCACCTGCCGCATGAGAAGCTCCATGGACCCCTCCGCGCTCTCAAATTGAAAGCCCTGGCTCTCCAGTTCCTTGATCTGGATCACGATGTCCCGCACCTGCTGGGAGTCCTTATCCAACTGAATGCCGAACTCTTGGGCTTTGGCCAGCACGTTGGCCTTGCCTGACAGCTCTGATACAACCACTCGGCGGCGGTTGCCCACCAGAGCGGGATTGATGTGCTGATAGCTCCCCTCGCATTTGGCCATGGCGTCAGCGTGCATACCCCCTTTATGGGTGAAGGCACTATCTCCCACATAGGGTTGGAAGGAGTTGTGACTGAGGTTAGCGATCTCGGCCACGTAGTGTGAGAGCTCAGTGAGGCGGGCCAGTTGTTCCGGAGACAGGCACTCGAATCCCATCTTGAGGTGCAAGTCAGGGATCACCGTGCACAGATCTGCGTTCCCGCATCGTTCGCCGTAGCCGTTGATGGTGCCCTGCACCTGTACCACCCCATGCTCCACTCCTATCAGTGTGTTGGCCACAGCCAATCCCCCATCATTGTGGGCATGGATGCCCAGTGGCACATCTATCGCCTGTCGCACTCGATCCAGGGCCTGGGCGACCTCGGAGGGGAGAGATCCACCGTTGGTATCGCACGGAATGATTCTCTCCGCGCCGCCCCTAACCGCGGCCCGCAATGTCTCCAGAGCGTATTCGGGATCGGCCTTGAAACCATCGAAGAAGTGCTCGGCGTCGTAGAAGACACGCTGACCATGGGCCCGCAGGAAAGAACATGTATCCGTTATCAGGCGGAGGTTCTCCCCCAGGCTGGTATGTAGGACCTCGTGCACGTGCAGATCCCAGCTCTTCCCCGCCACAGTAACTACCTCTGTGTCGGCGGATACCAGCTGCTGCATATTGGGGTCATCAGCCGGGTCCATCCCCACTCGACAGGTCATGCTGAAGGCAGCAACTTTGGCCTGGCGCAGTCCGAGGTGCGATGCACGCTCGAAGAACTCCGCGTCTTTGGGGTTGGAGCCCGGCCAACCTCCCTCGATGTAGTCGATCCCCAGCTCATCCAGCCTGCGGGTGATCTTCACTTTGTCCGCCAGCGAGAAGGATATCCCTTCCCTCTGGGCTCCATCGCGAAGAGTTGTGTCGTACAATTCTAGATTCCTCATCTCTCTTCCTTTCTGCTGGTAAGCCTTCAGCCCAACTCATGTCCCTCCGCCTGCTCCAAGGCTGATAGCTGAATACTTATGAGAGGGCAACAAAAAAACCTCCCTATGGGAGGTTTTTGATACTAAATGATCTGTTTATGGCCAGTGATCATCCCCTCCCAGCAGGTAATAGCTCCTCAATAATGGCAATGATGTCTATGAGGAGAGCGATGGAGCGGATGATCAAAAAGTGCTGACTAGATTTGCTGGCTATTAACATGACAGTTTTCGATCCATGCTCGCCCTATATTCAGGCAAGCGCTCGTAGCCCCTGATGAAGCAGCACATCACTCAAATGATATTTTAGGGCAAATTCGCCTAATGGCAAGTCAGCCAAGGGTGATTTATTGGTGACTTATCCATATCTTCAACGAGAGGACCGAGGCATCCCCGCCAAGGGATATGCTGACTATCCCGTCTCCTGCCTGCGCCCTGTCCGCACAGGCGGGAGACAGGGTCCGACGGACAGGGGAACAGCTTCGGCGAGGACGCCTCAGCCCTCGAATCTGCCAGTACCTGG